>NZ_CP070982.1:4239331-4583663 GCF_018417595.1 Pseudomonas entomophila
CTACGACGCCGAACTCACCGCGCCGGTGGCGGACTCGATCAAGAAGCTTGGTATTGCGCTGTACCTGGGGCACAGCGTCGAGGGCTATACCGACGGCTGCCTGCTGGCCAGCGATGACCAGGGCGGGCAGCTGCGCCTGGAGGCCGACCAGGTACTGGTGGCCGTGGGCCGCCGCCCACGCACCAAAGGCTTCGGCCTGGAAGGCCTGGACCTGAAGATGAACGGCGCCGCCATCGCCATCGACGAGCGTTGCCAGACCAGCATGCGCAACGTCTGGGCCATCGGCGACGTGGCCGGCGAACCGATGCTGGCGCACCGGGCCATGGCCCAGGGCGAGATGGTCGCCGAGATCATTGCCGGCAAGACGCGGCGTTTCGAGCCCAGCGCCATCGCCGCCGTGTGTTTCACCGACCCGGAAGTAGTGGTGGTCGGCCAGACCCCGGAGCAGGCCAGCCAACAGGGCGTGGACTGTCTGGTCGCGCAATTCCCCTTCGCCGCCAACGGCCGGGCCATGAGCCTTGAGTCGAAAAGTGGTTTCGTACGCGTGGTGGCCCGCCGTGACAACCATCTGATCCTGGGTTGGCAGGCCGTGGGTGTGGCGGTCTCGGAGCTGTCCACCGCCTTTGCCCAATCGCTGGAAATGGGCGCGCGCCTGGAAGACATCGCCGGCACCATCCACGCCCACCCAACCCTGGGCGAAGCCGTGCAGGAGGCCGCACTGCGCGCCCTCGGCCATGCCCTGCACATCTAGACACTGAAGCGGCCCTGGCCGATTTTGCCCGCCGCGCCGCCAGGCGCAGCGGGCACTTTTTATTCGGCGACGTCGTTCTTGCCTGCCGCCTTGGCCCGGTACAGCGCCTGGTCGGCGCGGGCCAGCAAGGCATGCGGGTTTTCCCCTTCCTGCCACTGCACCACGCCGTAGCTCAGGGTCAGCCGGTGTTTGCCCACAGGCTGTAGCCGGTTCATGACCTGGCGAATGCGCAGCGCGGCTTCCCGCGCCTCGCCCAAGCCGGCCTGGGGCAGCATCACCACGAACTCGTCTCCGCCCCAGCGCGCCAGCAGATCCTGGGGGCGCAGGCTGTGCTGGATGCGTTCGCACACGTCGACCAGCACTGCGTCGCCACAGGCATGCCCGTAGAGGTCGTTGATCGGTTTGAAGTCATCCAGGTCCATGGCGATCAGCGCCAACGGCTCGCGGAAGCGCTGGGCACGCTCGCAGGCCTGTTGCAGGGTCTTTTCCAGGCGATAGCGGTTGGCGGTGCGAGTCAAGGCATCTCGCTCGGCCAGCTCACGGTTCTCGTCCAGCTGACGCTGCAACTGCTGGTTGACCCAGGACAGCTCACGAGTGCGCTCGGCCACCTGGCTTTCAAGCGACTGGTTGCGCTGCTGAAGTTCGCCGACCAGGCGCTTGCCTGCATCGATATTGCGATGTGCGCCCAACATGCGTGCCACCGAGCCATCCGCGTTGCGGGCAATGACATGGCCACTGTCCTCGACCCACAGGTAGCTGCCATCCTGGCAGCGGCAGCGGTATTCGATGCAGTAGCGTTCGCTGTGTTGATTGATATAGGCCTCGAAATGGGCCATGACCTTGGGATAGTCCTCCGGGTGGATCACGCTCTCCCAGGTCAACACCGAATTGGCCATGGAATGGTTGGGGTAACCCAGCATCGCGTACCAGCCCGGATTGCGGTAGACATAGCCACTGTTGGCATCCCAATCCCAGATGCCATCGCTGATCAGATCGAACAAGGTGTGCAACTGTTGCTCACTGAAGCCGGGCGGTACCGGCCCGGGTGCTTGACTGTGACTCATGGACGCTCTCCTTTTCACCCAGCAACTGCGCCCCGGTCAAGAAGCTGCCGACATGCCTCGTGATTGCCGCTGTCGGCAATCACGTGCCTCTCGTGGGCAAGCATATTCCCGGCAGCCGAGCACCGGAATAGCCCAGGCGGCCTATTTCACTCGTCTGCCCGCACTGGCACAGCTTTTGCCACTTTCGTCGCGCTGTTTCGAACAATCCAAGGAGGAGACATGCTGATCACCCCAACCGGCCTGGGCTGGCAGCCCGCCGTGCAACCCCAGAACCGCACCGGCAGCGAACAGGCGCCGGTCGCCTTCATGCCATCGTTTCAGGTCGCGGCAACCGGCAACGCCACGGCGCAACAGAACAGCCAAGGCAGTGCTTCGCAGCAGAACGCCGAAGACAACCGCAAGGAAGCCTTCGCCAAGCTCATGGTCATGCTGCAGAACCCGGACGTTGCCGCCCGTCAGCAGGCCAGCGTCGGTAAGCAGGAGGGATCCACTGCCGTACAGGACTTCCGCGACTACATGGCCAAGTCGCCAGCGGAGAAGATCAAGGAGAAGTTCCTCCAGGAGATGGGCCTGACGGAGGATGAATACAACGCGCTGCCCCCGGAACAGAAGGCGAGGATCGATGAACAGATCGCCCGACGCATCCAGGACGACGTAAAAGAGAAAGCCCAGGCCAAGCTTGAGCAGCAGGCGCTTCGGGCCCAGGTTACGGGCAACCTGAACGGCGAACTGGCCGCTACCCCACCCCGCCCGCGGGATGATGAGAAGCTGAAAACAGCCGAACTCTGAGTGCCTGATCGTGGCCCGCCGCCAGGCGGGCCGCATCGTTCAATAGAAGCGCTTCGGGTCGCCCGACTCGAGCAAGCTTGCCAACTGTGTCAGGGCAAAGCGCAATTCCTCCTGGCTGGTGGGTGACATCAGCACCACCCTCACCCCCCGCGGATCCCCGCTGCGCTCCACTTGGAATTGGCTGCCGCTCATGACGATCACGCCATTGGCCCGGGCCAGCAAGGCGAACTCGTCGCTGCGCCACTGTTCCGGCAGGTTCAGCCAGACGTGGTAACCATGGGGTTGGCTGCGCAGCACGCCCGCACCGAACACTTCGCTGGCAATCGCCTGGCGTTCGGCGGCTTCTGCCCGGTGCATGCGGATCAACTGGCTGTCGAGGCCTTCGCCGATGACATGGCTGGCCAGCTGCGCAGTCAGCGGAGACGGCATCCATACCGTGCTGCGCACCATGGAGGTCAAGCGGGACAGCAGCTTCGGCGGGCTGTACAGGTAGCCGATGCGCAGGGCCGGCAGCACCGACTTGGACAGGCTGGTGAGGTAGATCGAGCGATCCGGGGCGAAGGTGCTCAGTGGCCGGGTGTCAGCGTCGGTGGCCAGGAAGCCGTAGATGTCATCGTCGAGCAGCAGGAAGTCGAACTCTTCGGCCAACGCGGCAATCTGCGCCCGCCGGGCGTTGGACATGATCGCGGTGGTCGGGTTCTGGCAGGTGGCCACACAGATCAGCATCGCCGGTTTCTCGCGCTGGCAGATTTCGCGCAGGGCGTCGGGGATGATCCCCTCCTCGTCCATGGGAACACCACGCAAGCGCCGGCCAAGCCCATGGGCAACCGAAATGATGCCCGGGTAGCACAGCGACTCGCACAGCACCAGGTCGCCGGCCTCGGTCAGGGCACTGATTGCCACCATCAGACCGTGCTGGGCACCACTGGTGATGACCACCTGTTGCCACTGCGCACCCGGCAGCCAGTGTCGCAGCCACTGGGCGCCGGCTTCACGGTGCAGGGGATGGCCGCCATCGGGGGTGTAGTCGAGTGCCTGGTCAAGGTGGCTGGCGTTGGCCAGTTCGACCAACGCGTTGCGCAGCCAGTACTGCAAGGTCTGGCCGTAGGGCTTGATGATCGACAGGTCGAGTTCTTCGGCTCGTGGCGAACCTGCCGTGGTGAACAGTGGCCGTTGCACGGGCTTGGTGGCGGAACGCTCGTCGGCCTTGTCGCTGATCCGGTCGAGCACGTAGGTGCCACGACCCACTTCGCCTTGCGCCAGCCCTCGGCGCGAGGCCTCGATGTAGGCACGGCTGATGGTGCCGGGGGTCACGTCCAGGGCGGCGGCCAGCTCACGCAGGGTTGGCAGGCGCTCCCCGCGCTTGAGCGTCCCGCTGGCGATGTCCCGGGCCAGCGCATCGGCGATGGACAGGTACATTGGCTGGTTGCTTTCGCTGATCTGAGGAACCCACATGAGACGGCTACCGAGTGGTAAATGATTGTATTTTGATCATATCACATGACTTGAGTCGATCCATTAAGCGATTCAAATTGTATCCAACGTGTGTGATGAGGCTCACATTGGGTCATTCAGAGCCCTCTCGGAGCCGACGTTTTCAAGGTGTTCGTCGGTAGTCTTTCAGTGCTCTCCAGATCGAGCGCCGCCCGCGCGGCGCATCGCGGATGAATCCGCTCCTACATCTGTTGCAACGTGCCGCACCTGTGAGGCCATGGTTGCCAGCCTTGGCGCATGGCGTGAGCCGGGCGGGGCGAACAACCGTGGCCTATCTGTCATGGCCACGTTGCAACGAATGTAGGAGCGGATTCATCCGCGATGCGCCGCGCGGGCGGCGCTCGACCTGATAAACGCTACAAGGCTTTCGACCTACACCCGCCCACTAAAACGCGAGATTTTGCATTGAGCCTATTGAAACAAATCAATGCATCGATATAGAGTCAATTGCATTCGACTCAATCGAATCAATCATCTCTGACCCACCAATCCGGACGCACCATGGACACCATCAGAAAGGACTTTTCACTCTCAGCGCTGGTCGCCGGCCTCATCGCGGTGATCATCTCCTACGCCGGCCCCTTGATCATTGTGTTCCAGGCCGCCCACCAGGCGCAGCTGAGCAACGAGGTCACCGCCTCGTGGATCTGGGCGATTTCCATCGGCAGCGGCCTGACCGGCCTGCTGCTCAGCTGGAAACTGCGGGTGCCCGTGATCACCGCCTGGTCGACCCCCGGCGCCGCCCTGCTGGTGTCGATGCTGCCGACCGTGTCCCTGGCACAGGCGGTCGGCGCCTATATCGTCGCCTCGCTGCTGATTACCGTGGTCGCATTGAGCGGCGCTTTCGATCGCCTCATGAACCGCCTGCCCAAGGCCATCGCCGCCGCCATGCTGGCCGGTATCCTGTTCCGCTTCGGCGCCGAGCTGTTCAGCTCGATTCGCGTCCAGCCGCTGCTGGTGCTGTCGATGCTGGTGGCCTACCTGGTGTTCAAGCGCCTTTCGCCACGCTACGCGATCCTGTCGGTGCTGATCGTCGGCTGTGCGCTGGCCGCCGGGCTGGGCCAACTGAACACCCAGGCGCTGGTGCTGGAGATGACCGTGCCGGTCTGGACAACCCCGGAGTGGAACTGGCACGCCATCGTCAACATCGGGCTGCCACTGGCCCTGGTGTCGCTCACCGGCCAGTCGGTACCTGGGATTGCCGTGCTGCGCACCTCCGGCTACCAGACCCCGGCCCGGCCGATCGTGTCGGTCACCGCCATCGGTTCGTTGCTGATGGCGCCCTTCGCTTGCCACGGCGTCAACCTGGCAGCGATCACCGCCGCCATCTGCACCGGCCGTGAAGCCCATGAAAACCCGGACAAGCGCTATATCGCCGGGATTGCCTGCGGCGCCATCTACCTGCTGATGGGCACCTTCGGCGCAACCCTGGCCTCGGTGTTCTCCGCGCTGCCCAAAGAACTGATCGCCGCCCTCGCCGGCCTTGCCCTGTTCGGCGCCATCGCCAACGGCCTCACCGGCGCAATGGCCGACGAGAAGCAGCGCGAACCTGCGCTGATCACCTTCCTGGTCACCGCGTCGGGAATGAGCTTCCTCGGCCTCGCCGCCGCCTTCTGGGGGCTGATCTTCGGCCTCGTCGCCTACTTCGCCCTGGGCTACAGCCGCCCGAGCAAGGCCAGCCAACACCAGGAGGCGCGCGCATCATGAGCCAGAGCTTCGATTTCGTGGTCATCGGGGGTGGTATCGCCGGTGTCTCGGTAGCCTACCAACTGGCCGAACATGGCCGTGTCTGCCTGCTCGAACGGGAACGCCAACTGGCCTACCACACCACCGGGCGATCGGCGGCCATCTCCATGGAAAGCTACGGTAATCAGCACATCCGTGCACTGACCTGCGCTTCCCGAGGCTTCTTCGAAGCACCACCGGCCGGACTGGCGAGCACACCGTTGTGGTCACCTCGCGGCGCACTGATCGTCGCCACCCACGAGCGCGAGGCGCAGCTGCGCCATCGCTTCGAGGCAGTACGCCAGCATGTGCCCGACGCACGCTGGGCGGATGCCGAGCAAGTGATGGCACTCGCGCCCTATCTGGCCCCTGGGCGCTGGAGCGCCGGCCTCCACGAACCCGGCGCCTTCGACCTCGATGTACACGCCATCCATGGCGCCTACCTGACCGGCCTGCGCCAGCGTGGCGGCGAGGTACGTCGCGACTGCGAGCTGTTCGGTGCCCAGCACCGGGATGGGTTGTGGCGCCTGCTTTGCGGTGATGGCAGCACCTTGCACGCCCGACTGATCGTCAATGCCGCCGGCAGCTGGGCGGACACCTGCGCCGAGCGTTGCGAAGTGCCGGCGATCGGCTTGCAGGCCCTGCGCCGTACCGTGCTGGTCGTCGACCCCCATTGCGAAGTACACAACACCCCCTATCTGGGCACCTTGGACGAGGACATCTTCATCAAGCCCGAGGCCGGCCGCCTGATCGTCTCCCCCTGTGACGAGACGCCTTCCGCGCCCTGCGACGCGCAGCCCGAGGAACTGGACCTGGCCATCACCCTCGATCGCCTGGAACAGGCCACCCAGTTGCGCCCCAAGCGCATCGTCAACCGATGGGCCGGCTTGCGCAACTTCGTTGCCGATCGCACCCCGGTGGTCGGCACCGACCCACGACAACCCGCCTTCGTCTGGCTCGCCGCCCTCGGCGGCTATGGCATCCAGACCGCACCGGCGCTGTCGCGCCTGTGCTGCCACAGCGCGCTTGGCCTGCCCATGCCGGCAGACCTCGCCGAATGCGGCCTCGACTATGCGCCGTTCTCACCCGAGCGCTGCCGCACCGCGACCTTCGCCACGCGCCGCGTGACCGAGGTCGCCCAGTTGCACTGATCCACCCACACAAAAACAAATGCCATCACAAGGAGTGAACACCATGCAAAGCACCGCCCACGCCCAGGCCAGCCAAGCCCAGCCCTTCCTCACCGACGACAACGTCATCTACACCGACCAGGCGCCCTTCCCCCTGGGCACCTACTCCCAGGCCATCCGCGTCGGCGACACCGTGTACCTCTCCGCGCAAACACCGGTCGAACCCAACTCCAACGAAGTACTGGCCAAGGACTTCGAAGGCCAGCTGCGCCAGACCCTGGACAACCTCAAGGCCATGACCGAGGCCAGCGGTGGCAGCCTGGCCAATGTGGTCAAGGTCACGGCCTTCATCACCGACCTCAGCGAGTTCCCCACCCTCAACCGGGTGATGGAAGCCTATTTCAGCAAGCCCTACCCGGCACGCACCACCGCCGGTGCCAGTGCCCTGGCCCGCGGCACCCTGGTGGCGATCGACGCGATCATGGCACTGCCACCGCGCTGACCCGTGCCTGCGGCGCCGTCACGCAGACGGCGCCGCCCCCCCTTTCCCCTTCTTCTGCGCGAGGACACGCAATGGACCGCCTTTGCACGCCCTTCGTTTTGCAATGCATCACCTGCGGCACCCGCTACGCGCCGTACCAGGTCGAATACTTCTGCCCTCATTGCCGCACCGACGGCGCCCTCGACACCCTCTACGACTACGACAGCGTGCGCCGGGAATGCGACCGCGACGGGTTGGCGGCCCAGGCCGGGCTGGGCATGTGGCGTTACCGCGCGCTGCTGCCGCTGGGCAGCGAGCGCTATGTGCCACGACTGCTGGTCGGCAGCACACCACTGTATGAACGCCCGGGCCTGCTCGAGCCCGGCAGCGGCATGAAAGTCTGGGTCAAGGACGAGTCCCGCCAGCCCACCGGCTCGCTGAAGGACCGCGCCAGCGCCCTGGCGGTGGCCCTGGCCCTGGAAAGCGGCGCCAGTACGGTTGCGGTAGCCAGCACCGGCAACGCCGCCTCCGCCCTCGCCGGCATGAGCGCGGAGCGCGGCCTGCGCAATGTGATCTTCATCCCGCGTACCACCCCACGGGAAAAACTGGCGCAGATGATCGGCTACGGTGCCGAAGTGATCCTGGTCGACGGCGCTTATGACGAAGCCTTCGAACAATGTCGCAACGCCTGCGAGAGCAATGGCTGGTACAACCGCACCACCGGCATCAACTCGTACATGACCGAAGGCAAGAAGACCGTTGCCTTCGAGATCTGCGAACAGCTGGACTGGCAAGTGCCCGACCTGGTCTTCGTGCCGGTCGGCAACGGCTGCATCCTCGGCGCGGTGCACAAAGGCTTCCAGGATTTGCTCAAGCTTGGCTGGATCGAACGCATGCCACGGCTGATGGGTGTCCAGGCACGGGAAAGCAACTTCATGTACCGCGCCTGGTCCAGCGGCCTTCCCCTCGAGCAAGTCGAAAAACGCGCTCCGACAAGCCTGGCCAGCAGCATCAACGTGGCCTTCCCACGCGATCGCCTCAAGGCATTGCGCGCGGTACGCGACAGCGAAGGCGAATTCCTTTGTGTCGACGACACGGCGATTGTCCAGGCTGCCTCGCGCCTGGCAGCTCGCACCGGGATCTTTCCTGAAGCCGGCGCCGCCAGCAGTTACGCCGGCCTGCTGCAGTACGCCGAACAACACCCGCACAGTCGCGAAAGCGCGGTGCTGCTAATTACCGGCAGTGGCCTGAAGGACACCTCGATCTACCTACCCTCCACCCATACCGCCTCCTCTGCCGCTGCCCGTCAGGCGCCGGCAACCGCCATTGCCTCTTGAAGGGAACACCATGAACCTGGAAACCTGTGACGCCAACATTGCCCGACTGATTTCCCGCGAACGCTTCCGCCAGGAAATCCATATCGAACTGATCGCCTCGGAGAACTACGTGAGCCGCGCGGTGCTCGAAGCCCAAGGCTCGGTGCTGACCAACAAATATGCCGAAGGCTACCCGGGCCGGCGCTACTACGGCGGCTGCCAGGTGGTCGACGAAATCGAGTCGCTGGCCATCGAACGCGCCTGCGCGCTGTTCGGCGCCGAGTACGCCAACGTCCAACCCCACTCCGGCTCTCAGGCCAACCAGGCGGCGATGCTGGCCCTGCTGCAACCGGGAGACACCCTGCTCGGCATGGCCCTGGCCGATGGCGGCCACCTCACCCATGGGGCCAAGGTGAACTTCTCCGGCAAGTGGTTCAACGCCGTGACCTACGGCGTCAACCCCGAGAGCGAAACCCTCGACTACGAACAACTCGAGCGCCTTGCCCGCACGCACCGCCCGAAGTTGATCATCGCCGGGGCTTCGGCCTATGCGCGACATATCGACTTTGCTCGCTTCCGTGCCCTGTGCGACGAGGTCGGTGCCTACCTGATGGTCGACATGGCCCACTATGCCGGCCTGGTCGCCGCCGGGCTCTACCCGTCGCCAGTGCCCTACGCCGACATCGTCACCTCCACCACCCACAAGACCCTGCGCGGCCCCCGTGGCGGGTTGATCCTGGCACGCCAGGAGCATGCCGCCGCGCTCGACAAGGCGATCTTCCCGATGTACCAGGGCGGCCCGTTGATGCATGCGATCGCCGCCAAGGCCGTGGCTTTCCACGAAGCCAACACAGAGGACTTCCGACGCTATCAGGCGCAAGTGATCGAGAACGCCAGGGGCATGGCCCAGGTACTCACCGAACGTGGCCTGCGCATCGTTTCCGACGGTACCGACTGCCACATGTTCCTGGTCGACCTGCAACCTCTGGGGCTCACCGGCAAGGCCGCCGAGGCACTGCTGGAAAGCGCGCGCATCACCCTCAACAAGAACGCCATCCCCAACGATCCACAGGCCCCGACAATCACCAGCGGCATCCGCATCGGCACCCCGGCCATCACTACCCGTGGCATGGGGCTCGACCAGGCCAGGTTGCTTGCACAGCTGATCGCCGACCTGCTGCACGCGCCGGACGACACAGAAGTGCACAGCGAGGTGTGCCGTCAGGTGGACCGGTTGTGCGAGGCGTATCCCGTGTATCGCTGATATCCGACCGCAGCCGACTCCGCGCCATGGCTCAAACGGCCAGGGGTCGGTTGTATCGTTTTAGAGATGGGGATGGATCGGATGGTGTCCCAGGCAGGATTTGAACCTGCAACCTTCCCCTTAGGAGGGGGATGCTCTATCCAATTGAGCTACTGAGACCCTGAAGCCGGCAACGAACGCTGCGCGGTAGAGACGGCGAGCATGTTAACCAGCATGTAGCCATTTGTCATGCCTCAATCGGGCAATTTGCACGTCAGATTTTTCGCGGGCAATTGGCCGAGCGCGCCGTGCTCACCCAGCAATCTCAGCAACGCTTCGACGACACTGGATAATGAAGCCGAATTATCCAGCACATGGACTGAAGCATCATAAGCCTGCATACCCGCACTGCGTGCCAACCGCTGCTCGATCTCCTCGTGGCTTTCCCGGCCACGGGCCAGGAGCCTCTCACGCAGCACCTGCGGCGAAACAGCCAGCCCCACTGCCAGCAAGTCGGGATAACGCTCACGCGCTTGCGCCAGGTATCCCCGCGAGCCATTGACCAACACCGACAGCCCCTGGTCAAGCCAGTCATCCACCTGGATCGGAATCCCATAAGAAAGCCCGTTGGCCTGCCACGACAGGGCGAATTCACCGGCCTGGCGCATCGCTTCAAAGCGTGCCGCGCTCACACCGACAGCGGCCTCACCTTTCGCCTCGGCCGAGCGGGTTATCACCCGCCGGGCAATTTCAACACCTTGCGCAAGCAGTTGCTCGCGCGCGGCATCGATGAGGGAATCTTTCCCAGAGCCGGACGGTCCTATCAGGAAGATCAAACGCCCCCTTGAGGACGGTGTGCCGCTTGCGTCATATTGCATAGCCACTATGCTCAATGTGAGGGGAACCCGTGCATTCTAGGTTTTTTCCCTGACCTTTGTCGCCATTTACCAGATTTTGGCGACAAAGGTCTGACACCTTGGCGGTCCGATAAATGTGAAACTTTTCAAACCAGTGCTCATTTCTGATAATTGGTACTGGCAAAACGCCTTTATCCGGATCACTATTTGTCACAGAATTGACGCCAAGGAAACGGCGACCATGAGGCAAGATGAAGACCCAAAATCACATCACGGTTGAACATTTTGTCGTCGCCGCGGTCGTACTTCCACCGTGCGGCCAATTTGAGAACCGCTTCCCCTGAACCAGAACAACCGGTCAATTTATATGCGCCCAATGAAACAGGCTATTTATTCGAGCCGCACCGCTGACAAGTTCGTCGTCCGCCTGCCAGACGGTATGCGTGAGCGCATTGCCGAGGTAGCGCGCAACCACCACCGCAGCATGAACTCCGAAATCATCGCACGCCTGGAGCAGAGCCTTATCCAGGAAGGTGCGCTGGGTGACGAGCTGAGCATGCGCCTGGACAGCCCAGAGCTCAGCCTGCACGAACGCGAACTGCTGCAGCGCTTCCGCCAACTTTCTCATCGCCAGCAAAACGCGCTGGTCGCCCTCATCGCTCACGATGTGGAAATGGCCGCCGACGCGTCCTGATAGCGATCTTCCCGCCGCACACAAAAAAGCCAGCGCAAGCTGGCTTTTTTGTGTGCGGAACAATCCATGCTCCATTGATTTCGCGCGATCTCCGCAGGAGCGGCTTCAGCCGCGAACACCCGCGAAGCGGGTGCCACACACCGCAGCGCCTGCATCGCGGCTAAAGCCGCCCCTACAGCAGGAACAGCGTCGCCAACCCCAGGAAGATGAAGAACCCGCCGCTGTCGGTCACGGCGGTGATCATCACGCTCGAACCCATGGCCGGATCACGCCCCAGACGCGTCAAGGTCATCGGGATCAGCACGCCCATCAAAGCCGCAAGCAACAGGTTCAGAGTCATGGCGGCCGTCATTACCAGGCCTAGCGACCAACTGCCGTACAGCCAGAAGGCCACGACACCGATCACCCCACCCCAGATGAGGCCATTGAGCAGCGAAACCGCAAGCTCCTTGCGCATCAGGCGGCTGGTGTTGCCCGGCGATACCTGGTCGAGGGCCATCGCCCGCACGATCATGGTGATGGTCTGGTTACCCGAGTTGCCGCCGATACCGGCAACGATCGGCATCAACGCCGCCAGTGCCACGAGTTTCTCGATCGACCCCTCGAACAACCCGATCACCCGCGAGGCCACGAATGCCGTGATCAGGTTGATGGCCAGCCAGGCCCAGCGGTTACGCAGCGAACGCCAGACGGACGCGAAGATATCTTCCTCTTCGCGCAGACCCGCCATGTTGAGCACTTCGCTCTCGCTTTCCTCACGGATCAGGTCAACCATCTCATCGATGGTCAGGCGGCCGATCAGTCGCTCGCCTTTATCCACCACCGGAGCGGAAACCAGGTCATAACGCTCGAAAGCCAGGGCGGCGTCGTAGGCATCTTCCTCAGGGTGGAAGACCACAGGGTCATTGGCCATGACCTCCGCGACCTTCTTGTCCGGGTCGTTGACCAGCAACCGCTTGATCGGCAGCACACCCTTGAGCTTGCCGTCATAATCCACCACGAACAGCTTGTCGGTGTGCCCCGGCAGCTCCTTGAGCCGACGCAGGTAGCGCAGCACCACTTCAAGGCTGACGTCTTCGCGGATGGTGACCATCTCGAAGTCCATCAACGCACCGACCTGCTCCTCGTCGTAGCTCAGGGCCGAACGCACGCGTTCGCGCTGCTGGGCATCGAGGCTTTCCATCAGCTCGTGAACGACATCACGCGGCAGCTCGGGCGCCAGGTCAGCCAGCTCGTCGGCGTCCATCTCCTTGGCGGCAGCCAGCAGCTCGTGATCGTCCATGTCGGCGATCAGGGTCTGGCGGACAGCGTCGGAAACTTCGAGGAGGATGTCGCCGTCACGGTCGGAGCGCACCAGCTGCCAGACCGTCAGGCGATCTTCCAGCGGCAGCGCTTCGAGAATGTAGGCAATGTCGGCGGGGTGCAGGTCGTCGAGTTTGCGCTGCAGTTCGACGAGATTCTGGCGGTGGACGAGGTTTTCCACCAGGTCGTGATGGTGACCTTCCTGACGGTGCGTCAGGTCCTCGACCACCCGCTGGCGCTGCAGCAGTTCGATCACCTGGGCCAGGCGATCCTGCAGGCTCTCTTGGGCTTTCTTTACTTCGACTTCGGTCATAGGCGAACTCCACTCCCAGCAGCGGAGCACGCCGGGAGAATCAATCGGTCAGATCTTTCTGTATGAATCTTGTTAGCGAGTAACTACTGGGTAAGTCCATGGTGGGATTCCACAAGCCCCGGCGGGGCTGACGGGCGCAATCATACACTGTGTAAGCTGTCGGATCGCTTAAATTTTTGGCCAGAACAATCGTTTGCGAGCCAAAGCTGTGACAACGCTCGAAGCCAACAGTGCGACGGTGGGTCGGGCGGAAAAAGCACATCGCATTCAGTGCCCCGAACAATTCGCGACTGACCTCGACCTGCAGGAGCCAGCCTTGCTGGCAAACCACGCGACGCGAGACCTCTACAGAAAAGCGTAGATGCACATCTGCGACAATTCAGCGCGCCAGAAAAACAAAAAGCCCGCTCTAATGAGCGGGCTTCTTGATGTATGGCGGACTCAGGAGGATTCGAACCTCCGACCGCTCGGTTCGTAGCCGAGTACTCTATCCAGCTGAGCTATGAGTCCGTGGGGTAGTTTTAGACCAGGTTACCACTGGTGGGTTGAAGTAGCCTTGCAAGCAAAGCCATTTCAAAAATGGCGGACTCAGGAGGATTCGAACCTCCGACCGCTCGGTTCGTAGCCGAGTACTCTATCCAGCTGAGCTATGAGTCCGTGGGGTAGTTTTAGACCAGGTTACCACTGGTTGATTGAAGCAGCCTTGTAAGCAAAGCCATTTCAAAAATGGCGGACTCAGGAGGATTCGAACCTCCGACCGCTCGGTTCGTAGCCGAGTACTCTATCCAGCTGAGCTATGAGTCCGTGGGGTAGTTTTAGACCAGGTTACCACTGGTTGATTGAAGCAGCCTTGTAAGCAAAGCCATTTCAAAAATGGCGGACTCAGGAGGATTCGAACCTCCGACCGCTCGGTTCGTAGCCGAGTACTCTATCCAGCTGAGCTATGAGTCCGTGGGGTAGTTTTAGACCAGGTTACCACTGGTTGATTGAAGCAGCCTTGTAAGCAAAGCCACTTCAAAAGTGGCGGACTCAGGAGGATTCGAACCTCCGACCGCTCGGTTCGTAGCCGAGTACTCTATCCAGCTGAGCTATGAGTCCGTGTCTTGCTGCGCATTTCAAGCCGCCTGAACACTACATCCGTTCAAAGCGCCCTGAGCGAATAATGGCGGTGAAGGGGGGATTCGAACCCCCGATACCCTTATGAGGTATACTCCCTTAGCAGGGGAGCGCCTTCGGCCACTCGGCCACCTCACCGCAACACGAGGCGAATATTAAACACACCCTTCCTCGTTTGCAACCCTTTTTTTGAAAAAAACTTCAAAAAAATTAAAGGCTTGGCTCCTCGTCCTTCTCTTTCTTGATCCGCAGGTAGATTTCCTCGCGGTGAACAGCCACTTCTTTAGGCGCGCTAACGCCAATACGCACCTGATTGCCTTTGACACCCAGGACCGTCACGGTGATCTCACCGTCACCAATGATCAGGCTCTCGGCGCACCGACGAGTCAGAATCAGCATAGTTTTCTCCTCACTTGAATCTTCAGGGACAACAGTCTTTGTTTACAGGGCCTGGCCGGGGACGACGGCATGGGCCCGGGACAACTGCCGGCGGCGCCTGGACAGGGACACCACCAGCGGGCAGAAACGCGAAGGGCGCGGCAAGCCGCGCCCCTCCAGGCAGCGCCTTACTCGCCCTGTCGGGCAGGTGCATCGAGTTCGAACGCGGTGTGCAGCGCGCGAACAGCCAGCTCCAGGTACTTCTCTTCGATCACCACCGAGACCTTGATCTCGGAGGTGGAGATCATCTGGATATTGATGCTCTCCTTCGCCAGGGCCTCGAACATACGGCTGGCAACGCCCGCGTGGGAGCGCATGCCAACACCGACGATCGACACCTTGGCAATCTTGGTGTCGCCGATCACTTCACGCGCGCCGATTTCACGGGCGGTGTTCTCCAGCACGGCCAGCGCCTTCTCGTACTCGTTGCGGTGCACGGTGAAGGTGAAGTCGGTGGTGTTATCGTGCGAGACGTTCTGCACGATCATGTCCACTTCGATGTTCGCGGCGCTGATCGGGCCGAGGATCTTGAAGGCGACGCCTGGGGTGTCCGGGACGCCACGAATGGTCAGCTTGGCTTCATCACGGTTGAAGGCGATACCGGAAATGATCGGCTGTTCCATGGATTCCTCTTCATCGATGGTAATGAGGGTACCCGGACCCTCCTTGAAGCTGTGCAGCACGCGCAGCGGGACGTTGTACTTGCCGGCGAACTCCACCGAGCGGATCTGCAGCACCTTGGAGCCGAGGCTGGCCATTTCCAGCATCTCCTCGAAGGTGATCTTCTCCAGGCGCTGGGCCTGGGGCACGACACGCGGGTCGGTGGTGTAGACGCCATCGACATCGGTGTAGATCTGGCATTCGTCGGCCTTCAGGGCCGCCGCCAGTGCCACCCCGGTGGTATCGGAACCGCCACGACCGAGGGTGGTGATGTTGCCATGCTCGTCGACACCCTGGAAACCGGCGACCACCACCACACGCCCGGCCTTGAGGTCGGCGCGGATCTTCTGGTCGTCGATCTGCAGGATGCGCGCCTTGTTGTGCGCGCTGTCGGTGAGGATGCGCACCTGGTTGCCGGTGTACGACACCGCCGGCACGCCACGCTTCATCAGGGCCATCGACAACAGGGCGATGGTGACCTGCTCGCCGGTCGAGACAATCACATCCAGCTCGCGCGGCTCCGGCTGATCGGTGATCTGCTTGGCCAGGTCGATCAGGCGATTGGTTTCCCCGCTCATGGCCGACAGCACAACCACCAGGTCGGTGCCTTGCTCACGGAATTTCTTGACCTTGTCGGCAACCTGCTCGATCCGCTCGATGGAACCGACAGAGGTGCCGCCAAATTTCTGTACGATCAACGCCATTTCAAAGGTGCCTCAGCCCTCAAGGGCCCCAAAAAACAATCCAACATGAAGAGGCCGGTGACTAGACCACCGGCCCCTTCATCTCAAAGTCCCTGCTCGGCGAACGGCACGGCGAGGGCCAGGGCCTGGTCCAGCGCGGCGACGTCGACGCCACCACCCTGGGCCATGTCCGGACGACCACCACCCTTGCCACCTACCACCGCGGCAGCTTGTTTCATCAGGTCGCCAGCCTTGAGTTGGCCGGAGAGGTCCTTGGTCACGCCAGCCACCAGCACGACCTTGCCCTCATGCTCGCTGCCCAGCAGGATCACTGCGTGGCCGAGCTTGTTCTTCAGTTGATCGACGAGCGCCAGCAGGGCCTTGCCGTCCTGCCCATCCAGGCGGGCGGCGAGAACCTTGGCACCCTTGACCTCAACGGCCGCATTGGAGAGATCGTCCCCGGCGGCGCTGGCGGCCTTGGCCTGCAGCTGCTCGAGCTGCTTTTCCAGCTGGCGGTTGCGCTCGAGCACAGCCGACAGCTTGTCGATCAGGTTGTCGCGATTGCCCTTGACCAGCTGCGCGGCTTCCTTGACCTGCTCTTCGGCAGCGTTCAGGTAGGCCAGCGCGGCGGCGCCGGTGATCGCTTCGATACGGCGCACGCCAGAAGCCACGCCACCTTCGCTGATGATCTTGAACAGGCTGATGTCGCCGGTGCGCTTGGCGTGAATGCCGCCGCACAGCTCGACGGAGAAGTCACCGCCCATGCTCAGCACGCGCACGGTGTCGCCATACTTCTCACCGAACAACGCCATGGCGCCTTTGGCCTTGGCGGTTTCGATATCGGTCAGCTCGGTCTTCACCTCGGTGTTGCGGCGCACTTCGCGATTGACGATGTCTTCCAGGGCCTTGATCTGCTCTGGCTTGACCGCCTCGAAGTGACTGAAGTCGAAACGCAGGCGCTGGCTGTCGACCAGCGAGCCTTTCTGCTGCACATGCTCGCCCAGCACCTGACGCAGCGCTTCGTGCAGCAGGTGGGTGGCGGAGTGGTTCAGCGAGGTGGCGTGCTGCACGTCTGCATCGACGCGGGCATCAACCGTGGCGCCGACAGTCAGCATGCCGCTGGCGATCACGCCGTGGTGCAGGAATGCGCCACCGGTCTTGGTGGTGTCGCGCACATCGAAGCGCGCTGCGCCAGCCTGGAGGTAGCCGGAGTCACCCACCTGGCCACCGGACTCGGCATAGAACGGGGTGCGATCAAGCACAACCACGCCCTCCTCGCCTTCTGCCAGTCGCTCGACCGGCTGGCCGTCCTTGTACAGGGCGATGACCTTGCCCTGGCCTTCGGTAGCGTCATAGCCGAGGAAGTCGGTGGCGGTGTCGACCTTGACCAGGCTGTTGTAGTCCATGCCGAAGGCGCTGGCGGAACGGGCTCGCTCACGCTGGGCCTCCATCTCGCGCTCGAAGCCGGCTTCGTCGATGGTCAGCTCGCGCTCGCGGGCGATATCGGCGGTCAGGTCCATGGGGAAGCCATAGGTGTCGTAAAGCTTGAACACCACGTCGCCCGGCACGACCTTACCCTGCAACTGGGCCAGGTCCTGCTCGAGGATACGCAGCCCTTGCTCCAGCGTCTTGGCGAACTGTTCTTCCTCGGTCTTGAGCACGCGCTCGATATGGGCCTGCTGGCCTTTGAGCTCAGGGAAGGCTTCGCCCATTTCCGTGACCAGCGCGGCGACGATCTTGTGGAAGAAACTGCCCTTGGCGCCGAGCTTGTTGCCGTGACGGCAGGCGCGGCGAATGATGCGGCGCAGCACATAGCCACGGCCTTCGTTCGAGGGCAGCACGCCGTCAGCGATCAGGAAGCCGCAGGAACGGATGTGGTCGGCGACCACTTTCAGCGACGGTTGCTCGTCGTTGCTGCAGCCGATGGCATTGGCGGCAGCGGCCAACAGGCTCTGGAACAGGTCGATCTCGTAGTTCGAGTGCACGTGCTGCATCACCGCACTGATGCGCTCCAAGCCCATGCCGGTGTCCACCGACGGGGCGGGCAGCGGGTGCAGGACGCCGTCGGCGGTGCGATTGAACTGCATGAAGACGTTGTTCCAGATCTCGATGTAGCGGTCACCGTCTTCCTCAGGCGAGCCGGGTGGGCCGCCCCAGATATCGGCGCCGTGGTCGTAGAAGATCTCGGTGCATGGGCCACATGGGCCGGTGTCGCCCATGGTCCAGAAGTTGTCGGAGGCGTACGGGGCGCCCTTGTTGTCACCGATGCGCACCATGCGCTCGGCCGGCACGCCGACTTCCTTGGTCCAGATGTCGTAGGCCTCGTCGTCGCTGGCGTAGACGGTGACCCACAGCTTCTCTTTCGGCAGGTTCAGCCACTTCTCGGAAGTGAGGAAGGTCCAGGCGAAGGTGATGGCGTCGCGCTTGAAATAGTCGCCGAAGCTGAAGTTGCCCAGCATCTCGAAGAAGGTGTGGTGACGGGCGGTGTAGCCGACGTTTTCCAGGTCGTTGTGCTTGCCACCGGCGCGCACGCACTTCTGGCTGCTCACGGCACGGGTGTAGGCGCGCTTTTCCTGGCCGAGGAAGCAGTCCTTGAACTGGTTCATGCCGGCGTTGGTGAACAACAAGGTCGGGTCATTGCCCGGGATCAGGGAGCTGGAGGCGACACGAGTATGTCCCTGCTCTTCGAAGAAGCGGAGGAAGGCTTCACGGATTTCTGCGCTTTTCATAGGTTCTTCCACGGAAACGGCGGCCACACGTCGAATCGACGAAACGACGGCAAAGGGCGCCATTATATCCAGCCTGAGCGACGGATGCAGTGGGTTTATAAGAGGAAACCATCAATCCGGGATGAAATGACCTTCATTTCCGGTGTCCGTGCCCCCGGCGCGGGATTGATTTAAGTAGTGCCTGCGCAGGCGCCTGCGCTCCGAGAATGGCCACACCATTTACCCGAAGACGGAGCACGCATGCCCAGCACTGACAGAATCAAGATCGGCACGGCCGCTGATGCCATTCACACCACCCGCGCCATTCCCTATGAGGACGCGATCCTCAGCGTGGAAACACTGCCATCGCCACCGATCGCGGCCAGCCCGTGCATATTGATTACGCTCAAGGCGTCCAGCGTCAAGCTGAGCATTCATCGCGGTGAGGACGGCGTGTCCCTGAGCATGCCGGCCGCCTACTACTTCATTACCCTGCACAAGCGGGAGGACGTGCAGGTGCGCACGGGTGACGGCGATGACACACTAGAGCTCAGCGCGGAAAACGACAGCGTGATCGCGATACAAACCGGTGCTGGCAACGATGTCATTCACGGCCATACAGGCACAAATGGCAATATTGTCGTCGATGCTGGTGCAGGCAACGACTACATGGAAGTGTCAGGCTCCGGTATCGCGACACTGTACGGTGGCAGCGGTAACGACGTGATGCAGGCCAACACCTCCCAAGCCAGCCTGTTCGCAGGCGAAGGGGATGACATCCTCGAAAGCCACGGCGCCTCGATCATCAGCGCACCAAGCGGCAGAAACCGCATCACCTGCAAGATGGGTGGCGACCAGGTCTACAGCAACGCGGATTCCCAGATCATCGCAATCAGTGGTGGCGTCGCCTTGCCCACTGCGGGCGCGCATGCCGGCTACCAGGCGATCAGTATCGATGGCGATATCACCTATCACAACCGCGTGAGCGATCTACTCGCGCTGCTGGCCACAACCAAGGCCGGCAACAGCCTACTGACAAGCCTCGATGCCAGCGGCGCCCAAATCACCATCAGGGAGATCGGTTCGCTGGACAACGCCTACTATGAGCCCGACGACATTCACCTCGACCCCTCCGTTCGCGGCATCGATCAAGCAGGCAACAGGCAACTGGCCGGCAGCATCGGCTTCAACCCCCTCACGCAAAAACCCAACACACCCGCTGCGGTAATCCTGTTTCACGAACTCTGCCACGCCTGGAACTACGCCAATGGCACGGTCTTGCCAGACCATGAAAACCAGGTCACAGGATTACCAACGGCGGACAGCTTCGATTTCGATGGCGACCCCAATACCCCGCCGACCAATACCAACCCCGATCCGTTCAACGAAAACGCCTTGCGCCACGAGCTCGGCCTGCCAAGGCGCAATACCTACTGACCGGTCATCGATCACTCACACCAGCTGACGCCCATCATTGGGCACCACCAGAATCCCCGCCCTTAGGCCATTCTTGACCTTGGGGTTGGGGAAGATGATCCGCGCGCCCTCCTCCTCGACCACCCAGCGCGTCTCGGCCAGGTCTTCGGCGAGCAGATAGCCCTTGCTCAACTCGGAGAAGTTTTCGATGTCCGCCGGCAGGTGCAGGTGGAAGCTGTCGCTGTGCTTGATGATCTCGCGCGCGACGCTGAACAGCTTGAGCCCATCCAGGGACTGCTCGGTGTTCGGCTCGGAATCTTCGATCAGCTGGATCAGACGGTTCTCGAGTTTGTCGAGATTGACCTCGTCGTTCTGCCCGAACGGGCGAGCCTTACCCAGTTCCAGAGTGAAGGCTTCGGCATCCAACTGCTCGTAGGTGAAAGCACTGAAGGTGATCGACGACTTGCTCTGCAGCAATACCGCCTCCATTCCGGCCGCAGCCAGGCGAGCCAACTCGCGACGGGAGTGCTTGCGACCTTCCTTGTACGGATAAAGCGCGAACTGCTCGATCCTCGACCCGCGAATGGCGGTATGCAGGTCGTAGTGCAGGCGGGTGCGCTTGGGCTTGCTGAAGAATACCCGGGCGAACTGTTCGAGCTCCGCGGCGCGCAAAGCCTCGAAGCCACTGGAGAGTTCGTGGCGACCATTGAACAGGCGGTTGATGTCCTGCTCGATGAAACGCTCGCCCTTGCGGATCGCCGCCGGGTTGCCGAACAGGAACAGCACCCGGGCACGGGGCTTGATCTTGCCGTTGGCAATACCGTGCAGCAACCGCTCGAGCAGTTCGATCGGCGCTGTCTCGTTGCCATGGATACCTGCCGACAGCAGCAGGTCGCGCTCGCAATCATCGCCTTCGGGCGGGCGCACTTCCAGCGCGCCCTCCCCCAGCCAGCGCAGACGCACGCCCCTGGTGGTCACTTGGGTCTTCTCGGCCGGTTCGTGACCGGTCAGGGTCAGCTCAAGCAGTTTGCCAAGGGCAAGCATAGGCGCTTCCTTAGTGGTGGTGGCCGCAGTCCGGGCCATGGACGTGGTCGTCGTCACCGGCAACGTCGGCCGGCTCCATTTCCAGCTGCAGGCTGACCAGGTTGGTGGCCATCGGGCGCAGCAGCAGGTTGGCGTACTCGGTGTCGTCTTCCTCGACATCGACGCCGATCAGCAGCTGCCCACGGCCGTCCTGCTGGATCCACACTTCCTTGCCTTGCCAGACCACGGCAAAGCGGGTGCACGAGGTTTCCAGCTGGGTGCCGTCTTCATCTTCCAGGATCAGGCGCAGGGCGTCGGACATTGCAATTTCTCTCTATCAAGGTTGGCGTTGGAACGGATAGACCGAACCCAGTTTCAGAATTTGGGTCAGTTCATCCAGTGCCGTACGGCATTCAACCAACAGCTGCGGGTCGGCCAGGTCCGCCTCGCCAAGGCGATCGCGGTAGTGCTTGTCGACCCACTGCACCAGGGTGTCGTACAGCGAGGCGGTCATGATAACGCCTGGATTGACCGCCGCCAGCTCCGATTCCTTCAGCGCCACGCGCAAACGCAGGCAAGCCGGGCCGCCACCGTTCTGCATGCTCTGCTTGAGGTCGAACACCTTGACCTCCTTCACCGGGCCGCCCTGGCTGGTCAGCTGGCCCAGGTAGGCCCAGACACGCTCGTTGTTGCGGCACTCTTCCGGCACCACCAGCAGCATCGAACCATCCTCGCGGCTAAGCAGCTGGCTGTTGAACAGGTAGGAACGCACCGCGTCCTCCACCGTCACCGCTGCGCGTGGTACGCAGATGCCCTTGAAGTTGCCACCCTTGCTGGCCAGTTTAGCCTGCAGTTGCCCCAGCACCGCATCGGTCTCGAGGAAGGCGTCCTCGTGGTAGAACAGCACCTCGCCGTTGCCCACCGCGATCACGTCGTTGTGGAACACGCCCTGGTCGATCACCGCCGGGTTCTGTTGAGCGTAGACCACGCCGCCATCGCTCAGCCCGTGCAGCCGAGCGACAGCCTGTGAAGCCTCCAGGGTCTGGCGCGCTGGATACTTCTGTGGCGCAGGGTAACGGCTGTCGAAAGCGCTGCGGCCATAGACGAAGAACTCGACACCAGCCTCGCCGTAGGCGCGGCAGAAACGGGTGTGGTTGGCCGCGCCTTCGTCACCGAACTGCGCCACGGCTGGCAGCGCTTCATGGTGGGCGAAGACCTTGTCATCGCTGAACATGGCACTGAGCACACGGCTGGTGGTCGGGTGCTCGATGCTGCGATGGTACTTGCAGTTGAGGTTGGCGGCGGTGAAATGCACGCGACCGTCGGCCGTGTCGGCACTCGGGCTGACGGTGGCGGCGTTGGCCACCCACATGCTCGACGCCGAGCAACTGGCAACCAGCAGCGGCATGGCCTCTTTCGCGGCGCGCTGGATCACTTCGGCATCGCTGCCGGTGAAGCCCAGGCGGCGCAGCGCGGCGATGTCCGGACGCTCCTGCGGGGCCAGCACGCCCTGCTTGAAGCCCATTTCCATCAATGCCTTCATCTTCGCCAGGCCCTGGCGCGCGGCCTCACGCGGGTTGGACCCCTGCTGGCTGTTGCTCTGCGAGGCTACGTTGCCGTACGACAGGCCGCCGTAGTTGTGGGTCGGCCCCACCAGGCCATCAAAATTCACTTCAAAGGATTTCATCGGCAAGGCTCCGAGACCTGTTGTTATAGGGTGACGCCCGGCGTCAGGGTCGCCGGCAGTGCAAGGCTCGCGGTCTCCAGCGAAGCCACGGGGTAGGCGCAGTAGTCCGCCGCATAGTAGGCGCTGGCGCGGTGGTTGCCGCTGGCGCCGACGCCACCGAACGGCGCGCTGCTGGCGGCGCCGGTCAGCTGCTTGTTCCAGTTGACGATGCCGGCGCGGCTGCGCAGCCAGAAGTGCTGGTAGCGGGCATTGGAGTCCGACAGCAGGCCGGCGGCCAGGCCGTACTGAGTGTTGTTGGCTTCCTCGATCGCCGCGTCGAAATCGGCATAGCGGATCACTTGCAGCAACGGGCCGAAGAATTCTTCGTCAGGGCGCCCCGCCACAGTGGTGACATCGATGATGCCAGGCGTGAGCAAGGCGGCCCCGGCTTGCGGCTGGGTCATTTCCAGCAGCGCCACGGCACCCTTGCCGATCAGCTCGGCCTGGG
This sequence comes from Pseudomonas entomophila, assembly GCF_018417595.1. Taxonomy (NCBI): domain Bacteria; kingdom Pseudomonadati; phylum Pseudomonadota; class Gammaproteobacteria; order Pseudomonadales; family Pseudomonadaceae; genus Pseudomonas; species Pseudomonas entomophila. The sequence goes on from NZ_CP070982.1 coordinate 4,262,709, forward strand.
CCGCCAACAGCGCTTGAGCAGCTTGCAGCGAGATCACCGAGCCCATGAACGGCGCGGGCTGCTGGTCGAATGCGCCGACACTGATGCCGCGGCTGACCTCGACCAGGCGCTGGATGAGCGAATCACCCCACGCACCCTGCGGTACCAGCAGGCGGCGGGCACAGGTGCAGCGCTGGCCGGCGGAGATGAAGGCCGACTGGATGATGGTGTAGACCGCGGCGTCCAGGTCCTTGACCTCGTCGACCACCAGCGGGTTGTTGCCGCCCATTTCCAGAGCGAGGATTTTGTCCGGGCGACCGGCGAATTGTTGGTGCAGCAGGTTGCCCGTGCGGCTGGAGCCGGTGAAGAACAATCCGTCGATGCCCGGGTTGGCGGCCAGCGCCACGCCGGTTTCGCGGGCGCCTTGAACCAGGTTGAGCACACCGGCCGGCAGGCCGGCTTCGACCCAGCACTTGACCGTCAGCTCGGCGACCTTCGGTGTCAGCTCGCTGGGTTTGAAGACCACGCAATTGCCGGCCAGCAACGCCGGAACGATATGACCATTGGGCAGGTGGCCGGGGAAGTTGTACGGGCCGAACACCGCGACCACGCCATGGGGCTTGTGGCGCAGCACAGCGGTAGCATCCGCCAGCGGGCCGCTCTTCTCGCCGGTGCGCTCACGGTAGCTCTGCACCGAGATGGCGACCTTGTTGATCATGCTGGTCACTTCAGTGGCCGACTCCCACAGTGGCTTGCCAGTTTCCTCACCGATGCAGCGCGCCAGCTCCTCGGCACGCGCCTTGAGCTTGTCGGCAAAGGCCTCCAACACACTGACGCGCGCCTCCAGACTCAACGATGCCCAGGCGGGGAACGCCTGGCGGGCAGCCTGAACGGCAGCCTCGACCTGGGCGGCATCGGCACCCTGCCCCTCCCAGATCACTGCCTGGGTGACAGGGTTGAGCGATTGCAGGGCTTCGCCCTGGCCGGCCAGCCACTGGCCTGCGATGTAATGCGTGGTCATTTATTGAGCCTCCCGGCCGGCGGACAGCGGTACCGCGCGCACATTGTCGCCGGCACCCAGGCGCAAGCGCTTGGCGGTTTGCGGGTCGACCACCAGGGTGCCGGCCGCCAGGCGTGCGGGCGCTGCGGTAATACGGCAGTCTTCGCGCTTGCGGTTATGGATGATGTAGGGGGTGGCGTCGTCGCCCGGCGTACCCACGGCCAGCACCAGGGTCTCGCTGTCGCGCACGGCGCGGATCTTCGAGGTCTCGCACTCGATGGCCGGGCCTGCGTCGAAAATGTCGACGTAACCCTGGTAATTGAAGCCTTCGCGCTTGAGCATGGCCAACGCAGGCTCGGTGTCGGTGTGCACACGGCCGATCACATCACGCGCAGCTTGCGACAGGAAGCAGGTGTACAGAGGGAACCTGGGCATCAGCTCGGCGATGAACGACTTGTTGCCCACACCAGTTAGATAGTCGGCCTGGCTGAACTCCATCTTGAAGAAGTGCCGCCCCAGGCTTTCCCAGAACGGCGAACGGCCCTGGTCATCAGACATGCCGCGCATCTCGGCGATGATCTTGTTGCCGAACAGTTCGGGGAACTCGGCGATGAACAGCATGCGCGCTTTCGACAGCAGACGGCCGTTGAGGCCCGTGCGGTGATCACCGCGCAGGAACAGCGAGCACAGTTCGGAGTTGCCGGTCAGGTCGTTGGCCAGGAACAGCGTGGGGATCTCGCGGTAGATATTCAGCTCCTGCGAGGCACTGACGGTCAGCCCGACCCGGTAGTTGTACCAGGGCTCACGCAGGCCGACGGCACCGGCGATGGCACTGATGCCGACCACCAGGCCCTCGTCGTTCTCCAGCACGAACAGGTAGTCGGTGTCGCCGCGCTCGGCTTCGCCACGGAAGCTTTTCTCGGCCCAGCCGACCCGCTGGCCGAGGCGTTCCTCGTTGGCGGGAAGCGTGGTCAGCCCGGTGGTGCCGGTGCTGCGGGCCAACTCGATCAGCGCGGGTAAATCGCTGCTGCGTACAGGACGAACGATCATGCTATCTCCTTGTGCGGCGGTCTGTGCCCGCCGCGAAACTCTCTGTTCCGGCGTATCAGACCGCGACCAGGCGCACGCTGGCGCCCTCGCCGACACCCAGGGCCTCGGCGGCTTCGCTGTTCAGGCTGACCGGTTTGCCCGGCACCCAGTCCAGCTCCAGCAACACCGCGCGATAATCCTGCAACTGGCCATTGCACACCAGGTAGGGGCGCCCGCCTTTGATCGGGGCGTCGTCGAGCTTGACCGGCACCACGCGGCTCTGGGCGATGGAGCGAATGCCCGAAGTGCGTGCATGCAAGGTTGGCCCGCCGTCGAAGATGTCGATGTAGTGCTCGGTCTCGAAGCCTTCGCGCATGAGGATGTCGAAGGTGATCTGCGCACGCGGGTGGACCTGGCCCATGGCCTCCTGCGCCGCATCGGGCAGCAGCGGCACGTAGATCGGGTAGTGCGGCATCAGCTCGGCGAGGAAGGTGCGGCTCTTCAAGCCGCACAGGCGCTCGGCGTCGGCATAGTTGAGGTCGAAGAAGTTGCGGCCGATGGCATCCCAGAACGGCGACTCGCCTTGCTCGTCGCTGTAGCCGACGATTTCGGTCACCACCGACTCGGCGAAACGCTCGGGGTGGGCGGCCATGAACAGCAGGCGCCCACGGGAATTCAGCTCGGCGAAGGCACTGCTGACCAGTTCCGGCACCACATAAAAGCTGGTCAGCAGGCTGTTGCCGGTCAGGTCGTGGCACAACGACAAGACGTGGATCTTGTTGTGTATCTTCAGCTCGCGCGAGGCGTGCACGAAGGTCTCGTTGCGGAAGCTGTAGAACGGCTCGGAGTAACCGGCCGAGGCGACAATGGCCGAGCAGCCGACCAGCTTGCCGGTGGCGCTGTCCTCGAGCACGAAGAAGTAGCTCTCCTCGCCATTGAAACTGACTTCGGCGGCGAAGGAGGTTTCCGACGCGGCGATCTTGTCGCCCAGGCGGCCGGCATCGTCCGGCAGCGAGGTGACACCAATGGGGCTGTCGGCAGCCATGCGCTGCACTTCGTTCAGATCCGCCATTTGCGCGGGGCGCATCACCAGCATGGTGTCACTCCTTTCGGGAAAGCGTGCCGATCACATCGGCACGGAAAAACGGCGGGCACGCGCCACTACCTGCAAGCAGGTGCCCGCACTGGAATTCAGGTATCGCCGGCCCCGCTCAGGGCCGGCGAACGGACCGAGGGCTCAGCCCTGGGTCAGTTTGCGCACGGCGCGCTCGAAGCGATTCAGGCCTTCGTCGATGTCGGCATCTTCGACCACCAGGCTGGGGGCGAAGCGCACCACGTCCGGGCCGGCCTGCAGGACCATCACGCCTTCTTTTTCGGCGGCGTTGAGGATGTCCTTGGCCTTGCCTTTCCAGGCCTCGCTCAGTACGCAACCGATCAACAAACCAACGCCGCGCACCAGGGTGAACAGGCCGGTTTCCTGCCCGATCTTCTCCAGGCGGGTCTTGAAGCGCTCATGCTTCGCTTTGATACCTGCCAGGGTTTCCGGGGTATTGACCACGTCCAGCACGGCGCAGGCCACGGCGCAGCCCAGGGGGTTGCCGCCGTAAGTGGTGCCGTGGGTACCGACTGCCAGGTGCTTGGCGATGTCGGTGGTGGTCAGCATGGCGCCAATCGGGAAGCCGCCGCCCAGGCTCTTGGCGCTGGTCAGGATGTCCGGCGTCACGCCGTAGTGCTGGTAGGCGTACAGCGAGCCGGTGCGGCCGACGCCGGTCTGCACTTCGTCGAAGATCAGCAGGGCGTTGTGCTCGTCGCACAGCTTGCGCGCGCCTTCGAGGTAGGTTTTGTCAGCCGGGACGACACCGCTCTCGCCCTGGATCGGTTCGATGACCACGGCGCAGGTCTTGTCGGAAATTTGCGCCTTGAGCGCCTCCAGGTCGTTGTACGGGACGTGGCTGATGCCAGTGATCTTCGGGCCGAAACCATCGGAGTACTTCGGCTGGCCACCGACGCTGACGGTGAACAGGGTTCGACCGTGGAAGCTGTTCACCGTCGCAATGATTTCGTGCTTCTCGGGGCCGAAACGGTCGTGGGCGACACGACGGGCCAGCTTGAAAGCGGCCTCGTTGGATTCAGCACCGGAGTTGCAGAAGAAAGCCCGCTCGGCGAAGGTCGCATCCACCAGCTTGTGCGCCAGGCGCAGGGCCGGTTCATTGGTGAAAACGTTGGAGACGTGCCAAAGCGTATTGGCCTGCTCGGTCAACGCCTTGACCAGCGCCGGATGGCAGTGACCCAGAGCGTTCACGGCGATACCGCCGGCGAAGTCGATCAGCTCGCGACCCGACTGATCCCAGACGCGGGAGCCCTCGCCGCGCACGGGAATGAACGCCGCGGGGGAGTAGTTCGGCACCATGACCTGGTCGAAATCGGCACGTTGCACCGGGGCTTGCTCAACGGACATCTGAGTCTCCTGAAGAGGAACGCTGGCCTGGAAGTGGCGAGCGATGAGGGGATTGTAAGGACTGATTGGCGCCTGTCCTTGCTGCCAGGCGACAACTTGTTACAGCGCAAAACCCAGTTTTGGCAAGGTTTTCGGCAATGCGACAAACAGTGTCGCAATAGCGCAGTGTACGGGAGAGAGGAGGCTGGGTGAACGGCTGTTCACACGACAGGGGAAGGCTCGCGGATGCAGGGCGCCGCCCGCGCGGCGCATCGCGGATAAATCCGCTCCTACATCCGTCGCAACGTGCCGCACCTGTCAACCGAGGGACAGGCGGGGCGACAGCAGCACCAACCGATAAATCGCGCCGATGGTTTATCTACCATGGCCACGTTGCAACAAGTGTAGGAGCGGATTTATCCGCGATGCGCCGCGCCGACGGCGCTCGATCCACCCCCCCCGCAAAACCCCAGGCACACACCCCGAAGATCAACCGCGCTCGGCCGGCGCTGAACTCAGCTCGAACGGGCTGCTGCTGCGCCGCTGGTTGCGGTCTTCACGGGGCGTTGCGCCAAAGAAGTTGCGGTACGCACTGGAGAAGTGCGGCCCGGAGGAGAACCCGCACGATAGCCCGATCTGGATGATCGACTTGCTGGTCTGCATCAACATCTGCCGCGCCTTGTTCAGGCGCAGTTCCAGGTAGTACTGGCTGGGAACGCGATTGAGGTACTGCTTGAAGATTCGTTCCAACTGGCGACGGGACACGCACACATGCTGGGCGATCTCGTCGGTGGTCAGCGGCTCTTCGATATTGGCCTCCATCAGCAGCACCGCCTGGGTGAGCTTCGGATGACTGGAGCCCAGGCGATTCTGCAGGGGAATGCGCTGGCGCTCGCCACCTTCGCGAATGCGTTCGACCACCAGCTCTTCCGACACCGCCCCCGCCAGCTCCGCGCCATGATCGCGCGCCAGCACCGCCAGTAGCAGGTCGGTCACCGCCATGCCGCCGCAAGCGGTCAGCCGATCCCGATCCCAGTCGAACAGGTGGCTGGTGGCGATCACCTTGGGGAAGCGCTCGGCGAAATCATCCTGCCAGCGCCAGTGCACCGCCGCTCGGTAACCGTCGAGCAAGCCCAGCGCCGCCAACGGATACACGCCCGCAGACAGGCCACCGATCATGCAGCCACTGCGCGCCAGTTGCTTGAGCGCGCTCGACAGCGCCGAACCGATGGCAGCGGGCGGCTCATCGGCCAGCAGGAACAGCTTGTGACACCCCTCCAGACGACCATTCCAGGGCTCGCCCGGCAAGCGCCAAGCGCCCTCCTGACCCACTTCGGCCTGGAGAAACGCCAGCTCGTAGACCACATCCGGATGCACCCGCTGGGCCACCTGCAACACCTCTTCAGCCAATGCGAGCGTCAGCGGCCGGGTGCTGGGCCAGATGAGAAATCCGATTCGCTGGGTGGTCATAGGGCGTGGTCCGAAACCTGGGAAGGAGGGGTCGCGCTTGTGGCGCCGAGGCACGCTGCGTGCGTTGCGCAGCATGCCCCATTCTGGTGCAAAAGTGCAGCGATTACTTCAGGCTGCCGGAGAGGAACTGCTTGAGCCGTTCCGACTGCGGATTGACCAGCACTTCACGTGGGCAACCACGTTCTTCCACCAAACCTTTGTGCAGGAACACCAGCTGGTTGGACACCTCGCGGGCAAAGCCCATCTCGTGGGTGACCACGACCATGGTGCGACCTTCCTGGGCCAGCGACTGCATGACCTTGAGCACATCACCCACCAGCTCCGGGTCCAGCGCCGAAGTGGGTTCGTCGAACAACATCACCTCAGGCTCCATGGCCAGGGCCCGGGCAATGGCCACGCGCTGCTGCTCGCCACCGGACATGTGGCCTGGGAAGGCGTCCTTGCGATGGGCCACGCCAACCTTGGCCAGGTAATGTTCGGCCTTCTCCAGCGCTTCTTTCTTGTTCACGCCCAGCACATGCACCGGCGCCTCGATGACGTTCTCCAGCGCAGTCATGTGCGACCACAGGTTGAAGTGCTGGAACACCATCGACAGGCGCGAGCGCATGCGCTGCAGCTGCTTCGGGTCGGCAGCCTTGAGCGCGCCGTCCTTGCCCGCCACCAGTTTGAGCTCTTCGTTGTTGAGCAGGATCTTGCCCGCGTGCGGCTGCTCCAGCAGGTTGATGCAGCGCAGGAAGGTGGATTTGCCCGAGCCGCTGGAGCCGATGATGCTGATCACGTCGCCTGCCTTGGCTTCGAGGGAGACGCCCTTGAGCACCTCATGGCTGCCGTAGCGCTTGTGCAGGTCTTGGATTTGGAGTTTGTACATGCTGTCGGATCTCACAGAGCGGTCAGTGCTTGCGCGGCGCCAGGTAGCCGAGCCAGCGGCGTTCGGCCATCTTGAACAGGCGCACGAGGATGAAGGTCAGGCACAGGTAGAACACGCCCGCCGTGATGTAGGCCTCGAAAGGCAGGTAGAACTGGGCGTTGACCGTGCGCGCGGCGCCGGTGATGTCGATCAGGGTGACGATCGACGCCAGGCTGGTGGTCTGCAGCATCATGATCACTTCGTTGCTGTACTGCGGCAGCGCGCGGCGCAGCGCGGAAGGCAACAGGATGCGGCGGTACATCTTCATGCGTGACATACCGATGGCCTTGGCCGCCTCGATCTCGCCATGGGGCGTGGCCTTGAGGCTGCCTGCGATGATCTCGGCAGTATAGGCGCTGGTGTTGATGGCGAAGGCCAGGCAGGCGCAGAAGGTCGCGCTGGACAGCCATGGCCACAGGAAGCTTTCGCGTACTGCCTCGAACTGGGCCAGGCCGTAGTAGATCAGGAACAGCTGCACCAGCATCGGCGTGCCGCGGATCACGTAGGTATACAGCCAGGCGGTCATGTTCACCAGCGGCTGCTTCGACACCCGCATCAGGCCCAGCGGGATGGCCGCCAGCAGGCCGAAGAACAGCGACAGCGCCAGCAGCTTGAGGGTGGTCAGCAAGCCGCCGAGGTACAGCGGCATGGCATCCCAGATGACGTTGTAGTCGAAGATCATAGTTCAGCCGCCTTGACGCCCACCGAGTAGCGCTTCTCGAGATACCGCAACGCCAGCAGCGAGACACTGGTGAGCACCAGGTACAACGCCGCCACCGCCAGGAAGAAGGTGAAGGGTTCGCGGGTGGCATCCGCCGCCTGCTTGGCCTTGAACATCATGTCCTGCAGGCCGACCACCGAGATCAACGCGGTCGCCTTGGTCAACACCAGCCAGTTGTTGGTGAAACCCGGGATCGCCAGGCGGATCATCTGCGGCACCATGATGCGGAAGAACACCTGAACGCCGCTCATGCCGTAGGCCGCGCCCGCCTCGGCCTGCCCCTTGGGGATCCCCAGGAAAGCGCCGCGGAAGGTTTCCGACAGGTAGGCACCAAAGATGAAGCCGAGGGTGCCGATACCGGCGACCAGCGGGTTCAGGTCGATGTAGTCGTCATAGCCGAGCAGCGGCGCCACCCGGTTGAGGAGGTCCTGGCCGCCGTAGAAGATCAGCAGGATCAACACCAGGTCGGGGATGCCACGGATCACCGTGGAGTACAGGTCACCCAGCCAGGCCAGCCAGCGTACCGGCGACAAACGCAGCGCCACACCGACAAGGCCGAGGACGATGGCCAGGGCCATCGACGACAAGGCGAGCTGCAGCGTCAGCCACGCCCCGTCGAGGATGACTGCCCCATAGCCTTTCAACATGATTCGGATTCCTCAGGGCTTGGGAATGAAAAATGGTGCAAACCTCAGAGATTCTGCTGTTTGCACCATTGCACAGGTGAAACTCGACGGCTTAGTTCGAATCCGGGCCGTAGATGTCGAAATTGAAGTACTTGGCTTCGATCTGCTTGTACTTGCCGTTCTTGCGGATAGCGTCGATGGCCGCATTGATACGGTCGGCGTTTTCCTTGTCGCCCTTGCGTACGGCGATACCAATACCGTCACCGAAGTACTTGGAGTCGGTGAATGCCGGGCCGACGAAGGCGAAGCCCTTGCCGGCGTCGGTTTTCAGGAAGCCGTCTTCCAGCAGGGTGGCATCGGCCACGGTACCGTCCAGACGGCCAGCGGCGACGTCCAGGTAGATTTCGTTCTGGGTGCCGTAAGGCACGACGGTGGCACCTTGCGCGGCCAACACTTCCTTGGCGAAGCGGTCGTGGATCGAACCGCGCTGCACACCGATCTTCTTGCCCTTCAGCTCAGTCAGGCCCTCGCTCACGGTAGTACCTTCCTTCATGACCAGACGAGCCGGGGTCAGGTAGTAGCGCTTGCTGAAGTCAACCGATTTCTTGCGATCGTCAGTGATCGACATGGACGACAGGATGGCGTCGATCTTGCGCACTTTCAGCGCCGGGATCAGGCCGTCGAACTCTTGCTCGACCCAAGTGCACTTGGCTTTCATCTCTTCGCACAGGGCGTTGCCGATGTCGTAGTCGAAGCCGGCGATGCTGCCGTCGGGTTGCTTGAAGGCGAACGGTGGGTAGGCGGCTTCGATACCGATCTTCAACGGTTTCTCATCGGCGTGCGATACCAGGGAAAACACGGAAAGCGCCAGGGCGCCAAGCAGTGCGAGCTTCTTCATCAGGTAACTCCATCGGTACGGGGCAATACAAGGCAGTTGTAACGGCTGCCCGATATGCGAATGGGTACAACGCGAGCCGCGCAGGGTTCGACCAAGGTCGCAGACCACGAGCGAGTGAATGGCATTTTAGCGACAGCCCGGTAGTCGATATTTCTTCAAAGCGACAACTAGTTACAGAAGCGCCAGGAACCGCGGCGGGCGATATTGACAGCTCCTGCGGATTATGCAAGAGCAAAAAGAAAAATAACCTATACCCCAAGCAATAAGCGGGCCCATTATTGGCAAACCCTTGTATCTCGGCAAGTGCAGCATGCCGCGATGCACGAAATGCTCGCAGAAACGCACCAGAATCGCACATGAATGTTCCCGCAAGCCCCGCTTTCGCGCACACGCGGTGACAGCCACGGTTACCGATGAATGTCGGAGTAACAGTCTATTCAGTAAAGCAAAAACCCCGCCGGTTGCCCTGCGGGGTTTTCTGATCAACGAATCGCGGGGCAAGCCCGCTCCCACGAAGGCGCACAAAAACTCGTGGAAGCGGGCTTGCCCCGCGCTGGATTGCGCCTGATATCAGGCCGATGCCAGGTTCATCGCCTTGTGGGTGTCGATCAGGTGCTGCACCACACCTGGGTCGGCCAGCGTGGAGATATCACCCAGTGCATCGTACTCGGCCGTGGCGATCTTGCGCAGGATGCGGCGCATGATCTTGCCCGAGCGGGTCTTCGGCAAACCGGGCGCCCACTGGATCACGTCCGGCGAGGCGATCGGACCGATCTCCTTGCGCACCCAGTTCTTCAGCTCCAGACGCAGTTGCTCGCTCGGTTCTTCACCGGCATTGAGGGTGACGTAGACATAGATGCCCTGCCCCTTGATGTCGTGCGGCACGCCCACCACCGCTGCCTCGGCGACTTTCGCGTGCGCCACCATGGCGCTCTCGATCTCGGCGGTCCCCATGCGGTGCCCGGACACATTGAGTACGTCGTCCACGCGGCCGGTGATCCAGTAGTAGCCGTCTTCATCGCGGCGGGCACCGTCACCAGTGAAGTACATGCCACGGAAGGTCTTGAAGTAGGTGTCGACGAAACGGTCGTGGTCGCCGTACAGCGAACGCGACTGACCCGGCCACGAGTCGAGGATCACCAGGTTGCCCTCGGCGGCACCTTCGATCAGGTTGCCCAGGTTGTCCACCAGCGCCGGCACCACACCGAAGAACGGACGGGTCGCCGAGCCCGGCTTCAGCGCGGTGGCGCCCGGCAGCGGGCTGATCAGCACGCCGCCGGTCTCGGTCTGCCACCAGGTATCGACGATCGGGCAGCGCTCCTTGCCGACAGTCTTGTAATACCAGTTCCAGGCCTCGGGGTTGATCGGCTCGCCCACCGAGCCCAGCAGGCGCAGGCTGGAACCATCGGCACCCGCCACCGCCGCCTCGCCTTCGGCCATCATGGCGCGGATGGCAGTCGGTGCGGTGTAGAGGATATTGACCTTGTGCTTGTCGACGATCTTCGACACACGGGTGATGTCCGGGTAGTTCGGCACCCCCTCGAACAGCAGCGTGGTGGCGCCATTGGCCAGCGGACCGTAGACGATATAGCTGTGCCCGGTGACCCAGCCCACGTCGGCGGTGCACCAGTAGACCTCGCCCGGACGGTAGTCGAACACACGCTCATGGGTCAGCGCGGCATAGACCAGGTAGCCGCCGGTGGTGTGCAGCACCCCTTTCGGCTTACCGGTCGAGCCGGAGGTATAAAGGATGAACAGCGCCTCCTCGGCGCCCATCTCTTTCGGCGCGCAGTGGCTGGAGGCGACCTTCATCAGGTCTTCGTACCAGATGTCGCGGTGCTGGTGCCAGGCAATGTCGCCACCGGTGCGCTTGCACACGATGATCTTCTGCACGCTGCTGGTTTCAGGGTTGGTCAGGGCCAGGTCGACGTTGGCCTTGAGCGGGGTGCGACGACCGCCGCGCACACCTTCGTCAGCGGTGATCACCACTTTCGACTTGCAGTCGATGATGCGCCCGGCCAGTGCTTCCGGCGAGAAGCCACCGAACACCACCGAGTGGATCGCACCGATGCGGGCACAGGCCAGCATGGCGACCACCGCCTCGGGGATCATCGGCATATAGATGGTCACCACGTCGCCACGGTGCACGTCCTGGCCACGCAGGGCGTTGGCGAACTTGCAGACCTGCTCGTGGAGCTCGCGGTAGGTGATATTGCGGTGTTCGGAAGGGTCGTCACCTTCCCAGATGATGGCGACCTGGTCACCGCGCTCGGCGAGGTGGCGATCCAGGCAGTTGTAGGAAACGTTCAGAGTGCCGTCGGCGAACCACTTGATATCGACATGGTGGTCGTCGAACGAGGTCTGCTTGACCTTGGTGAAGGGCTTGATCCAGTCCAGACGCTGGGCCTGCTCGCGCCAGAAGCCGTCCGGGTTGATCACCGATTGCTGGTACATGGCCTTGTAGGTGGCCTCGTCGGTCAGGGTACTGGCCGCAACCTCGGGACGAACGGGATACAGTGGAGCCGCACTCATCTGTGTTACCTCGGTGTAATAGTTGTTTTTGTATGGAACCGTTTGTAACTGTACCAGAGCGGCAAAGACCATTCGACGTTGGTAGTAACGTGACGGACGGAAAACCTACCTTTCTACCGCGACCGCTCTAACCCGCGGCACTGCGCCTTCCAAGCAGTGGAACCGGGCAGCTTTCCAGGGGATTGTTACAGATTCTGTCAAAAGACTTTATCAAAACCCCCTCTGTTTCAGCCGTGGGCACGCTCCTAGAATTCTCCTCGCCAGCAACGGCAACGCGATTAACTTGGTAACAGCCCCCACGAAGGCAACGTTAATCCGCACCTCATCCTGATAGTTGAAACTTGTTGTACTCGCGGCGCCATAAGCGCCGCGTGCCCCCTCACGACCTTAGACAGGTAAATAGAAAATGAAAGCTTTACTGGTATTGGCACTTGGCGGTTTTTGCGGCGCGGCGTTGGCCGGCGAAGCAAAAGATGTCGAGCAGATTCCGGTTGAACAGTACAGTTACTCGCAACACCTGGACATCGCCCGTGTTCTTTCCATGAGCGAAGTGCCCAATGTCTGCGAAGTGGTGCCCGCCCGCATGACCTATGAAGACTCCAAGGGCCAGAAGCACATTCTCGAATACCGCGTGATGGGGAACGGCTGCTCCAACGGCTGACCCGATGAAACAGGGCCCCTTCGGGGCCCTTTCGCGGTTTAACCCGCGAAGGCTTGTCGCCTCAAACTTTCAAAACTAATCCACTGACTTGCCCAGCGCATAATCCCGCAACTTGTTGGCAATTGTCGTGTGCGACACCCCCAATCTTTTCCCCAGCGCCCGGCTACTTGGAAACTCGCTCATCAAACTTTCCAACACCGCCTTTTCAAATCGCCCGACAATCTGCGAAAGGTCGCCATCCAGGGAGAACTCCCCCAACGGCTGGCGCGCACCATAGTCCGGCAAACGAATATGTTCGCTCTTAACCACTCCGCCCTCGCACAGTGAAACAGCCTGGAACAACACGTTCTCCAGTTGGCGCACATTACCCGGCCAGTGGTACTGGCTGAGCTTGTCCATCGCCGAGGACGCCAAATGCGGCATCGGGCAGCCGATCTGCCGACTGGCCTGGTCGAGGAAATGCTGCACCAGCCCTTCCAGGCCATCCATGCATTCGCGCAGCGGTGGAATGTGCAGCGAAAGCACGTTGAGGCGATGGTAGAGGTCCTGGCGAAACTCGCCACGGGCACACAACTCGGACAGGTCGACCTGGGTCGCGCAGATCACCCGCACATCCAGGTACACCTCCTCGTCGCTACCCACCCTTCGGAAACAACCATCCTGCAGGAAGCGCAGCAACTTGACCTGCAACCGCGGGCTCATCTCCCCCACCCCATCGAGGAACAGCGTGCCACCCGCCGTCAGCTCCAGCAGCCCGAGCTTGCCCTCCGCCCGCGCCCCTTCGAAGGCCCCCGGCCCATAGCCGAACAGCTCGGTCTCGGCCATCGACTCCGGCAGGCCGGCGCAGTTGAGCGCCATCAGCGGCGCCTGGCCACGAGGGCTGGCCAGGTGGCAGGCACGCGCCAGCAGCTCCTTGCCGGTACCCGTCTCCCCCTCGATCAGCAACGGCGCATCCAACGGCGCCATGCGCCGCGCCTCGCGCACCACCGCCGCCATCACCCGCGAACTCTGGAAGATGCTGTCGAACCCGCGCAGCTCCTGCTTGCGCACGTTGTAGATGCGTTCACCGATGCGGTCGGCGCGATGCAAGGTGAGCACGGCGCCAGCCAAGGCCTCGCTTTCGTCATGCTCGGACTGCAGCGGCGCGATATCGGCCAGGAACACATCGCCCTTGACCTTGATGCGCAAACCGTTGATTCGCGACTTGTTGGCCCGCACCAGCTCCGGCAAGTCGAAATCCTCGACGTAGCGCGACAGCGGAATACCCGGCACCTCGTCCACCCGCACCCCGAGCAACTGCGCCGCGCCACGGTTGGCGGCGACGATGCTGCCGCCCATGTCGATCGACAGCACAGGGAAATCCAACGCCCCCAGCAACGCATTGAGCTCCATGTGGCGCCGCTCGCTGGGCATCAACCCCACGCGCTTGACCCCGAACACCCCGGCGATCGACTCGAACTTCGGCCGCAACGCCTGGAACTGCAGGTTGATCAGGTTCGGGCAATGCAGGTAGATGGCGTTGCCATGATCGCCCCCCACCTCGCCGCGCAACACGTTGATGCCGTACTCCACCAGCAGGTTGAGGATGTCCCGCAGGATGCCGATGCGGTTCTGGCAATGCACTTTGATACGCATGAATGCTCTCGAAGCGGCCAGGTTTTTCCTTGGCACGCAGAAAAGTCGTAAAGATAAGCTGACAAAAACAGGAGAAAGGCCAGCTCGATGCCCGTGATTTTCCGGCACCACGGTCATTTTGTAAAATTATCGTTACAAAACCAGGATGAGCGGCTGGCGAAAACCTCCTGGCCACCCCGTGCAAAGCGGCGAATGTAGGGATATCTCTAAAGGTATGTCCTGCACATAACAAGAAAGCCCTCACCAGGAGAGCCACATGAAACAGACGCAATACGTGGCACGCGAGCCCGATGCGCACGGTTTTATCGACTACCCGCAACAAGAGCATGCGGTGTGGAATACCCTGATCACCCGCCAGCTGAAAGTGATCGAAGGCCGGGCGTGCCAGGAGTACCTGGACGGCATCGAGCAGCTCAAGCTGCCCCATGACCGCATCCCCCAGCTCGGCGAAGTCAACAAGGTGCTCGGCGCCACCACCGGTTGGCAGGTCGCCCGCGTACCGGCACTGATCCCCTTCCAGACCTTCTTCGAACTGCTGGCCAGCAAGCGCTTCCCGGTCGCCACCTTCATCCGCACCCCGGAAGAGCTGGACTACCTGCAGGAGCCCGACATCTTCCACGAGATCTTCGGCCACTGCCCGCTGCTGACCAACCCCTTCTTCGCCGAGTTCACCCACACCTACGGCAAGCTGGGCCTGGCGGCGACCAAGGAACAACGCGTCTACCTCGCACGCCTGTACTGGATGACCATCGAGTTCGGCCTGATGGAGACCGCGCAAGGTCGCAAGATCTACGGCGGCGGCATCCTCTCCTCGCCGAAAGAGACCGTCTACAGCCTGTCCAACGAGCCTGAGCACCAGGCCTTCGACCCGATCGAAGCCATGCGCACGCCGTACCGCATCGATATCCTGCAGCCCCTGTACTTCGTCCTGCCGAACATGAAGCGCCTGTTCGACCTGGCCCACGAAGACATCATGGCCATGGTCCACCAGGCCATGCAGCTGGGCCTGCACGCACCGAAGTTTCCACCCAAGGTCGCTGCCTGAGCGCCCCTGTCGATAACAACTCAAATCGGAAAACACCCATGAATGCCTTGAACCAAGCCCACTGCGAAGCCTGCCGCGCCGATGCCCCGAAAGTCTCCGACGATGAACTGGCGGAACTGATCCTGCAGATCCCGGACTGGAACATCGAAGTCCGCGACGGCCACATGGAGCTCGAGCGCGTATTCCTGTTCAAGAACTTCAAGCACGCCCTGGCCTTCACCAACGCCATCGGTGAAATCGCCGAAGCCGAAGGCCACCACCCGGGCCTGCTGACCGAGTGGGGCAAGGTCACCGTGACCTGGTGGAGCCATTCGATCAAGGGCCTGCACCGCAACGACTTCATCATGTGCGCGCGCACCGACGAGGTCGCCAAAACTGCTGAAGGGCGCAAGTGATGCACTTCGCGGCCATCGATCGGGTCCCTGGCGACCCGATCCTGGGGCTGATGGAGGCCTACGCCCGCGACGCCAACCCAGCGAAGTTCGATTTGGGCGTCGGTGTGTTCAAGGATGCCCAGGGTCTGACGCCGATCCCTGCCGCGGTCAAGCAGGCCGAGCAGCGCCTGGTCGAAGCACAGGCCACCAAGAGCTACGTCGGCGGCCATGGTGACGCGACGTTCGGACGCCTGGTCAGCGAGCTGGTGCTGGGCAGCGCTTCGCCGTTGCTGGCCAGCCAGCGCGCTGGCGCCACCCAGACCCCTGGCGGCACCGGCGCCCTGCGCCTGGCGGCGGAGTTCATCGCCCACTGCCTGCCCGGCCGCGGGGTCTGGCTGAGCGACCCGACCTGGCCAATCCACGAGACGATCTTCGCCGGCGCCGGGCTCAAGGTGTCCCACTACCCCTATGTGGGCAAGGACAACCGCCTGAACGTCGCCGGCATGCTCGCCGCACTGGAGCGAGCACCGGAAGGCGACGTGGTGCTGCTGCACGCCTGCTGCCACAACCCGACCGGTTTCGACCTGGGCCAGGACGACTGGCGGGCGGTGCTCGACATCGTCAAGCGGCGCAACCTGCTGCCACTGATCGACTTCGCCTACCAGGGCTTCGGTGACGGCCTGGAGGAAGACGCCTGGGCGGTGCGCCTGTTTGCCAGCGAACTGCCGGAACTGCTGATCACCAGCTCGTGCTCGAAGAACTTCGGCCTGTACCGCGACCGCACCGGCGCCCTGCTGGTGTGCAGCCACGACGCGGAAAAACTGCTGGATGTGCGCAGCCAACTGGCGTTTCTTGCACGCAACCTGTGGTCGACGCCGCCGGATCATGGCGCGGCGGTGGTCGCCGAGATTCTCGGCGACCCAGCGCTAAAAGCACTGTGGGTCGAGGAAGTGAACGCCATGCGCCAACGCATCGCCGAGCTTCGCGAAGGCCTGGTGAAGGCACTGGCCCCCCATGGCCTGGCCGAGCGCTTCGCGCACATCGCCGCGCAACGCGGGATGTTCTCCTACACCGGGCTCAACCCCGAGCAAGTGCGCCTGTTGCGCGAGAAACACAGCGTGTACATGGTCGGCACAGGCCGGGCGAACATCGCCGGGGCCGACGCGCAACGCCTGGAGCAGTTGGCAGCAGCCATCGCCGACGCCTGCCGCTGATATCGCGGTATCTGTAGGGGCGGCTTCAGCCGCGAAGCCAGCGACGCGGAGCCAGCCCCGGCGTTGCCGGGGTTCGCGGCTAAAGCCGCTCCTACAGGGGTTTGCGCTGGCCACATCAACGCTGACGATGCGCTGATCGCCCACAAAACCGACCAACGCCCGGCAAAAATCCCAAACTGTCATCCAGACTGCGGTATCCTGCCCCCGCTTTTCGAAGCCACACGCGCACCAACGCGCCGCCTTTTCACTCACACTTGCGAGGAACGACGAGATGCATGAGATCCCGAATCTTCCCTTCCCAAGCCTGAACCCCGAAGAGCAATCCGTTGCCGCCCACGCCGAACCGACGCCCGCCGTCGACCAGGACGGTAACGATCAATCCAGCGCCGACCAGGAATAATCGCGCACCCCACCCGACTGTGTGAAAACGGCTGACCTGCGGGATCACCCCGTCATCGCGTTTTCACACCGTCAAGAGCCCTCAGGGTGCGATAACCCCATACCGCCCTGCCCCAATTTGAATCAACAGACTGATACCTCCCATATAGGAGGCCACATGCCTTTTGATTCCTCTCTCTCGCGCGCTACCACCCTACACGACGGGCACTCCGCCGATCAGCGCCTTGCCAGCACCACACTATCCCAAAACCAGATACCGCCCATCGGCAGCGCGTCAGCACCTGGCCACAACGCCATCAGTGCGCCGCTCACCCCAACACAACTGTTGGAAAAGATCCAAGCACATGTGACGACCAGGCCCTCGACGGATGAAGACCTGGACAACAGCATCCTGTCACCGGCCCCCGCGCTTGTCGCCGACGATCTGGACATTCCGCTGAGCGCCCCACTCGACGCGTACGACCCTATCAGGGCCGTTCACCTCACCCTCAACTACCTGCTGGACGGCAACACGCGATTTCCCGAAGACCCACGCTCAACCTTTGTGAACCTGATGGACCTTTACGGCGACACGAAGACCTACGCATTGGTTGCCGCAGTCCTGGACGTCGAGCCGGACACCCTGACACCCCGCCAGATCCACGATTTTTTTGCTCGTATCGCCTGGGTCAATGAATCCTCGCTCAAAACGCCGGCCGCAAGAAAGCAGTTCGATGAATTGCTGTTTGGCGAAAAGCCCTTGAGTGCCGAAGCCGCTCGACTGGGCAAGGATGAGTTCTCCGAACTGGGCGAACTGCTGACTGGGGTGCCCGACACCTTGCAGATATGGATGCTGCAGTTCAAACGCGCAGAACGCCGAGACACCGCCAGCGATTGGCTTGCGCATTGCCCGGCTGAAAACCTGCTGAAAGACCTGACAGCATACGAATTGAATCCAGCCCAGACGGCCTTGACGGCCTTGACCATTACGCTCAAGGAAGTACTGCCCACCAAAACTGAGTACGAAGACAACGCACTGATACTTTCGCGAAACCTGCAGCTGACCCAGCCGATGATGAACCTTCGTGTCAGGGTACTTCCTGCTGCGTCGCAGGTTCCGGCCTGGGCGGATGAAGATCGTTCTCGCGATGACAACCCACCTGTTGAATGGAGCAAGGCCCAGACCCAGGACCTGGGGGCCCGCCTGCTCCGCAAAGTGGTACTGCATGCACTGGACGCAAGCACTGAAGCCTGGGTGCCGCTGACCCTCGACATTGCCCAACGCGCCCAGGGCATGCAGGCCTTTTCCTTTGCGAACAAACTGAAGCAGGTGCACCCGGCATTGAGTGCGACAGATTGCCTGCGCCTAGCCTCGTTGCTATTGCCACCAACGCCAGCAGCGGTAGCCCCTTCCCCGCTCGCCCCCTTGCCCGACAGCCGAGCCCTGATTGAAACGCTCCCTGCCTTCAGCGACTGGTGCACACACACCCTCATTGATGACTTGTTCACGAACGCGGGCTGCGAACTGCTCTGCGAGGTCAAACAGGGCGAACGTCACTTGCTGATGCCAGCCTCGCAAACCTGGCAAGTGATGATGCGATCATCACAGTTTGCAGATGTTTTCCGGCCTCTGCTCGCCCGGGCAGGCTGGTATGGCACCTCGTCTGGAGAGTCCGCATCACCGCGCGCGACACAGGCGCTGGCGAGCAGAGCAATCGTCGATCACTTCCTGGGGCCTCGTACACCGACAGATCGATCAGTGGCCGAGGACTTCCACGATCACTGGGTGACCGAGTACAGCCATCTGGAACTGCGCGCGAAAGTAAGCGACAACATTCGCGCTCGCAATCCCGATATATCCCCCGCAGCATTGAGCTTGCTTGAATACTTGCTACTCCGGGAGATGGCACCTGAGCTGCTGATCACCGACACACCCGACTGGCTCTACTATGGCCGCTCCCTGCAAAGCCTCGCCCTGATGCACGGCGCCAGATTGCTTGAAGCCATCTTGCCTGGCGCCTGCAGCAGGGCAACCTATGACAAGGTCATCACCCTGGCGAGTGATTTGAGCAGCGTCGATGAGGAACAGTTGCAGCGTCAATGGAGCAGCACCCTGATCTTGCCAGCCTTGCGCTATGCCAAAGCCCATGGCGCCTTGCCAGACTTCACGGGCAACGACATCAGACAAGCCACCCTGCAGCAGATGAACAGTGCCGTGCAATTTGTCACTACCGAGCAGCAGGCATTTGCGCAAGATGCACAACAAATCGCCATGACGCCTCCGGACCGAAAGATCTTGGCGGAGCAGCAATTGGCCGAAGCGGGCGTCGACAAGCAGTACTGGGACAAGTCCATTGACGACCCATGGACCTGGGGCCACCTGAGCGGCCTTGGCCTTGTCAAATCGAGCAGCTACACCTGGCATCACACCATCGCCACACCAGGGTTCATGAGTGACGTTGGCGAGCCAAGCCAGAAACCTGTCATCGAAAATCTCACGCAACTGATCATGACAGAGGATGTTTATCTCGATGGCAAAAGCACCGTGCCACAGCTGTATGACCAGGCCTTCGAGGCCTTCAAGATCGACTGGGAGGCTGCCCACGCACGGTTGATCAAGCGGCTGTTCATGGAATTGCCGCAAGCCTTGCGCACTCAACTCCATACATCCACATGCGAAGTGAGCCTAGTGTCCTTTAACGGTGACATCGGTACCCAAGGCCTGTTCATTCGCTGCCAATCCGGCGACCACCGTGACGACTTCGATAGCCATGTAGTCATCTGGGAGCACTATTTCGAACTCTGCCCTGGCGCAGGCGCACTACGTCCCTGCAACCAGCACTTCGAGTACGACATCCCACCGAACGTCCCCCCCAGCAACCCGATAGCCCAGGAAATGCTCAAAGCCGCGAACAGAGACTTCAAGCGCAAGAGCCGTTTGATCCCGAAGGCCCGCATGGACAGTGACGCCTACCTCAATGGCACTCCGTCCCGCTCGGGCAATCAGTTGCAAACGCCACGCAATGGCACGCTGATTCCAGCCTCGCACTGGGTGTACGCCAACCAGGCGAGCGAAGATGACTTCTTCCAGACCCTGGCCAGCACGGCAACCACCCACCTGTACGCGTCCACCCTTGCGAAATTCAAGGCCGACCACACACACACCACTCCCTGGGAAGAACTGGTCAACCTGGAAAAACAAATTGAGGATTTCCTTGCCCGTACGCTACTGCCCTTCTATGGCTGCATTGCCGACCTGGTCAAGGGCGATCACTCCACCGGCGTGATCATTGGCTGTGTGCTGGATGCCGTCGGCGTCCTGATACCCGCAGGCAAGTTCATCGCTTCGAGCCTGACGCTGATTCGCGATGCCGCCAACCTTACCCTGCGGGCGGCTTGCGAAGTCATGAGCAGCGCCGTCAGCGACTTGCTCAGCCACTTGGCACAACAAAGCCCGGTTCTTATCTACCGCGACATTGGCCGCGGTATCCGCTGGCTCTCCGTCAAATCCTGGGAAAAAATGGCACAACCTGCGCTGCGCTGGCTGCATGACCTGCGCGGCGCCCCGCAACTGCTGCACATGACCGAAGAAGGCACCTACGCCATTACCCGGGAAGCGTTGAGCGAGTCGGGGCATGCTTTCGAGCAGGGCGAACTGGCACGGGTGGGCAATAGTGAACACACATTGGTGCGCAATCTGGGCACCGCCGATGATTCCAGCTTCAAACTGCTCGACCCGCACGACAACCTGCCCTATGGGCCACGACTGATCAGTGAAGGAACACCGCAGGAACCCAAGCTCACGCCCCTGAAAAGCCTGGGATCAATCAGCCCTGACCACTACCCGCCCCTAATCGCCGGCATCGTCGGCGAGGACGGGAAGCTGAGCCTGGCCATCGACGATACCTGTAACTTGCGGGTCCGCGCCAAGGGCGACGGGCACTACGAAATCCAAGTCGATGAGCACCACTATCATCTCGACACCAATGCTCACGACCCCTCCCTGACCAAGCTGTCAAACACGCCTGTCAGCACGCTGGACGAGATCACCCCCGAGGAAGTGCTCTGCCGTCTGAAGCGTGACTTGGAAGAGTCCAGTTGCACCCCCTTCACCAAGCTGGTCAGCCTGCCGGCCGAACGCATTCGTGCAAGCCAGCCCAACCCACTCACTCGCGGCCAGGAAATCAGCCAGGCGTTCGAAGCCAGGGAGTACCACCTGGAGCGGCGAAGCACCGTCGCCACCGAGCAAGTTCCCGTCCGGTCGTTCGACCTGCTGGTGCACGAAGGTAAATTCTGCAAATGGGACCACGCCCCGATTAAAGGGACACGCCCCGTCAAGTTCACCCAGGACAAGCAACTACTGGCACTGAGCGTGGATGAGCGCACCCAGCTAGGGCTGCCCGAAAAACCCACCTACCAATCGCAAATCTCCGGGCGCATGTCCAACAAACGACACTTCGGCTTGCTACCTGACACCAGCGGCACACAAGCCAAGATCATCAACCCTGAGGTACCGGTGATAGAACTGGAGCAGGTCTGCAATGAGGTAATGGACAAGCGCATGCTGCGCGGGATCAAGATGGAATGGAACGCGGAACGGCAGATCTATGTAGAGGTAGACAATGGGAGGTTCTACAAGACCCTACAAGGCCCGGACGAGCTGACCTTTACCCCGGTAACCGATGCCGCCGAGATCGACGAGTACCTGCGCCTTTCCAACCAATACCGCTTCGTGGCCGAACGGCCCTATGCCGCCATAGACCGAGACAATATCGCCAAGCTGCTCTATGCCACGCTGGTGGAAAAGCGCGAACCAGGGTTGCAGGCCTGGCTTGCGAGCGCCCCCGCCAACAAGGACTACGCGACCTATGCTCGATGGTGTGTCGACAACAATGAACGCAATGAGATGCTGCACTATGCCGAGAACATCCTCTCAGGGGAGCGTCCGCAAACCAGCCTGGTAGAAGAAACGAGAAGCCTGATTCCTGACTGGAGGCTCATCGGCCAACGCAACCTCGC
Organism: Pseudomonas entomophila; assembly: GCF_018417595.1. Taxonomy (NCBI): domain Bacteria; kingdom Pseudomonadati; phylum Pseudomonadota; class Gammaproteobacteria; order Pseudomonadales; family Pseudomonadaceae; genus Pseudomonas; species Pseudomonas entomophila. Next base: position 4,284,634 of record NZ_CP070982.1, read on the forward strand.
CGACAAACGCTCCACCGTCCAGGTCCTGACCGAATTACTCCCGATCCAAGGCAAGGAAGGCAGTTGGGTGCCGCTGACCACCGCCAACATCGACCAACAGGATGTCGCCAGGATGATCTCGGCGCAGATGAACAACAGCAACCTGGCGTTCGCCTCAGTGCTCACCAAGGATGGACGGAAATTCGTCTACTACGCATTGGCGGGTGGAGAGCGGGCAAAGAATCTGCACCTCAAACCCTATCGACCGGGACATCCCACCCAGCAGATTGGCGACACCACCTTTGTCGATGCCAGGGCCTTGATGAGTGACCGGGCCCCCGACCCAAGCATCACCAGCCTACCGGTCATCAGGCATTCGGGCAGGGTGTCGATCCGCCCCTTCTATCGCTACCTGGACTCCGAACGGCTGATCGCGACCCTTCTCAAGGAACAGCACCCGAGCAACAGCATTTACTCCATTCATGTGTTTACCCGCATGGACACCTGCCGATCCTGCGGAGGGGTAGTGCTGCCTCAACTGGCGCTCAACTACACCGATGCCGACTTCTGGGTGACCTACCTGGAGGAGTACCGCCACTGATCCCTCAGCCGGACAGGTGACGACACCCGTCCAGCACGCCATCTCGGCTCACGCTTCACCCACAGCCTGGACCGAGATGGCTATGATGGCGCAACATTCGCTGCCCCGGACTGGCCCCCGCATGCCCGAACACTCCCCATCGTCACTTGCGATCACTCTCCAGGTGGTCTCCATCGTCCTCTTCACCTTCATCGGCTACCTGAACATCGGCATCCCCCTGGCCGTGCTGCCCGGCTATGTGCACAACGACCTGGGTTTCAGCGCCGTGATCGCAGGGCTGGTGATCAGCGTGCAGTACCTGGCCACCCTGCTCAGCCGCCCCACCGCCAGCCGCATCATCGACAACCTCGGCAGCAAGAAGGCGGTCATGTACGGCCTGTTCGGTTGCGGCCTGAGCGGGGTGTTCATGCTGGCCTGCAGCTTCCTGACACATCTGCCCTGGCTAAGCCTGACCTGCCTGTTCATCGGCCGCCTGGTGCTGGGCAGCGCCGAAAGCCTGGTGGGCTCGGGCTCCATCGGCTGGGGCATTGGCCGGGTCGGCTCGCAGAACACCGCCAAGGTGATTTCCTGGAACGGCATCGCCAGCTATGGCGCGCTGGCCATCGGCGCACCTCTGGGGGTGCTGATGGTCAAGCACCTTGGGCTGTGGAGCATGGGCGCGAGCATCATCCTGCTGGGCGTGGCCGGCCTGCTGCTGGCCTGGCCAAAGCATGCCGCACCGGTGGTCGCCGGCGTGCGCCTGCCATTCCTGCGGGTGCTGGGCAAGGTGTTCCCCCATGGTTGCGGGCTGGCCCTGGGCTCGATCGGCTTCGGCACCATCGCCACCTTCATCACGCTGTACTACGCCAGCCGCGACTGGCCCAACGCCGCGTTGACCCTGAGCCTGTTCGGTGCCAGCTTCATCTGTGCACGCTTGCTGTTCGGCAACCTGATCAATCGCATCGGCGGTTTTCGCGTGGCGATTGCTTGCCTGTCCGTCGAGACACTGGGGTTGCTGATGCTGTGGCTCGCGACCAGCGCCGAAATGGCCCTGGCCGGCGCGGCGTTGAGCGGGTTCGGCTTCTCGCTGGTGTTCCCGGCACTGGGCGTGGAGGCCGTCAACCAGGTATCAGCGGCCAACCGCGGCGCAGCGGTTGGTGCCTATTCGCTGTTCATCGACCTGTCGCTGGGGATCACCGGGCCGCTGGTGGGCGCAGTGGCGGCAGGGTTCGGATTCGCCTCGATGTTTCTGTTCGCGGCGGCGGCAGCGGCATGCGGGCTGGTGCTGAGCTGTTATCTGTACCGACAAGCTCGACTGCAACGGGGACGATAACAGCCAGGGGCGCCTGGCGCCCCTTGTGCCGCGAAAGGGCTGCAAAGCAGCCCCCCTGTGGTCAGCGCTGCGCGTACTGCAGCACCACCTCCAGCGGATGGCGCAGCTGCTTTTCGGTCATGCGCTTGACCTGGCTGCGGCACGAGTACCCGGTGGCCAATGCCTCACCCTGCTTGTCCAGCTTGGTCGCCCAGGACTGCTCGAAGATGGTCCTCGAGGTATCCTGGTTACGCGCTTCGTGCCCATAAGTACCAGACATGCCGCAGCAACCGGTGGCCTCGGTGACCAACTTCAGTCCAAGGCGGGCGAACACCTGCTCCCACTGCTTCGTGCTGGCCGGCACATTCGTCTTCTCGGTGCAGTGAGCCATCAGGCGGAAACTGTCGGCCTGGGCCGGCGCCTGCTCAGGCAGCACGCTCATCAACCACTCCTGTGGCAGCAGCACAGCCGGGCACTCCACGCCATCGACCTTCTGGTACTCCTGGCGGTAGACCAGGGTCATCGCCGGATCCAGCCCCACCAGCGGTACGCCGCAGTCGGCAAGCGCCTTGAGCTGGGTAGCGTTGCGAACCGCCGCCTTGGCGAAGGCGCCGAGGAAACCCTGCACGTGCAGCGGTTTGCCATTGGCGCTGTAGGGCGCCAGGAACACCTTGTGCCCCAGGCGATGGGCCAGCTCGATGAACGAGGCCAGCAACGGCGTCTCGAAGTAGCGGGTGAAGGCATCCTGCACCAGCACGATACTGCGCTCGCGCTGGGCCGGGGTCAGCTCGCGCAGGGCTGGCACACTGGCCACCTGAACGCGGCAACGGGTCAGGGTGGACTGGAAGTTGAAGCGGCTGATCAGTGGGCTGTCGACCATGCCGACCTTGTCCGCCAGCAGCCTGCTCACCCACTTCGAACCCATCACCGCGTTGTACAGGCCCGGCGCATGGGCCAGGTATGGGATGGTGAACTCCAGCGAGCCGATCAGGTAATCGCGCAGCGGACGCTGGTAGCGGCCGTGGTACAACTCGAGGAAGCGCGAACGGAAGTCCGGCACATTGACCTTGATCGGACACTGCCCCGCGCAGGACTTGCACGCCAGGCAGCCCGCCATGGCGTCGTACACCTCATGGGAGAAGTCTGCCTGCCCCTGCTGGCGCGCACGGCTGTTGCGCAGTCGCGCCGGCAGCCCCTTGAACCAGGACGCCTTGCGCTGGGCGGCGGCGAGCACGTCGATGTTCGCTTCGCCCTGCAGGCGCAGCCATTCGCGGATCAGCGAGGCGCGGCCCTTCGGTGAATGCTGGCGCTCGCGGGTGGCCTTCCACGACGGGCACATGGCGTCGTTGGGGTCGTAGTTGTAGCAGGCGCCATTACCGTTGCAGTGCACGGCACTGCCGAAGCTTTGCCAGACCCGCTCGTCGATCGTCCGGTCCAGGTCGCCGCGCAGAGGTGCGCCATCCACCGGCGTCAGGCCTTCGGCACTGTCCGGCGGGGTGCAGATCTTGCCAGGGTTGAGCTGGTTGTGCGGGTCGAACGCGCCTTTCAGACGCTGCAATGCCGGGTACAGCTCGCCGAAATACGCCGGTACATACTCGGAGCGCAGGCCCTTGCCGTGCTCGCCCCAGAGCAGGCCACCGTAGCGCTGGGTCAGCGCTGCCACGGCATCGGAGATCGGCTTGACCAGCGCGGCCTGGGCCGGATCCTTCATGTCCAGCGCCGGGCGCACATGCAACACGCCCGCATCGACGTGGCCGAACATGCCGTACGCCAAGCCATGACCGTCGAGCAGGGCACGGAAGTCGGCAATGTAGTCGGCCAGTTGCTCCGGTGGCACGGCGGTGTCCTCGACGAACGGTTGCGGGCGTACCTCACCCTCGACGTTGCCCAGCAGGCCCACCGAACGCTTGCGCATGGTGTAGACCTTGGTCACCGCTTCCGCCCCCTCCGCCAAGGTATGCCCCAGGCGCTCGACACTGGTGTCGCGCTGCAGGTGTTCGACGAACGCTTCGACCCGCGCATTGACCTCGGCCGGGTCGTCGCCGCAGAACTCCACCAGGTTGATACCCAGGGTCGGGCGCTCGGCGTCGGCCGGGAAATACTCGGCGACGCTGTGCCAGACGATATCCTTCATCGCCAGCATCAACACCTTGGAGTCGACGGTCTCGATCGACAGCGGCTTGTGCGCCATCAACGCATTGGCGTCGCGCAGGGCGTCCATGAAACTGATGTAGCGCACGTTGACCAGCACTGCATACTTCGGGATCGGCAGCACATTGAGCTTGGCCTCGACCACGTAGCCCAGCGAGCCTTCGGCACCACAGAGCACGCTGTTGAGGTTGAAGCGGCCCTGCTCGTCGCGCAGGTGCGCCAGGTCGTAGCCGGTCAGGCAGCGGTTGAGCTTGGGGAAGGTGCTTTCAATCAGTTCGGCCTGGCTTTCCTGGATTTCCCGGGCCATGCGATACACCTCGCCGACCCGGCCAGGCGCGGCGCAGGCCTGCTCCAGCGCCACGTCGTCGATCGGCAGGCTGTGCAAGCGTTCGCCACCGAGCAGCACGCTGTGCAGCTCGAGCACGTGGTCGCGGGTCTTGCCGTAGGTGCAGCTGCCCTGGCCACTGGCATCGGTGTTGATCATGCCGCCGACGGTGGCGCGGTTTGAAGTGGACAGCTCCGGGGCGAAGAACAGGCCGTGGGGCTTGAGCGCGGCGTTGAGCTGGTCCTTGACCACGCCCGCCTGGACCCGCACCCAGCGCTCCTCGACATTGATCTCGAGGATGGTGTTCATGTGCCGCGACAGGTCGACGACGATGCCGTCGGTCAACGACTGGCCGTTGGTGCCGGTGCCGCCGCCACGCGGGGTCAGCTTGATGCCGCGAAAACGTGGCTCGGCCATCAACGTGGCGACGCGCGCCACATCGTCGGCATCTTGCGGGAACACCGCCGCCTGGGGCAGGCGCTGGTAGATGGAGTTGTCGGTGGCCAGCACCGTACGGGTGCCGTAGTCGGCGCTGATCTGGCCACGGAAGCCGCTGTTTTTCAGGGCTTCGAGGAATTCAGGGTATTGGGCGGCGGGCGCACGGGGCGGCAGCTGGGCGATCATCGAAGGATGCCTCGTTGATATCGGGCTAATTCACGGAAATCTTGTCACTCCGGCATGAATGAGTCATGGGAGGATTTCGAATGTGCCAATGTTCCTGTAGTTTCGCGCCAGGGGCAAACGGATATTCCTGCCGCTATCGATGAGCTTTATGAATGAATTACCGCCACCTCACCCCTTCGATGTCGCTGCTGCTGGCTTTCGAAGCCGCCGCCCGGCATGAAAGCTATACCCGCGCCGCCGCCGAACTGTCGCTGACCCAGAGCGCGGTGAGCCGCCAGGTGCAGGCACTGGAACAACAGCTGGGGCTCACGCTGTTCCGCCGCGAGGGGCGCCAGGTGCAACTGACCGATGTCGGCCGCCTGTACCAGCGCGAACTGAGTGAGGCGCTGGGGCGAATCCGCAGCGCCACCCTCCAGGCCCTGGCCTATCAGTCCGGCGTCGGCACCCTGCGCCTGGCAACCCTGCCGACCTTCGGCTCGAAATGGCTGCTGCCACGCCTGCACGCCTTCTACAGCGCGCATCCGGGGATGCTGGTGCACATTCATTCACGCATCGAGGCAATCAACTTCGACACCAGCGAGATCGACGCCGCCATCGGCGTGGCCACCCATGACCTGCCTGGGCTGATCTGCCACCGCTTGCACGCCGAGGAACTGGTGGTGATCCTGCCGCCGGACAGTGCGCGCGACGAGCCATGCTGGAGCCCGGCGCGAATCAGCGAAGAGGTACTGCTCAATGTGGCCAACAACCCACACGCCTGGGGCGAATGGTTCTCCCACCACGCCCTGCCGCACCGCTCGATGCGCCTGGGGCCAAGCTTCGAGCTGACCTCGCACCTGATCCAGGCGGTGCGCGCGGGGATCGGCATCGGGCTGGTGCCGCGAATCCTGGTGGAGGAAGAACTGGCCAGTGGCGAACTGTTCAGCCCCGGCACCCCATTTGCCAGCCAGCGCAGTTACTACCTGATCTACCCACCAAGGAATGAGGCGCTGCCCTCGTTGCGAGCGTTTCGCGGCTGGTTGCTCGAACAGATCTGACCGCTCAGCTACCTGGGCCGGCCTGTTCGCGGGTAAACCCGCTCCCACAGGGACTGCATCGACCTTGGTATGAGCGGTGCACCTGTAGGAGCCGGCCTTGCCGGTGAATGGGTCAGCTGCTCCACAGGCTATGTGCTGCACCGTGGATCACACTTCACCTGTGGGAGCGGGTTTACCCGCGAAAAGGCCGGCGCAGACAACAAAAAACCCGACGCCAGTCGCCTGGCATCGGGTTTTCTCGAAGCACCTCAGCGCTTACTTGGCCACGCTACCCGCAGCACCGTTGGCCTGCGCCCCACGCTTGCTCTTGAGCACGTAGAACACATACATCACCACCAGCCATACCGGCATCGCGTATACCGATACCTGGATGCCAGGAATCTGCAGCATGATGCCCAGGATCAGCACCACGAACGCCAGCACCAGGTAGTTGCCGTACGGGTACCACAGCGCCTTGAACAGCGGCTTCTGGCCGGTGCGGTCGAGGTGCTGGCGGAACTTCAGGTGCGAGTAGCTGATCATCGCCCAGTTGATCACCAGGGTCGCCACCACCAGCGACATCAGCAGTTCCAGGGCATTCTGCGGCATCAGGTAGTTGAGCAACACCGCGATCAGCGTCACCGCCGCCGACACCAGGATCGAACGCACCGGCACGCCGCGGCGGTCAACCTTGGCCAGGGCTGCCGGGGCATCACCCTGCTCGGCCATGCCCAGCAGCATGCGGGCGTTGCAGTAGGTGCCGCTGTTGTACACCGACAGCGCTGCGGTCAGGACCACGAAGTTCAGCAGGTGCGCGGCCACGTCGCTCCCCAGCAGCGAGAACACCTGGACGAACGGGCTGCTGCCGTAGCTGCCACCGGAAGCGTCGATGCTGGCCACCAGGCTGTCCCACGGGGTCAGCGACAGCAACACCACCAGGGCGCCTACATAGAAGATCAGAATGCGGTAGATGACCTGATTGATCGCCTTGGGGATCACGGTCTTCGGCTTGTCGGCCTCGGCAGCGGTGAAGCCGAGCATTTCCAGGCCACCAAAGGAGAACATGATGAAGGCCAGGGCCATCACCAGCCCGCTGACACCGTGCGGGAAGAAGCCACCATGGGCCCACAGGTTGGTCACCGACGCTTCAGGGCCGCCACTGCCACTGGTCAGCAGGTAGGCGCCCAGGCCGATCATGCCGACGATGGCGGCGACCTTGATGATCGCGAACCAGAACTCGGCCTCGCCGAAGATCTTCACGTTCATCAGGTTGATGGCGTTGATCAGCAGGAAGAACGCCGCCGCGGTCACCCAGGTCGGGATCTCCGGCCACCAGTAGTGGACGTACTTGCCGACCGCCGAAAGCTCCGACATACCCACCAGGATGTACAGCACCCAGCAGTTCCAGCCCGACAGGAAGCCGGCGAAACCGCCCCAGTACTTGTGCGCGAAGTGGCTGAAGGAGCCGGCCACCGGCTCCTCGACGATCATCTCGCCGAGCTGGCGCATGATCATGAAGGCAATGAAGCCGCAGATGGCGTAGCCGAGGATCATCGACGGGCCGGCGGACTTCATCACGCCGGCCGAGCCCAGGAACAACCCGGTGCCGATGGCGCCGCCCAGGGCGATCAGTTGGATATGGCGGTTCTTCAAGCCACGCTTGAGTTCGCCGGACTGTGAGTTATGTCCACTCATGAACGAAGTCACCTGCTTGTTTTTATCTGTGACGGAATCGGACCCACCGCACTCGTGGCGCAGCGGAATGGGCAAGGTGGTTACCTTGGGTTCTTGGACGGGTCGCTCGCGAAAGCGCGGGTCAACCGGGTGTCAGCAAGAGTGCGCGGTACGCAAGGGAGTCACAGGTAAAACGCGGCGCATTGTATACCCCTGCAAACGCGCAGGCGTCAACGCGTTGCGTCGTTTCCTGATGAAAAAACGCACCGGTCCTGGGGTGAAGGCCTGAAAAGGCGGAGTGATCGGCGTACATGGCGCCTCCGTTTTGTTGTTTTGGTGCCTGGCGGTCCTGCCTGGCTTTGCACACGGCAATGGCGCTATCTCAGCGGTTGGGCGGGGGATTTGGAAGGGGGAGAACCGGGGCTTGGAGGTTCTGCGGCGAGGGTCGTGGAAAATTTTTGTTACGCAGTGCGAAAAAAATCGGGCAGGCCGGGTTATACGGGCATTTTTGTATAAATTTCTTTACAGGGTGGTTTGAAAACTTTCCACTTGCCAGGAAATTTTCAGTGCATTCAGGAACTTGGGCCGCTTTGCGGCCATTCGCCGGCAAGCCAGCTACAGGGGAAGCGGTTCCGGCAGGCACAAAAAAGCCAGCCCGAAGGCTGGCTCTTTCGTTACCAGGCTGAATCAGCCGCGTGGTTTGCCACGACCACGACCGGCAGGCTTGTCGCCCTCAGGGCGGGCCGGACGCTTGCGCATCTCGCTTGGGCGCTCGGCCACCGCGCTACCGCGGCTGCTCTTGCGCGGCGCCGAGTCTTCGCGCGCCGTACGTGCCGGGCGCTCGCCCTGGCCTTCCTGGGCGGGACGCAGGGTACGTACACGCTCACCACGCCCCAGCGGACGGGTCGACTTGCGCTGCAGGCGCTCGAGCTTATCCTTGGCCTTGAGCTTCATCTCCGGCAGCGCCACTGGCTGCAGGCCGACTTCAGCGGCCAGGATGTCGATCTCGCCCTGGCTCATTTCGCGCCAGCGGCCCATCGGCAGGTCGGAGTTGAGGAACACCGGGCCGAAACGCACGCGCTTCAGGCGGCTGACCACCACGCCTTGCGACTCCCACAGGCGGCGCACTTCGCGGTTGCGGCCTTCCATCACCACGCAGTGGTACCAGTGGTTGAAGCCTTCACCACCCGGTGCCTTCTGGATGTCGGTGAACTTGGCCGGGCCGTCTTCGAGCATCACACCAGCCTTGAGGCGATCGACCATGTCGTCGTCGACCTCGCCACGCACACGCACGGCGTACTCGCGGTCCATTTCGTAGGAGGGGTGCATCAGGCGGTTGGCCAGCTCACCGTCGGTGGTGAACAGCAGCAGACCGGTGGTGTTGATGTCCAGGCGGCCGATGTTGATCCAGCGGCCCTCTTTCGGGCGCGGCAGGCGGTCGAACACGGTCGGGCGGCCTTCCGGGTCGTCACGGGTGCAGATCTCGCCGTCAGGCTTGTTGTACATGATCACGCGGCGGGTCGCCTCGGCGGCCTCGACACGCTTGATCAGCTTGCCATCGACGGTGATGGCGTCGTGCAGGTCGACGCGCAGGCCCAGGGTGGCCTCGACGCCGTTGACCTTGATGCGGCCCTGGCTGATCCAGGCCTCGACGTCACGACGCGAGCCGACGCCGATGCGGGCCAGCACTTTCTGCAGTTTTTCGCCGGATGGCGGAGTGGGTTGTTGGTCTTGCAGGTCTTTGTCATTCATCTGGGCACCTCCCGGTGTAGTAGTGAAAGCGGGCGCGCATCATACGCGGAACGCACTGGAGAGTAGAGCGTTTTGTGGGGGCGGAAGTGTTTTTCTGCCAAATGGCCTTTTGTGGCCTGGGCCGGCCTCTTCGCGGGCAAGCCCGCTCCCGCAGGGACAACGCCACCACCCTGTGGGAGCGGGTTTACCCGCGAAAGGGCAGGTACCGCCAGCAGAAGAGTCAGGGCTGCAACTTGTCCTCTTCCTGCTCCGAGGCCTCAGGCTCTTCTTCGCGCAAATCATCGAAATCGGTCTTGAGCCCCTCTTCCATCGCATCCAGCTCCACCAGCAGCGAACGGAAACTGGTCTCTTCCTTCGGCTCCACCTCTGCACCCTCCTCAACCAGGCTGGCATCGGCCAGGGCCTGCAGGTGCGCCGGCACCGGGGCTTCGTCCGGGTCGAGCAGCGGCTCGGGCTCCAGCTCGCGCAACTCGGCCAGCGCCGGCAGCTCGTCGAGGCTCTTGAGGTTGAAGTGATCCAGGAACGCCTTGGTGGTGGCAAACATCGCCGGGCGCCCCGGCACCTCGCGATAACCGACGATGCGGATCCACTCTCGTTCCATGAGCGTCTTGATGATGTTGCTGTTCACCGCCACGCCCCGCACATCCTCGATCTCGCCGCGGGTGATGGGCTGGCGGTAGGCGATCAGCGCCATGGTTTCGAGCAGCGCGCGGGAGTAGCGCTGCGGGCGCTCCTCCCACAGGCGGCCGACCCAGGGGGCGTAGTCTTCGCGAATCTGCAGGCGATAGCCGCTGGCCACCTCCTTGAGCTCGAAGGCGCGGCCATTGCACGATTTGCCCAGCACCTCCAGGGCCTTCTTGAAGACAGCCGGCGCTGGGCGCTCCGCCTCTTCGAACAGTTCGTACAGGCGCTCGAGGGATTGTGGCTTGCCCGAGGCGAGCAGGAAGGCCTCGATCAGCGAAGCCAGTTCGCGGGGTTCATTCAGGTTCATCGGTAGTCGTCAGGTCACTCTGCCCGGGCACGGACGTGGATCGGGGCGAAAGGCTCATTTTGCACCAGTTCGATCAAGGATTCCTTCACCAGCTCGAGAATCGCCATGAAGGTGACCACCACGCCGAGCTTGCCCTCCTCGCGGGTGAACAGCTCGACAAACGGCACGAAGGCGCCGCCCTTGAGGCGCTCCAGCACTTCACTCATGCGCTCGCGGGTGGACAGGGTCTCGCGGGTGATCTGGTGGCTTTCGAACAGGTCGTTGCGGCGCATGACCTCGGCCATGGACAGCAGGATCTCCTCCAGCGCGACCTCGGGCAGCAGCTTGCGCGCCTTGGCCTGGGGTGCCTCCAGGCGCGGCACCAGCACCTCGCGGCCGACCCGTGGCAATTCGTCGATCCCCTCGGCGGCAGCCTTGAAGCGTTCGTACTCCTGCAGACGACGGATCAGCTCGGCGCGCGGGTCGCCCTCCTCTTCTTCCACCTCGCTGGAGCGTGGCAGCAGCATGCGCGACTTGATCTCGGCGAGCATGGCGGCCATCACCAGGTACTCGGCGGCCAGTTCCAGGCGCACGCTTTTCATCAGCTCGACATAGCTCATGTACTGCCGGGTGATTTCCGCCACCGGGATGTCGAGGATGTCGACGTTCTGCTTGCGGATCAGGTACAGCAACAGGTCCAGCGGGCCTTCGAAGGCTTCGAGGAAGACTTCCAGGGCGTCCGGCGGGATGTACAGGTCGACCGGCATCTCGGTCAGGGCTTCGCCGTAGACCAGGGCCAGTTGCAGCTGGAACGGCGCTTCCGCCTCGATGGCCGGCGCCTCGGGCGCTTCCACCTGGCTCACGCGTTGGCCAGGAACGGCGTGGGGTCGCCGCAACCTTCGCGGATCAACGCAGGTTCGTCGCCGGACAGGTCGATGACAGTGGATGCCTTGAGGTCACCGAAGCCGCCATCGATGATCAGGTCGACGTGATGCTCCAGGCGCTGGCGGATCTCGTAAGGGTCGGTCATCGGCTCTTCGTCGCCCGGCAGGATCAGGCTCACGCTCATCAATGGCTCACCGAGCTCCTCGAGCAAGGCCAGGACGATGGGGTTGGAGGGTACGCGCAGGCCAATGGTGCGGCGTTTTTCGTGCATCAGCAGGCGCGGCACTTCACGGGTGGCATTGAGGATGAAGGTGTAGGGGCCTGGAATGTGCGCCTTGAGCAGACGGAAGGTCGCAGTGTCGATCTTGGCGAAGGTGCCCATCTGCGAGAGGTCGCAGCACAGCAGGGTGAAATTGTGGTTCTTGTCCAACTGACGCAGGCGGCGAACGCGCTCGATGGCGTTCTTGTCGCCAATCTGGCAGCCCATCGCATAGGCCGAGTCGGTCGGGTAGACCACGACCCCACCCTTGCGGATGATCTCGACAGCCTGCTTGATCAGGCGCGCCTGCGGGTTCTCCGCATGAATCTGGAAAAATTGGCTCACGAAGTCGTCCTGTTCATACCGCCATAGGCTGTTCATGTCGGAATCGGCGCCACAGGGGTGGCAGGTCCTCGGGCAAGGGCCGGTAGGCACCGATCTCGCCCCAGGTGCCAGGGCCGTGGAAATCGCTGCCGGCACTCGCCAGCAGGCCGAACTCACGGGTGAGGATGGACATCGTCCCCACCTGCTCGGGCGGCATCATCCCATTGACCACTTCCAGTGCCTGCCCGCCTGCCTGAATATAGTCGGCAATCAGCCGTCTGCGCTTGCTGCGTGTCAGTTCGTAATGCATGGGATGGGCCAGGCTCACCCAGGCATTGGACTGGCGTAGAGTGGCTACGGTTTCCTCCAGCGTTGGCCAGTGCAGCTTGACGTCGCCCAGCTTGCCGGCGCCCAGCCACTTGCGGAAGGCTTCGCCACGGTCCTTGACGAAGCCGGCGCGCACCATGAATTCGGCGAAGTGCGGACGCGCCGGGGCGTTGCCGCTGTCGCCCAGCTCCTGCTGCACGGCCCGCGCGCCTTCCAGTGCGCCGGGCATACCCTTGGCCGCCAGCTTGCGATCGATCTCTTCGGCGCGCAGCCAGCGGCCACGGTGCAGGTTGTCGATGGCTTCGAGCAAGGGTGGCGCATCCAACGGGAAATCATAGCCCAGCACATGAATGGTCGCGCCGCCCCAGGTGCACGACAGTTCGACACCGCTGACCCACTGCATGCCTTGTTCGGCGCACGCCTGGCGCGCCTCGGGCAGGCCTTCGAGGGTGTCGTGGTCGGTGAGCGAGAGAGTCCGCACCCCATGCTCGTGGGCCCGGGCGACCAGCGCCGTGGGCGACAGGGCGCCGTCGGAGGCCGTGCTGTGACAGTGCAGATCAACATTCATGGAGGAGCGCTTTCGCCGGAATCGATGTTTGTTATTATGCCGTCACATCCCGCTTCTGGCTGCCACTGTGAAACAATTCATCGATTTCATCCCGCTGCTGCTGTTCTTCATCGTCTACAAGCTGGACCCGCGCCCGGTCGAATTCGCCGGCCACGGCTTCGAGTTCGGCGGGATCTACAGCGCCACCGCCATGCTGATCGTCAGCTCCGTGGTGGTCTACGGCGCGCTGTTCCTGCGCCATGGCAAGCTGGAAAAGGGCCAGTTGCTCACCCTGGTCGCCTGCCTGGTGTTCGGCGGCCTGACGCTTGCCTTCCACAGCGAAACCTTCCTCAAGTGGAAGGCGCCGGTGGTCAACTGGTTGTTCGCCCTGGCCTTCACCGGCAGCCATTTCATCGGCGACCGGGTGCTGATCAAACGCATCATGGGTCACGCCCTGACACTTCCCGAAACAGTCTGGAACCGCCTGAACGTGGCGTGGATAGGCTTCTTTCTCGTGTGCGGCGCTGCCAACCTGTTCGTCGCCTTCACCTTCCAGGACTTCTGGGTCGACTTCAAGGTGTTCGGCAGCCTGGGCATGACCGTGATCTTCCTGGTGGCCCAGGGTGTCTACCTGTCGCGCCACCTGCACGACACCGACCCCTCCACCTCCAAACCCAAGGACTGACATGCTCTACGCCATCATCGCCAGCGACGTCGAAAATTCCCTGGAAAAACGCCTGGCCGCCCGCCCCGCCCACATCGAGCGCCTGCAACAGCTCAAGGCCGAAGGCCGCGTGGTCCTGGCCGGGCCACACCCGGCCATCGACAGCAACGACCCGGGCGCCGCCGGCTTCAGCGGCAGCCTGATCGTCGCCGAGTTCGATTCGCTGGCCGTCGCCCAGGCCTGGGCCGACCAGGATCCGTACATCGCCGCGGGCGTCTACGACAAAGTCGTGGTCAAGCCGTTCAAGCAAGTCCTGCCCTGATCTGCAACCGCGCCGTCCTCTTCGCGGGTAAACCCGCTCCCACTGGCTCCTCACACCTCTGTGGGAGCGGGTTTACCCGCGAATGGCGCTAACGCTCTACAGCCTCATCTAATCCGACAACCAGCCGACAACCTCCTGAACCGATACGAATCAGGAGTTCCAATGCGTCAAGGTCCGATGTCCCTGCTGCTTTGCCTGTCACTGCTGTCCCCTCTCGCCGTGGCCGAGCAGCCGCTGTCGCTGGAAGCCGGGGCGCGGATCACCGAGCTGCAGCAGCGCCTGGAAGAAAGCGAGCAGCAACGCAATGCGTTGAACCAGCAATTGCAGAACCAGGACAGCACGCGCGAAAGCGCCCAACTGACCCGCCTGCGCCAGGATAACCAGCGCCTGAAGCAGGCCATCAAGGAACTGCAGGCCGGCGCCAGCCTGCCCCAGCGCCTGCTCACCGACCAGCAGCAATGGTTCCTGATCGGCTCGGTCGTTGCACTGTTGTCGGCAGTCTGCGGTATCTTAGCCAGCGGCGGACACAGAAGACGCCGTCAATGGTTGAATTGAGTGGAACATGAGCGAGCTGTTACTGATTGATGATGACCAGGAACTGTGCGAGCTGCTCGGCAGCTGGCTGACCCAGGAAGGGTTTGCGGTACGTGCCTGCCACGATGGCCAGAGCGCGCGCCAGGCCCTGGCCACCCAAGCCCCGGCGGCGGTGGTGCTGGATGTCATGCTGCCTGATGGCAGCGGCCTGGAACTGCTCAAGCAGCTGCGCAGTGAACATACCGACTTGCCAGTGCTGATGCTTTCGGCCCGCGGCGAACCGCTGGACCGCATCCTGGGCCTGGAGCTGGGCGCCGATGACTACCTGGCCAAACCCTGCGACCCCCGCGAGCTCACCGCACGCCTGCGCGCGGTGCTGCGCCGCAGCCACCCCAGCGCCCCCAGCAGCCAGGTCGAAGTCGGTGACCTGGCCTTCAGCACGGTGCGCGGCGTGGTCAGCATCGACGGCCGCGAGATGACCCTCACACTCTCCGAGAGTCGCATCCTCGAAGCCCTGCTGCGCCAGCCCGGCGAACCGCTGGACAAGCAGGAGCTGGCGCAGATCGGCCTGGGCCGCAAGCTGACCCTCTACGACCGCAGCCTGGACATGCACGTCAGCAACCTGCGCAAGAAGATCGGCCCGCACCCCGACGGCCGCCCACGCATTGTTGCCCTGCGCAGCCGCGGCTACTACTACAGCCTCTGATCACTGTAGGAGCGGCTTCAGCCGCGATCACCCGCGAAGCGGGTGGCCAGGCGCCGTGGTGCCTGCATCGCGGCTAAAGCCGCTCCTACACACCGTTTTTCATCTTTACCCAGCCTTTACCCTCGCCTGACCGCCCTTGACCTTGCTTTCCCTAGACTGGGCTCATCCGGTAACCACCGGCCCCTGAAAGGAGAGATACCATGCGCAAGACCCTTATCGCCCTGATGTTCGCCGCCGCCCTGCCGACCGTGGCCATGGCCATGCCTGAAGGCGGCCCGCGTCACGACGGCCCGCATCATCGCGGTGACGCGCCTTTCGCCCAACTGGACCTGAGCCGCGACCAACGCCAGCAGATCGGCAAACTGATGGGCGAGCAGATGCAACAGCGCCGCGACATCACCGAGCGCTACATCAACAAGCTGCCCGCCGCCGACCAGAAGGCCATGAAGGACGAGATCAAGGCCAGCCACGACAAGACCGAAGGCCAGATCCGCGGCCTGCTCAAGCCCGATCAGCAGAAGAAGTTCGACGAACTGCAGAAGGAACGCGCCGCGCGCAAGGCCGAATGGCAGGAATTCCAGGCCTGGAAAGCTGAAAAAGCCACCAAGGCCCAGTAAGCTGTCCCCCCGCAGCCCGGCCCGCGACAGTGCGGGCCGGGCTTTGCTCGCTTCATGGAGGTGCTTGTCTTGCGTTCACTGTTCTGGCGCATCCTGGCCAGCTTCTGGCTGGCCATCACCCTGGTCGCCGGCCTGTCGATCCTGCTCGGCCATATGCTCAACCAGGATGCCTGGATCCTCAGCCGCCACCCGGGCCTGAACAACCTGGCCAGTCACTGGGCCCAGCACTATGAACAGGAAGGCCTGGAGTCTTCCCAGCGCTTTCTGGAGCGGCGCAAGCAACGCTACCGGATCGACGTCCAGGTACTCGACGACAGCGGCGACGCCGTGGTACCCGGCACCTTCCCGCGTCGCGCCGCCGCCTTCGAAGCGCGCCAGCACAACGACGAACGCCGCCTGCCCTGGCGCCGCCTGACCGAGGAATACACCAGCCCCAGCAGCGGCGAAACCTACCTGCTGATCTACCGCATCCCCCACCCCGAGCTGGCCGCCTGGCATCGCGAGAGCCTGATCTGGCCGCTCAGCGCCCTGGGGATAGCCCTGGTGGTGCTGACCCTGTTCAGCCTGCTGGTCACCCTGTCGATCACCCGCCCGCTCAGCCGCCTGCGCGGCGCCGTGCACGACCTGGGGCAGGCCAGTTACCAGCAGAACAGCTTGGCCCGCCTGGCTGTGCGCCGTGACGAGTTCGGCGTGCTGGCCAACGATTTCAACAAGATGGGCGCCCGCCTGCAGAGCCTGATCGGCAGCCAGCGCCAGTTGCTGCGCGATGTCTCCCACGAGCTGCGCTCACCGCTGGCGCGCCTGCGCATCGCCCTGGCCCTGGCGGAGCGCGCCGACCCCGAGCAGCGCCAGGCCCTGTGGCCGCGCCTGACCCGCGAATGTGACCGGCTGGAGGACCTGATCAGCGAAATACTTGTGCTGGCCCGGGTCGATGCCGAGCAGGCCCATGCCGAACCCGTGGATCTCAACGCCCTGCTGGGCAGCGTGCGCAAGGATGCCCAGCTCAGCGCACCGGAGCAGGAAGTGAAGCTGGAGGCACAACCGGGCCTGGTGCTGCAGGGGTGGCCGACCTTGATCGAGCGGGCGCTGGACAACCTGCTGCGCAATGCCCTGCGGTTCAATCCGGCGGGGCAGCCGATCGAGATTCGCGCGAGCCGCGAGCAGGAACGGATCGTGTTGAGCGTGCGTGATCATGGGCCCGGCGTGGCGGTGGAACACCTGGCGCAATTGGGGGAACCGTTCTTCCGCGCTCCGGGACAGGATGCGCCGGGGCATGGGTTGGGGTTGGCGATTGCACGCAAGGCGGCCGAGCGCCATGGTGGAACGCTGACGGTAGGGAACCACCCGCAGGGCGGCTTCATCGCGACACTGGAGTTTCCCTGCGACATCAGCGTTGGCTGATCGATCCCGGGCTGCCGCGAAAGGGCCGCAAAGCGGCCCCAGTGCTCACTCGCCCCAGGCGCTGACGTACTGGGCGGTCTCCAGGGCCGGTGCCGTGCGCGGCTCACCAATCGGCGTACCCACATACAGGTAGCCAATTACTTCCTCGTTCGCCTCCAGCCCCAAGCCCTTGTGCACATGGGCATCGAAGGCCATGTCGCCGGTACGCCACACCGCACCGATGCCTTGGGCATGCGCCGCGATCAGGATGCCATGGGCGGCGCAGCCGGCGGCCAGGCGTTGTTCGATCTTCGGCACCTTGAAATGGTCCTGCAACCGGGCGACCACCACGATCAGCAACGGCGCGCGCAGCGGCATCGCCCGGGCCTTGTCCAGCGCGGCCTGGCTAGCATCGCCCTTGGCCTGCACCGCTTCGGCGAACAGCTCGCCGAGTTTCTCCCGCCCCTGGCCTTCGATGGTCAGGAAGCGCCAGGGACGCAGCTGGCCATGGTCCGGTGCGCGCAGCGCAGCCTGGAACAGCGCCTCGCGCTGGGCGGCATTGGGCGCGGGGTCGGTCAGGCGTGGCACGGAAACACGGTTGAGCAATGCGTCGAGAGCCTCCATCGGCTACCCTCCTGGCAAGTTGAAAGTGCGGCCATTCTCAAGCTGCAAGCTGCAAGCTGCAAGCCACAAGAAAAACAGCCTGTGCACGCCTCATTGGTGCTTGGCGCTTGCAGCTTGCAACTTGCCGCTTAAAATGGCGCCCTTTCCGTTGCGAGTCAGGGCAGATCACATGGCATTGCCGACCTTAAGGATCATTGGTTTCATCATCGGCATCTTCCTGATCACCCTGGCGGTGAGCATGGTCGTGCCCATGGCGACCCTGGTGGTCTTCGAGCGCACCGGCGACATGACGTCGTTCCTCTGGTCGAGCCTGATCACCTTCGTCGCCGGCCTGGGCCTGGTCATGCCCGGGCGCCCCGAGCATGTGCACCTTCGCCCCCGTGACATGTACCTGCTGACCGTCAGCAGCTGGCTGGTGGTCTGCGTGTTCGCCGCCCTGCCGTTCCTGCTGACGCAACACATCAGCTACACCGACGCCTTCTTCGAAAGCATGTCCGGCATCACCGCCACCGGCGCCACCGTGCTCAGCGGGCTGGACAGCATGTCGCCGGGCATCCTCATGTGGCGCTCGATGCTGCACTGGCTGGGCGGCATCGGCTTCATCGGCATGGCGGTGGCGATCCTGCCGTTGCTGCGCATCGGTGGCATGCGCCTGTTCCAGACCGAATCCTCCGACCGCTCGGAGAAGGTCATGCCGCGCTCGCACATGGTCGCCAAGTCGATCGTGGCGGTATACGTCGGTATCACCGTGTTCGGCAGCCTGGCCTTCTGGTGGGCGGGCATGAGCCCGTTCGACGCGATCAACCATGCCATGTCGGCGATCTCCACCGGCGGTTTCTCGACGTCCGACCAATCCCTGGCCAAGTGGGACATCCCGGCCGTGCACTGGGTCGCGGTGGTGGTGATGATCCTTGGCAGCCTGCCGTTCACCCTGTACGTGGCCACCCTGCGTGGGCACCGCAAGGCGCTGATCAAGGACCAGCAGGTGCAGGGCCTGCTCGCCATGCTGGTGGCCACTTGGCTGGTCCTCGGAACCTGGTACTGGGCGACCACCGACCTGCACTGGCTCGACGCCCTTCGCCATGTGGCGCTGAACGTCACCTCGGTGGTCACCACCACCGGCTTCGCCCTGGGCGACTACAGCATGTGGGGCAACTTCTCGCTGATGCTGTTCTTCTATCTCGGCTTTGTCGGTGGCTGCTCTGGTTCCACCGCGGGCGGCATCAAGATCTTCCGCTTCCAGGTCGCCTACATCCTGCTCAAGGCCAACCTCAACCAGTTGATCCATCCGCGCGCGGTGATCAAGCAGAAGTACAACGGCCACCGCCTCGACGAAGAGATCGTGCGTTCGATCCTGACCTTCTCGTTCTTCTTCGCCATCACCATCTGCATCATCGCCCTGCTGCTGTCGCTGCTGGGCGTGGACTGGATGACCGCGCTGACCGGCGCCGCCGGCACGGTCTCGGGCGTGGGCCCCGGGCTGGGCGAGGTGATCGGGCCGGCCGGCAACTATGCCAGCCTGCCGGACGCCGCCAAGTGGATCCTTTCCGTAGGCATGCTGCTCGGCCGCCTGGAGATCATCACGGTGCTGGTGTTGTGCATGCCGGCGTTCTGGCGTCACTGATCACCAGGCGCGCGCGGTACTCGCTCGGGGTGGCGTCGAACCAGCGGCGGAACGCCCGGTAGAAGTTGCTCGGGTCGGCGAACCCCAACAGGTAGGCGGTTTCCAGCAAGGTCGTGCCCGGCTGGGCGAGGTACTGCTCGGCCAGCTCCCGGCGGGTGTCGTCGAGCAGGGTCTGGAAACTGGTGCCCTCGTCCTGCAGGCGACGCTGCAAAGTGCGCTGCGACAGGTGCAGAGCCTGCGCCACGGTTTCACGCTTGGGTTCGCCCTGGGGCAGTATGCGGCACAACACCTGGCGCACCCGATGGGTCACGCGGCTCTCCGAGAAGCGCGCCAGATACTCGCCGGCGAACCGGTCATGCAACACCGCCATCGCTTCGTTGGCCGTGGGCAGCGGCGCCTCCATGTCGGCGCGCTCGAACACCAGCGCATCGTGGGGCGCGCCGAATACCAGCGGCGCGTGGAACGCCACCTTGTACGGCTCGACATCGCGCGGTTGCGCCCCTTGGATAAGCACCCGGCGTGGCTGGATCGGCCGCCCGCTCAGCCAGGTGCTGAGCGCCAGTGCACAAGCCAGTGAAGCTTCGGCGCTATGGCGGGTCGGCGGCAGGTGATCGCCATGTACCGTCAGCACCAGCGCGTAGCCTTCAGGCCCCAGACGAAAACTCAGATCGGAGCTTTCCGCGATGATCCGCTGATACCGCACCAGGCGCTCGAAACCTTCGGCCAGGGTGCGGCTGGACATGAGTGCATAGCCCACCACATGAAAGGAGGCCGGCCGCACCACCCTGGCCATGTTCAGGCCGATGGCTTCGTTGCCGGACAACTCGACCGCCAACTGCCACAGGCGCGTCATGGCATCTTGGGGAAAACGCGCATCGGGGTCGTCCAGCGCACTGAAATCCAACCCCAGTTGTTTGAACATGGCCCGGCAATCGAGCCCTTCCAGCTCAAGCGCCTTGACGATCCCTGATGCCCAACTGGCTGACGTGGTTCTCTCACTCATGACAGGCTTCTTGTGCTGACCGCTCCTGCGGTGAACCGAAAGGATACTCAATTGGCGCTCATTGTCACTGGCCGGGGCCATCAGTGACTCTAGACTCGATTCAGGCTCCACGCCGTGTATGCTGTAAGGCATCCGCGACTTCCGGAGCACCGCCATGACCAGCACCGCGCAGTTCCGTACTTTTGCCGAGTTCTACCCCTACTATCTCGGTGAGCACAGCAATGCCGCCTGCCGGCGCCTGCACTTCATCGGCACCAGCCTGGTGATCGCCCTGCTCGCCTACACCCTAGCCAGCGGCAAATGGCTGTTGCTGCTGGCCGTGCCGCTGGCCGGCTACGGCTTTGCCTGGGTCGGCCATTTCTTCTTCGAGAAAAATCGCCCGGCCACCTTCACCCACCCCTGGTACAGCCTGGTGGGCGACTTCGCCATGTTCCGCGACATACTGCTGGGGCGCATCAGCCTCTGATCGGCCCGCTGGGCCAGGTTCGCGTCCCGCCTGGCCACTGTCAAAGCCCGAGGCTTGGCCAACACTGGCGGCATACTCGGCAGCAGTGGCGCTCAGGTAATGAACAAACAAGCGAGCTTCAACCACATGCGCGACGGCACGGCCCAGGACTGGGCAATCATCGCCGACGACTTCCGCGCCTTTTCCCGCCAGCTACCACAACGCATCCTGGCCCACTTGCGCTTGCTGGACGGTGATTTCGGCGGTTTCCCCATCGATCGCCTGAGCCACTCGCTGCAGACCGCCACCCGCGCCTACCGTGATGGGCGCGACGAGGAGTACGTGGTCTGCGCCCTGCTCCACGACATCGGCGACACCCTGGGCAGCTACAACCATCCGGATATCGCCGCGGCGATCCTCAAGCCTTTCGTCAGCGCCGAGAACCTGTGGATGGTCGAGAAGCACGGGATCTTCCAGGGCTACTACTTTTTCCACCACCTGGGCATGGATCGGCATCTGCGCGAGCAGTTCAGCGAGCACCCGCAGTATCAGCGGACCATTGAATTCTGTGCCCGCTATGACGCAGCGGCATTCGACCCGGACTACGAAAGCCTGCCGCTTGCGTTCTTCGAACCGATGCTGGAGAGGGTGTTCGCCCAGCCACGGCAGTCGGTCTACAAGGCAGCCCTGTAGGAGCGGCTTTAGCCGCGATACGGACATCACGGTATCTGGCACCTGCTTCGCAGGTGATCGCGGCTGAAGCCGCTCCTACAGAGGCAGGATCAAGCCGGCTCGCTCAGCGACGCCAACTGCGCCTGGGCCTCGGCAAACCGATACAGCTCGATCTGCCCGTCCCAGTGCTCGATCAGCGCCGTGCAGGACTCCACCCAATCGCCACAGTTGAGATACTCCACCTCCCCCACCCGGCGAATCTCGGCATGGTGGATATGCCCGCACACCACCCCCTGGAAGCCTCGCCGGGTGCATTCATGGGCAATCGCATCCTCGAAGTCGCTGATGAAGTTCACCGCGCCCTTGACCTTGTGCTTGAGGTAGGCCGATAGCGACCAGTAACCGTAGCCGTAGCGGGCCCGCCAATGATTGAGCCAGCGATTCAAGACCAAAGTGAACTCGTAGGCCCGGTCACCGAGGAACGCCAGCCAGCGGTGGTAACGGGTGATCACGTCGAACTGGTCGCCATGCACCACCAGCAGGCGCCGGCCATCCGCAGTCAGGTGCTCGGCCTCGTCCACCAGCTGGATATTGCCGAGGATCAGCTTGGAGTAACGCCGCAGGAACTCGTCATGGTTGCCGGTGACATAGATCACCTCGGTGCCGCGCTTGCTCATGGTCAGCAGCCGGCGGATGACGTTGGTGTGGGCTTGCGGCCAGTAGATGCCGCCGCGCAGCTTCCAGCCATCGATGATGTCGCCGACCAGATAGATGCGATCGGCCTGGTAGCCCTTGAGAAAGCTCGACAAGTGCTCGGCCTGGCAATCCCGGGTGCCCAGGTGCACATCGGAGATCCACAGGGTGCGCACACGCTGCTTGCGTGACGGGCGGGCGAGTTCGGCATGGGTCATGGGCAGGCTCCGGCACTGTTTGCTGGAGACTGGCAGGCCGGCATGACAGGCCGGTGGCAGTCCCATGACCATCCTGCGTGGGGCCTGGCACTGGGTGTACACTGCCCACCTGCCCTCGAGGAAATCCCCCATGAGCACCGGCTCGCTGCTTTCGCTGCGCCACTATCGCCACGACCTGATCGCCCACAGCCACGACCATCCGCAGCTGGTGTTTGGTCTGGGTGGTCGCCTGAACTTCGAGGTACAGGGCCGTGGCGCACAGCTGGAGCGCCAGGACCTGATGGTGGTGCCGGCCGGCGCGCATCACACCTGCGGCAGCCCCAGTGGCAGCCATTGCCTGGTGCTGGACGTGCCGGATGAGCACTGGCTCGGTGAACACCTGGGCAGCCACGCCGACAACAGTCGCCGCCTGCTCGACCGCCCCGGCGCCCTGACCCTGGACAATCGTCAGCAACAACTGGTGGATTGGCTGGCGAGCAGCCCGGTGGATGATCCACTGATCGCTCGCCAGGGTGCCGTCCTGCTGCTGGCCAGCTTGACGCCGCAGGCCTGTGCGCCAGTGATCGCCAGCAAGCGCCTGCCCTACGCCGCCTTCGACGCGCATATCGAACGCCATGCCGCCCACCCGCTGCAGGTTGCAGACCTGGCACGGCTGGCCGGGCTGTCCAGCGCGCGGCTGCATGCGCGGTTTGCCAGCGAGTGCGGCATGACCCCGATGGATTACATTCGCCAGCGGCGGCTGCTCATGGCTCGACGGTTGCTGCGCGAGACGGCGCTGCCAGTGGGCGAGATCGCGGCGCGGGTGGGGTATGGCTCGCAGAGCGCGTTCAGTGCGGCAATGCTGCGCGCCTTCGGCAACTCCCCGCTGGCCTTGCGCCGAGAGTCTGGCGACAACTGACGCGAGGCGCGCGACAGACATGGGCAGTCCGGGCTTTTACACTGAGCCAACATCTTTACTGCCTTTCCCGGCCTCTTCGCGGGTAAACCCGCTCCCACAGGCCTATGCGAAACCTGTGGGAGCGGGTTTACCCGCGAAGAGGCCGGAACAGGCGTTTGCGCATACAAAGGACCACCATGAACCACCGCACCGCCCTCGGCGCCCTGCACATCGGCGCGCTGTTCTTCGGCCTGACAGGCGTCTTCGGCAAGCTGGCTGCCAGTGCCAGCCCCGCGATCATCGTCTTCGGCCGCGCCGCCTTCGCCGTGCTCGCCCTGGGCCTGTTCGCCGGCCTCGCCCGCCAGGCCTGGCAACCGCTCAGGGGGCGCGACCTGCGCCGCCTGCTGCTCGGTGGCGTGCTGCTGGCGGGGCACTGGGTGAGTTTCTTCATCGCGGTCAAGGTCGGTGGCGTGGCCATCGCCACGCTCGGCTTCGCCAGCTTCCCGGCCTTCACCGTCATCCTCGAGGGCCTGTTGTTCCGCGAGCGCATCCGGCGCAACGAAGCGTTGCTGGTACTGCTGGTGAGCATCGGCCTGGTGCTGGTCACGCCTGCGTTCGACCTGGCCAGCGAAGCCACCGGTGGGTTGCTCTGGGCTTTGCTCTCGGGCCTGCTGTTCTCGCTGCTGTCACTCACCAACCGGGCGGGTTCCGGGCGCCTGCCCGCCGTGCAGGCGGCGCTGTGGCAGAACCTGGTGGTGACCCTGTGCCTGCTGCCGGTGGCCATCCCTGGCCTCGCGGCCGTGGCCCCCATGGACTGGCTGTGGATCGCCCTGCTGGGCATCTTCTGCACGGGGGTGGCCCACAGCCTGTTCGTCGCCAGCCTGGCAGTGATCAAGGCGCGCACGGCGGCGGTGGTGTTCGGCATGGAACCGGTCTATGGCATCGCCGTGGCCTGGGCAGTGTTCGCCGAGACGCCGACCCCGAGCATGCTCGCCGGTGGCGCGCTGATCATCTTTGCCATCGTGCTGTCCAGCCGCCTGAGTGCCGAGCAGCCGGTGAAACAGCGGCCACTCACCGAAGGCGCCTGATCAGCGATCGTTGTGGCCCAGGTCGCGTTGCGGGTCGATCTGGTCCCGTACCCGCTGCTTGAGCACCTTGGCCTCGGGGAAGCCGCCATCGGCCTTGCGCTCCCAGATCTGCACGCCGTCGCAGGTGATGCGGAAGATCCCGCCGGTGCCTGGCTCAAGCGCTACCCGCCCGAGATCGTCGCTGAAGGTGCTGAGCAGCTCCTGGGCCAGCCAGGCGGCACGCAGCAACCATTGGCACTGGGTGCAGTAAGTGATGACAATTTCCGGCTTGGCAGTCGCCATGTGACATATCTCCAGGGAGGGGGCCGCTTATACTAGCGGTCTTTGCCCCCTGGTTTGAGACTCACGATGCGCCGCCTGCTGTTCTGCCTTTTGCTGACGCTCACCTCCCTCACCGTGCTGGCCGCCGAACAGGCCCGGCCGAAAATCGGCCTGGTGCTGTCTGGTGGTGCTGCCCGCGGCATTGCCCACATCGGCGTGCTCAAGGCCCTGGAAGAACAAGGGGTGCGCATCGATGCCATCGCCGGCACCAGCATGGGCGCGGTGGTCGGCGGACTGTACGCCTCCGGCTACAGTGTCGAGGAGCTGGAAAAGCTGGCGACCACCCTGGACTGGCAACAAGCACTGTCGGACGCGCCGCCGCGCAAGGACGTGCCCTTTCGCCGCAAGCAGGACGACCGCGACTTTCTCGTGAAGCAGAAGCTGAGCTTTCGCGACGACGGCAGCCTGGGCCTGCCGCTGGGCGTGATCCAGGGCCAGAACCTGGCACTGCTGCTGGAAAGCAAGCTGGCCCATACGGCCGACATCCGCGACTTCGACAAACTGCCCATCCCCTTCCGCGCGGTGGCCACCGACATCGCCAGCGGCGAGAAGGTGGTGTTCCGCCGCGGCCACCTGCCGAGGGTGATACGCGCCAGCATGTCGATCCCCGCGGTGTTCGCCCCGGTGGAGCTCGACGGGCGTCTGCTGGTGGATGGTGGCATGACCGACAACATCCCGCTGGATGTGGTGCGCGAAATGGGCGTGGACCTGGCCATCGTCGTCGATATCGGCACCCCGCTGCGCAACCGCAAGCAGCTGGCCACGGTGGTCGATGTGCTCAACCAGTCGATCACCCTGATGACCCGGCGCAACTCCGAAGAACAACTGGCCAGCCTGCGCCGCGAAGACATTCTGGTGCAACCGTCACTGGCGAGCTTCGGCGTCACCGATTTCGGCCGTGCCCATGACATGATCGATGCCGGCTACCGCGCCACCGTCGCACTGGCGCCACGCCTGGCCGGGCTGCGCCAGCCCGAGGCCGACAGCAACCTGGCGATGGCCCGTTCGCCCCGCCAGCGCACCCCGGTCATCACCGCGATCAAGGTGGAGAACGATTCCAAGGTCAGCGACGACGTGATCCGCTACTACATCCGCCAGCCTATCGGCGAGCCGCTGGAGCTCGACCGCCTGCAGACCGACATGGGCACCCTGTACGGGCTGGACTACTTCGACCAGGTGCAATACCGCGTGGTGCACAAAGGCGACGACAACACCCTGGTGATCAATGCTCGCGGTCGACGCGGTGGCACCGACTACCTGCGCCTGGGCCTGAACCTGTCCGACGACCTGCGTGGCGACAGCGCTTTCAACCTGGGGGCCAGCTACCGGGTCAACGGCATCAACCGCCTTGGCGCCGAATGGTTGACCCGCGCCCAGATCGGCGACCAGCAGGAGTTGTATACCGAGTTCTATCAGCCGCTGGATGTCGGTTCGCGCTACTTCATTGCGCCCTACCTCGACTTCGGCTCGCAGAACGTCGAGGCCACCCTCGACAACGACCCGGTCGCCGAGTACCGCCTGGAGCGCTATGGGTTCGGCCTCAATGTCGGGCGGCAGATCGGCACCTATGGCGAGGTGCGCCTGGGCGTGGGCAAGGCCTGGGGCGAGGCCGACGTTCGCATCGGCGACCAGGACCTGCCCAAAGTCAGCTTCGACGAAGGGTTCTATGAGCTCAAGTATTCCTTCGACACCTTCGACAACGTCTACTTCCCCCACAGCGGCGAGGACATTGGCCTGACGGTGCGCAAGTACGACAAGGCGCTGGACTCGGACCAGAGCTACCGACAGTGGCTGTTCAACCTGGACAAAGCGTTCAGCAGCGGACCGAACACCCTGGTGCTGGGGGGCAAGTACGGGCGCACGCTGGATGAAGCCGAGGTGGTCACCTCGAGCTTCGTGTTCGGTGGCGCGCGGCAGCTGTCGGGCTTTCGCCAGGACTCGGTCTCCGGGCAGAACATGAGCTTGCTGCGCATGGTCTACTACCGCCGCCTGACGCCGCGCGCCTATCTGCCGCTGGACTTCCCGCTGTATATCGGCGGGTCACTGGAGCGTGGGCGGGCGTGGAACAACGACAACGAGTTCGACAGCGGCTACATCAATGCGGCGAGTGTGTTCCTGGGACTGGAAACGCCGCTGGGGCCGTTGAACCTGAGTTATGGGGCCAACAATGCCCATGAGCGGGCGGTATACCTGAACCTGGGGCATACCTTCTGAGCTGCAAGCTTGCAGCTTGTGGCTTGTGGCAGTCAGGACTTTTCGAGGTTACCGAGGATCTTCGCATGCACCCGCATGCACACTTCCAGGTCAGCCTCGTCGACCCCGGTGAACAGCTCGGCGCGCAAGGCGTTGGCGATGGTCTCGATCTGGTCGATCAGCGGCTTGGCCGGCGGGCACAGCAGGATCTTCTTGGCACGGCGGTCTTCCATCACCGCCTGGCGGCGCACCAGGCCCTGGCCTTCCAGGCTGTCCAGCAGGCGGGCCAGGGTCGGGCCTTCGACGCCGACACTCTGGGCCAGCTCACGCTGGGTGGGGGCCTCGTCGAAACGCGCCAGGTGCAGCAGCACCAGCCAACGCGCCTGGGAGAGGTTGAGCCCGGCCAGGCGGCGGTCCAGTTCGGCGCGCCAACCCCGGGACATCTGGGCCAGCTGCATGCCGAAGCGGTGTTGGTTGTCGGTCAGGGGCATAAGCAACTCATTGAATAGAACTAATTATTAGTCAGCTAACCATGCCCCGGCCGATCAGGCAACATTCAGCCGAGTGGAAACGTCGGATAATCCGACCGGGGCATGACAAAGGTCAGCAAATGGCGTAAATGCCGGCTATCAGAGCCCGAACTCC
Source organism: Pseudomonas entomophila (assembly GCF_018417595.1). Taxonomy (NCBI): domain Bacteria; kingdom Pseudomonadati; phylum Pseudomonadota; class Gammaproteobacteria; order Pseudomonadales; family Pseudomonadaceae; genus Pseudomonas; species Pseudomonas entomophila. Next base: position 4,311,985 of record NZ_CP070982.1, read on the forward strand.
ACCGCCAACGCCGCCCTGACGCAATACAAGACACCTTCCGGCACCCGCGCGCCGAACAGCGGCGCCACGGCAGAAACCGGTGGCAGCTCGCCCTCGCCATCGAGGAAGGCATCCTGCACTTCCATCATCAGGTCTTCCGGCAGATCCAGCGCCTGCTCCAGGCCCAGCTCCTGGCGGCCGATGGCTTCGGCAAGCAGGCTGTAGACATTCTTCTCGCTGCAATTGAGCTGCCCGGCGATCTGCGCTGGGGTCATGCCGGCGCGGGCCAGGCTGACCAGCTCGTGGCGCAGGTCCAGCACCACCTTGGGCGCCTCCTCCGTGCCACCACTGCCATTGAGCACTTCGAGGAACGCCTGGCCGTAGCGCTCCAGCTTGCGCGCGCCGACGCCGCTGACCTGGGCCATGTCGCTGAGGCTGGTGGGCATGCTGCGCAGCATCTCCAGCAGGGTCGAGTCGGGGAAGATGACGTAGGGCGGCACGCTGTGCTCCTCGGCCAGCTTGCGCCGCAGGGTGCGCAACGCCTCCCACAGCTCGCGCTCCTCGGCGCGCACCAGCTGGCTGGCCGGGCTGCCGCCACTGCCGCCGGAGGCCTTGGCCACCGTCTGCGGCTTGAGGTCGCGGCGCAGCTGCAGCGTCACTTCGCCACGCAGCAGCGGCCGGCAGCTGTCGGACAGGCGCAGGCCGCCGTAGCCTTCCAGGTCGATATCCACCAGGCCGCGCGCCACCAGCTGGCGAAACAGCGAGCGCCACTCCGCCTCGGCCAACGGCTTGCCGACACCGAATACCGACAGTTTCTCGTGACCGAAATTGCGCACCTTCTCGGTGTCCTTGCCCAGCAGCACATCGACCAGGTGGCCCACGCCATAACGCTGGCCGGTGCGGAACACAGTCGACAAGGCCTGGCGCGCAGGCTCGGTGGCATCCCAGGTCTGCACCTGGTCGACGCAGTTGTCGCAATGGCCGCAGGGCTGCTCCAGCACTTCATCGAAGTAGGCCAGCAGCGACTGGCGGCGGCAGCGGGTTTCCTCGCACAGGGCCAGCATGGCGTCGAGCTTGTGCTGCTCGATGCGTTTGTGGCGCTCGTCGCCCTCGGAATTTTGCAGCATCTGCTTGAGCATCACCATGTCCTGCAGGCCGTAGGCCATCCAGGCGTCCGACGGCAGGCCGTCACGGCCGGCACGGCCGGTTTCCTGGTAATAGGCCTCGAGCGATTTGGGCAGGTCGAGGTGGGCGACGAAGCGCACGTTGGGCTTGTCGATGCCCATGCCGAAGGCGATGGTGGCGACCATGATCAAGCCTTCCTCGTTGAGGAAGCGATGCTGGTTGGCCGCACGGGTCTCGGCGGCCAGGCCCGCGTGATACGGCAGCGCCGGGAAGCCCTGGTCGCAAAGAAACGCGGCGGTCTCGTCGACCTTCTTGCGCGACAGGCAGTAGACAATGCCGGCGTTGCCGCGTCGTTCGCCGAGAAACGCCATCAACTGCTTGCGCGGCGACTCCTTGGGCACGATGCGGTAGAAGATGTTCGGCCGGTCGAAGCTCGACAGGAAGCGCTCGGCGCCCTGCAGGTGCAGGCGCTGGACGATCTCCTCGCGGGTACGCATGTCGGCGGTGGCGGTCAGGGCGATGCGCGGCACATGGGGGAACAGCTCGGCGAGCTGGCCCAGTTGCAGGTATTCCGGGCGGAAGTCGTGGCCCCATTGCGAAACACAGTGGGCTTCGTCGATGGCGAACAGGGCAATGTCGAGGCCACGCAGGAATTCCAGCATGCGCGGCTGCACCAGGCGCTCCGGCGCCAGGTAGAGCATCTTCACCTCGCCACGGCGCAGGCGCCCGGCCAGGTCGCGCTGCTGCTCGGCGCTGAGGGTGGAGTTCAGCGCGGCGGCGGCCACGCCCAGCTCGTCGAGGGTGGCGACCTGGTCGTCCATCAGCGCGATCAGCGGTGATACCACCACCGTCAAGCCCGGGCGCAGCAAGCCCGGCACCTGGAAGCACAGCGACTTGCCGCCGCCGGTGGGCATCAGCACCAGGGCGTCGCCGCCCCCTGCCACACATTCGATGATCGCAGCCTGGCGCCCGCGGAAACTGTCGTAACCGAAGACATCCTTGAGGACGCGCTGAGCCTGTTCGAGCATTTGCCACTCCAAAATCGCCGTACCAACCCCGAGTCAGGCTGGACGATAAATCCACCGCGCGCGCAGCGAATGCGTAAGCGGTTTTTGCCGGATGGCGCGAAAACGCCGGCCAGCACGAAAAAGCGCGAAGTATACCCGACTGCCACGTCACCCGGCATGCCCCGGTGACAGACGTTCCCTTTGCCCCCCAAGCGCCGCAAGGTGCTAGAATTCACCATCGTTTATTCCCCAAGGTAGCCCTGTAATGTCCTTCGCCGAGCAACTGACCCGCCTGCAAGCCTTCCTCGACGCCGATGAGCTGCACGAAGAAGCGCTGGACTACGTCGCCGCACACGGCTACCTGACCGCGCTGTCGATCTGCTCGGAGGAAGTTCCAGAACGCGAATGGATCGACGCGCTGTTCGCCGAAGAGCCGCACTACACCAGCGATGCCCAGCGCACCGAGATCGAAGCCACCCTGGTCGCGCTCAAGGGCCACATCGCCCGCCAGCTGGCCAGCGACGAGGAATTCGACCTGCCCTGCGACCTGGACCTGACCGACGAGCCGGACGATTCCGACCTGCGCGGCTGGTGCATCGGCTTCATGGAGGGCGTGTTCCTGCGTGAAGAGGCCTGGTTCGAGAACGCCGAGGAAGAAGTCAGCGAGATGCTGCTCCCGATCATGGTCGGTTCCGGCCTGTTCGACGAGCAGCCGGAGTTCGAGGACATCGCCAAGAACGCCAACCTGCAGGACGACATGATCGTGCAGATCCCCGAGGCGCTGAGTGCGCTGTTCCTGCTGCTGCATGCCCCGGACGAGAAACCTGCCCTGCTCAAGCCGCGCCACCACTGATCGACGTGGTGCGCTACCTGCTGCTGGCCATCGGCTGGCTCAGTGTCGCGCTGGGGGTGGCGGGGATCTTCCTGCCGGTGTTGCCCACCACCCCATTCCTGCTGCTGGCCGCGGCCTGCTTTGCCCGCAGCTCGCCGCGCTTCCATGATTGGCTGGTCAACCACCCCAGGCTTGGCCCATGGATTCGCGACTACCTCAGTGGCGAAGGCATTCCGCTCAAGGGCAAGGTCTACGCCATCGGCCTGATGTGGGCGAGCATCAGCCTGTCGTGCTATCTAGTGCCGCTGTTCTGGGCGCGTGCGTTCATGCTGACCAGCGCGGTGCTGGTCAGCGCCTGGATTCTCAAGCAGAAGACGCTGCACCGGCCGGGCTGAGCACTAAACCTGCGGGGGACGCCCCAACTTGCCGGACTGTGCTGTCCCACAGGATCCCTGCAACCACTCTCACACTGTATCCACCTTCAACGAATGGTCATTGAGCATGCCGTTGATGATGGTCGCCGTGTCATGTCCCGAGGCGACCACCCCGCCCGCTCCGGCCGTCACCCCATAATGCTGCGCCAGGTCGACCCCGGCCAGGTCGATGGTCTGGGTCGGCGCCGCGCCGGCGACACTGCTGACCTCGATGGTCGAGACCACATTGCTGCCGGTGCCGCTGACCTTGAAGTGCAGGTAGTCGTCCAGCGAGGCGCTGCTGGCGTTCTCGCCCTGCAACAGCTGTGACAGGTCAAGGCGATCACTGCCCGGGGTAAAGTCGGTCACGGTGTCATGACCGCTGTCCCCCTTCTGCCAGACGAATGTGTCGTTGCCGCTGCCACCGGTCAGCGTGTCGTCCCCCGGCCCACCAACCAGCGTGTCATTGCCGCCCCCACCCTTGAGCACATCGTTGCCCGCGCCACCGTTGAGCACATTGTCGCCGTCGTTGCCGATCAGCGTGTCGTTGTACTCCGAGCCAATCAGGTTCTCGATGCTGGCCAGGGTGTCCACACCAGCCCCCTGGGTGTTCTGCGGGCCGGCCTGCCCCAGGTCCACCACCACGCCAGCCCCGGCCTTGGCGAAGCTGACCGTGTCGCTGCCCAGGCCACCGTCCAGCAAGTCGTTGCCCGGCCCCGCGATCAGCAGGTCGTTGCCCTCTCCCCCGTACAAATGATCATTGCCGGTTCCCGCCACCAGCACATCATTGCCAGCGCCACCGTTCAGGGTGTTGTCGCCGCCCCCTGCCAGCAGCACATCATCACCTGCCGTACCGTCGAGCACATGGCCGGGCTGGTAGGTGATATCGACGTTACCGGTGGCCGTGCCGCCGTGACCGTCGCTGACGGTGTAGGTGTCATGCAGCACATCGTTGACCGCGTTGCTGTAGTCCACCACCAGGCTCAGCTTGTAGTTCTCGGCGGCCTTGCTGTTACCCGAGGCGTTGTCGGTGTTGACCAGGTGGATGCTGTACACCCCATCATGGGCGGCGGTGAAGCTGCCGCCATCGGCGATGCCCTGGTAGCTGCCACCGGCCTCCTTCCACTCCATCATCAGGTTGCCGGCGGGGCGGTCATGGTCGAGGGTGAGGGTTTCGCCCTTGCGCAAGGTGACGGTCAGCGTGTCCTCATCGTTGGCATTGCTGTTGCTGATCATGCCGAGGTAGCCCGCCACCACCAGCGCCGCGGTCATGGTCCCGGACAGGCTGGTGAACTCGCTGCGCGCCAGGTCGCGGAACTGGTTCTCGGCCTTGTTGGGCGTGCCGTCGAACTGAAGGGTCTGGGCCTGGGCGCCGGCGGTGAAGCCTGCGCCCTTGTCGGCGAAGCCGGTGTTGAACGAGGTAGGCGCAGCGCTCAACCGGTCATGGTCGGCATCGCTGTCGTTGGCCAGCAATGCTTCAACCGGCACGCTGAGCGTGGCGCCACTGATGTTGGTGATGATGTGATCGGGGGCGGCCACAGGTGCGGCATTGCCGTTGATGTTCACGGTCAGCGTGGCGCTGCTGGTGTCCCCGTCGTTGTCACTGGCGGTGAAGGTGAACTTCTCCACCTGGCCGGCACCGCCGTCCTTCGGCGGCGTGTAGGTGAATTCGCCGGTATCCATGTTCACCTGCAAGGTGCCACCGAGGCTGGTCTTGATGCCGAGGCTGTTGCCGACCGTGTCGAACACAGCCTTGTCCACGCCGCCGCTGGCGGCATAGCCCCCCTGCCCGGCATTGGCCTTTGGATCGTAGGTGTAGCTGGTGCCGTCCACCACCAGTGCCTTGATGAAACCGCCATCGGCGCCGAAGTCGCCACCGCTGATGAGGCTGCCGGTGATGGGCGCCCCCTGCACGGTGCCGGAAAGCACCGCACCCAGTTGGTTGAGGTCGGTGACCACCACCGCGTTGGTGTCGGTGTGGCTGCTGCCATCATAGGCCAGCGGGTCGAGGTTGCCGGCATTCACGCCACTGCCCATGCCGACGGCGAAGGACTTGATGCCATTGTCGTCGAGGAAGGTTTCCCAGGTGGTTTCGCGGACAGCGGTGATCGAGTGACCACCGCTGGGCTCGCCGTCCGAGAAGAAGTAGCTGACATTCTGCGCCCCCACCAGCTTGCCCGAGCTGACGAAGGCTTCCTGGGCCTTGGTTGCAGCCGAGTCGTAGTAGGTCGAGCCACCCGCCGTGAGCCCGGCGATCAGGCTCTTGGCCTCGCCGATCGAGACCCACACCGGGGTCTGCATCGTCGCGCCAGTGGAGAAGGTGACGATCTGCACCTTGATCTCACCCATGTCATCGTACTTGTCGAGCAAGGTGTTGATGGCCTGCTTGGCCAGCTCCAGGCGTGTCAGGCCGGGGACGCCAGACCCCGTGTTCATGCTGCTGGAGACGTCGATCACCAGCAGGATGTTGGAGTCCACCTGGCCCGGGGTGATGCTGCGCACCGCGCTTTCGGCCTTCGGCACGTCGTCGACGATGTTGATGGCGATCGTGCTGGTGACGCTGTTGCCCAGCGCATCGGTAGCCTTGTAAGTGAACTGTTCGATGACCGTATTGGCACCGTCGTTCGCACCACCCGGCGTTTTCGGCGCCGAGGTCAGGGTATAGGTGTAGGAGCCGTCGGCATTCAACTGGATCTGGCCATATTGACCCGTGGCGTTACCCACCAGGCTATAGGTCAGGGCGCCAAATCCGCCGCTGACCGAGCCCACCAGGCTGCCGGAAGCGGTTTCGCCGCTGGAACCCGGCTCGCTGCCGGTCACGCTGCCAGCTGCCAGGTCGTTGCCATCCTTGTGCAAGTCCAGTGCCTTTTCGTAGACCGTGACGTCGCTGTCCTGGCTGGCGACCAGTTGGCTGTTCTGCACGCTGATACGGATGACGGCGGTGCTCTCGTCACCATCGGCATCACGGAGGGTGTAGACGAAACTGTCGGCGGCCCATGGCGGCAACACGCTGTCGGGGTTGGCGTGGTAGGTGGCGTTGCCCTGGGCATCGAGGGTCAGGTAGCCGTACAGCCCGGTGATCGGCTCGCCCAGATGGCCACTGGCCGAGGTCGAAGTGTCGTGGCCGAAACGCACACCCACCACGTACTGGCCATCGCCGCGCACATCGGCGCCGATCACATCGTTGGCCAGTACATTGCCGCTGATGTTGCCGCCCTGCTGCACACCGGCGAAATCGTTCTGCGCCCTGGGCACATCGTCGACGATGCTGATGACGATGGTGCTGGTGGAGGTATTGCCCAGCGAATCCTTCACCTGGTAGGTGAAGCTTTCAGTCACGGTGTTCGGGCCGTCGTTCACGTGATTGGGCGAGTTCGGTGCCGACGTCAGGGTGTAGGTGTAGGAGCCATCTGCGTTCAACTGGATCTGACCGAATTGGCCCAAGGCATTGCCTACCAGGCTGTAGGTCAAGCCCCCCAAGCCACCGCTGACCGATCCCACGAGCGAACCGGAGGCGGTTTCCGCAGTGGAACCGGGCTCACTGCCGGTGATATGGCCTGCCGCCAGGTCACTGCCATCCTTGTACAGGTCGAGGGCCTTCTCGAAGACCTTGACCTCATCGTCGACCGTGGCCAGCAACTTGCTGTCCTGCACGTTGATGGTGATGGTGGTGGTGCTTTCGTCGCCATCGGCATCGCGGATGGTGTAGACGAAGTGGTCGGTGGCCCACGGTGGCAGCACGCTGTTGGGGTTGGCGTGGTAGGTGCCATTGCCCTGGGCGTCGAGGGTCAGGTAGCCGTACAGGCCCTGGATCGGGTCGCCGACATGGCCGATGGCGGAGGTCGAGGTGTCGTGGCCGAAGCGCACACCGACCACATACTGGCCGTCACCGCGGCCATCGGCGCCGATCACATCGTTGGCCAGTACATTGCCGCTGACGCTGCCGCCCTGGCTGACGTCGGCGAAGTCGCAATGGGCCTTGGGCACATCGTCGACGATGCTGATGACGATGGTGCTGGTGGTGGCGTTGCCGAGCGAATCCTTCACTTGATAGGTGAAGCTTTCGGTCACGATGTTCGGGCCGTCATTCACATGATTGGGCGAGTTCGGTGCCGATGTCAGGGTATAGGTGTACGAGCCGTCCGCATTCAGCTGGATCTGACCGTATTGCCCTACCGCATTGCCGACCAGGCTGTAGGTCAAGGTGCCCACACCGCCGCTGACCGAGCCAGCCAGCGAGCCGGATGCCGTTTCTGCGGTTGAACCAGGATTGCTGCCGGTGACCGTGCCCGCAGCCAGGTCATTGCCATCCTTGCTCAGGTCGAGGGCTTTCTCGAAAACCTTCACTTCGTCGTCGACACCCGCCAGCAACTTGCTGTCTTGCACGTTGATGGTAATGGTGGCGGTGCTCTCGTCACCGTCGGCGTCACGGATGGTGTAGACGAAGGTGTCGCTGGCCCACTGCGGCAGATCCTGGTTGACGTAGGCGTGGTAGGTGCCCATGCCCTGGGCATCGAGGACCAGGTAACCGTACAGGCCCTGGATCTGCTCGCCCACGTGCCCGCTGGCCGAAGTCGAGGTGTCGTGCCCGACGCGCACGCCGACCACGTACTGGCCATCACTGCGGCCATCGGCGCCGATCACATCGTTGGCCAGCACATTGCCGCTGACACTGCCGCCTTCGGTGACATCGGCGAAGTCGCAATGCGCCCTGGGCACATCGTCGACGATGCTCACATCGAGGGTGCCGCTGGCGCTGCTGCCATCGGTATCCACGGCACTGACGGCGAACTGCTCGAGCAGGCTGTTGGCGCCCTGGCCGGTGGCATGGCCCTCGTTGTCCAGCAACTGGTAGGTGTAGCTCACCACGCCGGTCGCCGGATCATAGCCGGTGATGGTCAGGGTGTTGCCCAATGGTGTGGTGATCGACTGTGGGAAACCTGCGGGAGCGCCGCCACTCACCACTGTGATACCCGCCACGGTCAGGGTCTGCAGGCCGTCGAGGGCGGTCACGCTGAACGTGCCGCCCTGGGTCAACGCGCCTGGGTTGGGGGCACTGCCATCGGAGAGGTTTTTCTCGTAGACCTTCAGCTCGCCACCTTCCACACCGAGGCCACCCAGGGTCACCGGGTCATTGAGGTTGGTGACGTTGAGGGTCAGGGTCGCCGTGCTGGTGTCGCCGTCGGCATCCTTCAGCGTGTAGGTGAATTGCTCCACGCCGTTGCCGCCGCCGTGCAGGTTCTTGAAGTCGGCGTCGTCGGGGTTGAGGGTGTAGGTGTAGGAACCGTCCGCCGCCAGCACCAGGGTGCCGTAGGTGCCGACGAAGGTACCGGCCACGACTGGGCCACTGGGAATGCGGTCGGCGCCCTGGATATCGTTGCCCAGCACATTGCCGCTCAGTTCCAGATGCTGTTCGGTGGCGGTCACCGGGTTGTTGTCGTTCACCGCCTTGGGCGCATCGTCGACGATGTTCACGTCCAGGGTGCCGTTGGCGCTGCTGCCGTCGGTGTCGGTGGCCGTGACGGTGAAATGCTCGCTGAGCCCATTGGCATCCGAGGCTGCGTGCAAGGTGTAGCTGTAGCTGACCACGCCGGTCGCCGGGTTGTAGCCGGTGATGGTCAGGGTGTTGCCCAGTGCCGTGGTGATCGACTGCGGGAAGCCCGCCACCACACCACCGCCAACCACGCTGATGCCGCCCACGCTGAGGGTCTGCAGGCCATCCGGCGCGGTAAGCGTGAACGTGCCGCTCTGGGTCAGCGCGCCTGGGTTCGGTGCGCTGCCGTCGGCGAGGTGCTTCTCGAACACCGTCAGTTCGCCGCCCTCCACACCCAGGCCACCGAGGGTCACCGGGTCGTTGAGGTTACCGACGTTGAGGGTCAGGACCGCTGTGCTGGTATCGCCATCGGCGTCCTTCAGCGTGTAGGTGAATTGCTCCACGCCGTTGCCGCCGCCGTGCAGGTTCTTGAAGTCGGTGTCGCCGGGGTTGAGGGTGTAGGTGTAGGAACCGTCCGCCGCCAGCACCAGGGTGCCGTAGGTACCGACGAAGGTACCGGCCACGACCGGGCCACTGGGGATGCGGTCGGCGCCCTGGATATCATTGCCCAGCACATTGCCGCTCAGTTCCAGATGCTGTTCGGTGGCGGTCACCGGGTTGCTGTCGTCCACTGCCTTGGGGGCGTCGTCACGAATGATCACATCCAGGGAGCCGCTGGCGACATCGCCGTCGGTATCGCTAGCCAGTACGGGGAAGTGCTCACCGACCGTTGCATCGCCATTCGGGTGCTGCTCGGCACCTGTCAGGGTGTAGCTGTAGCTGACCACACCGGTCGCCGGGTTGTAGCCGGTGGTGGTGAGCAGGTTGCCGAGCCCGGTCACGATCGAGTGACCCACACCGGTCACGCTGCCTGCGGTGACCACATTGATGCCGCCGACACTGAGGTTGAACACACCATCCGGCGCCACGACGGTGAAACTGCCGGACTGGGTCAGTGCCGCCGGATGGCTCGTCGAGCCCTGGGGCAGATTGGCTTCGTTCAGGGACAGTTCACCTGGCTGGGCGTTCAAGCCATTGAGCGTGACGGGCTTGTCCACCACCTCGGGAACGGGGGTGGGTGACGCAGCGACTACCGGCGCCCCCTCATCATTGTGCGGGTCCTGTTCGCCAAGGTAACGGTTGTCCAGTTCGGGGATGCCATTGAATCCCGCTGTGGGAAAACCGATGTTGGGATCGACCCGTGCCGCCACTTCGGTCAGCAGCACGAAACTGTGCCCGCCCCCCAGTTCGCCATTGAAGGCACCATGGTGCCCACCCGCCGCTGGCGCTTCGCCTTCCTTGGTCGGGTCGGCCCCTGCGGCAATGGCCCGTTGCATCCGCTCGACATCACTGAGCAGTGCATCGCTGGGCGCCGTATTCGGTGCATGGGCAGGTTGCGAGTGGCTGGCCAACAGCTCCGGGCTCAGTGCCAGGCTGCTGTCGCGCCCGAGGGTCAACAAACCGCCGTTCTGCAAACGCACGGCCACCGCGCCGGCGGCCCCCGTTTCCAGCTGTTCGCCGGCGAACAGGCGATCGCCCTCCACCACCAGCCGACGATGGCCATCACCCTCCACTGCGAATACCTGGCCGACGACCTTGCTGACCACACCGAGTAACTTAGCCATGAGCGCACGCCTCCCCTGCCGATGGGTTTCTCGCAGTCCAAGGCTGGCGGGTCATGCATGCAACGCCCGACGCACATGGCAGCCGGATCGTTGCTGTCACGTGCGTGGGTAATCACGCTCCCTGTGACGACTTCCGCGATAGCGGTACTGGACAATGGCCATCATTCGATGCCAAATTTTTGTCGCCAAATTCCGCTTTCGCCTTCCTCCCCTGCTTCCTTAGCTGCAAAAAATATGGATCTTTCTCCGAGGCCCGAAAAACGCCTGTCCCAGCCGGTTCCCGTAACCACTTGAAGGAAACAATGTCGCGAATTCCTTAGACCGCATAAGTTTTTTTTCGCATATATCTTATGAAAATTTCTTCTTAGCTCGCCTTATAAATGTTCTTAGCTCTGTTGTTACAAACCTGAAACGGTTTGATTCTTATATTTCGTCATTTTATTGGCGATCGCAGGACATTTTTTGAGACCAGGGAGAAGTACCCCATGCGCGTTTTAACCCCCATCACCAGTGCGATTTTGTTGGCCATGGCGTGTGCCAACACTCAGGCGATGTCGATTACCGAGGCCGTCCAGAGCGCCGTGGACCAGCATCCTGAAATCAGTGCCAGCCGCAACAGCCGACTGTCCGCCGACGAGGATGTGAAATTCGCCCGCGGGGGGTACTACCCGACCGTCGACCTGGTGGCCGGGTATGGCCGGCAGCGTTCGGACAACACCAATACCCGTGGTTTCAATGCCGACGGCACGCGCAACCACAACAAGGAAACACTGAACTACACCCAGTCCGAACTGCGCCTGCGGCAGATGCTGTTCGACGGCTTCAACACCGCCAACGAAGTCGGCCGCACCGAGGCGGTCGCCACATCGCGCGCCTACTACACCCAGGCCACCGCCGAAACCGTGGCGCTGCGTGCCATCGAGGTCTACCTCGAAGTGCTCAAGCGCCGCGAACTGGTGACCCTGGCCAAGAACAACCTGCAGGCGCACCTGCGGGTCAACGACCAGATCGGCCTGCGCAGCGAGCGCGGCGTGGGCAGCACCGCCGACCTCGACCAGTCCCGCGCCCGTCGCGCCCTGGCCGAGAACAACCTGGACACCGCCGAGGTCGACCTGGCCGATGCCGAAGCCAACTTCTTCAGTGTGATCGGGCGCATGCCCGACGAACTGGAAGCCCCGGCCACCATCAAGGGCGAAGTCCCGACCGACCTGCAGGGCGCGCGCCAGGGCATGCTGGAGAACAACCCCTACCTCAAGTCGGCCCAGGCCGATGTGCAGTCGGCCGAGCAACAATACGAAGTGGCCAAGTCGCCCTTCTACCCGCGCCTCGACGCAGTGCTGGCCACCGGCGCCAACAACAACATCGGCGGCCAGAAAGGGCACGACAACAACGACTGGCAGGCCGGCGTCGAGCTCAGCTACAACCTGTTCCGCGGCGGCAGCGACAAGGCCCGCCTGCAATCCGACGCGCACAAGATCAACCAGGCCATGGACATCCGCAACAATGCCCTGCGCGAGCTGAACGAAAACCTCAGCCTGGCCTGGAACGCCATGAACAATGCGCGCAAGCAGCTACCTAGCGCGCGCGAATACGCCGAGACCACCCAACGCGTGCGCGCCGCCTACCAGGACCAGTTCGGCCTGGGCCAGCGCACCCTGCTCGATGTGCTCGACAGCGAAAACGAGCTGTACAACGCCAACCGGCGCTACACCGAAGTGCGCTACACCGAAGAGTTCTCCATGTACCGCCTGCTGGCCAACATGGGTGAGCTGCTGAGCAAGCAGCGCATCTCGTTGCCGCCGGAAGCCATTGCCAAGACCGAAGTGCGCAACGAGGCGAGGTTGCCCGACATGCGTTGAGGTCCGCCGCACCAGGCTGCCCGCCAGCGTCCAACGCGACAGGAGTAGGCCATCGTGACCAGTATGCAAAGCGCGCAACCGCGCCTGGATGTGGATGATCCGTTGCTCGATGGCCTGCTGATCCTGTGCAAGCTGCACGGCTGCCCCGCCAGCCGCGCCAGCCTGTGCAGTGGCCTGCCGCTGGCCGACCAGCGCCTGGGCCTGGCCCTGCTGCCGCGCGCGGCCGCCAAGGCCGGGTTGCAGGCACGGGTGCTGCACCGCGAGCTGGACGCCATTTCGGCGCTCAACCTGCCGGTCTTGCTGATGCTCAACGACGGCCGCAGTGCGGTGCTGCAACGTTGGGGCGACAACGGCCGGGCGCTGCTGCTGCCCTGCGAGGCCGAAGGCGGCGAGCAGTGGGTCGAGCGCGAGGCGCTGGCCGAGGCCTACAGCGGCCAGGCCCTGTTCGCCCGTCCGCGTCATTCTCTGGAGGAGGTGCGCGCCCCGCTGCTACCGCGGGTCAACGCCTGGTTCCGCGATACCCTGCGCCACTCCCGCTGGCTGTATGGCGATGCCCTGCTGGCCAGCCTGCTGATCAACCTGCTGGGGCTGATGGTGCCCCTGTTCGTGATGCAGACCTACGACCGCGTGGTGCCCAACCAGGCACTGTCGACCCTGTGGGTGCTGGTCGCCGGCCTGTTCATCGGCACCGCTTTCGAACTGGTGCTGCGCATGGTCCGCGCCCACCTGCTCGACCAGGCCGGCAAGAAAACCGACCTGATCCTCTCCGCCACCCTGTTCGAACGCATCACCGGCATGAGCATGAAAGCCCGCCCCGCCACCATCGGTGGCTTCGCGCAAAGCATCCATGACTTCCAGGGCCTGCGCGAATTCCTCACCGCGGTCACCCTGACCAGCATCATCGACCTGCCCTTCGTCGCCCTGATGCTGCTGGTGATCGGCCTGCTCGGTGGCTGGCTGGTGTTGATCCCGTTGATCGCCTTCCCGGTGGCCATGGGCCTGGCGCTGTTCATCCAGGTGCGCCTGCGCGACACCGTGCAGAAGAGCCTGAGCCTGGGCGCCGTGCGCCAGGCCCTGCTGATCGAGACCCTCGGCGGCCTGGAAACCCTCAAGGCCTGCGGCGCCGAAAGCGAGCGCCAGTACCAGTGGGAGCACACCAACGGCGCCATCGCCCGCCTCGATGCCCACGCCCGCAACCTGTCAGCCCTGGCCAGCAACGGCACACTGTTCATCCAGCAGTTCTGCGGCATGGCCACCATCGTCGCCGGGGTGTACAGCATCATTGCCGGCAACCTGAGTGTCGGCGCCCTGGTCGCCAGCTACATGCTCGGCAGCCGTGTGCTCGCGCCGCTCGGGCAGATCGCCGGGCTGATCACCCGCTACCAGCAGGCACAACTGACCATGCGCAGTACCGACGCGCTGATGAGCCTGCCCCAGGAACGCCAACCTGAACACCAGGCGCTGGATCACACCACGCTGCAGGGCGGCGTGAGCATCAGCCACGCCACCTTCCGCTATGCCGGGCAAGCCGCCCCGGCGCTCAATGACGTCAACTGCGTGCTCAAGCCTGGCGAACGCATCGGCATCATCGGCCGCAGCGGCTCGGGCAAGAGCACCCTGGCGCGGCTGCTGATGGGCTTCCACCACCCCGACGAAGGCCAGGTGCTGCTGGACAACCTCGACCTGCGCCAGCTGGACATCGCCGACCTGCGCAACCAGCTGGGCTACGTGGCCCACGACCTGCCGCTGCTGGCCGGCAGCCTGCGCGACAACCTCACCCTGGGCGCGCGCCATGTCAGTGATGCGCGCATGCTCGAGGTGGCCGAGCTGACCGGCGTCAGCGAACTGGCCCGCCAGCACCCGCAAGGCTTCGACCGCCCGGTGGGCGAGCGTGGCCAACTGCTTTCCGGCGGCCAGCGCCAGGCGGTGCTGCTGGCCCGGGCACTGCTGCTGGAGCCACCAATCCTGATTCTCGACGAGCCCACCAGCCACATGGACAACAGCAGTGAAGAGCAACTGCGCCAGCGCCTGCTCGCCTGGGTGCCGGGCAAGACCCTGCTGCTGGTCACCCACCGCACCTCGATGCTCAGCCTGGTGGATCGGTTGCTGGTGCTGGACAACGGCAAGATCGTTGCCGACGGGCCGAAGGACGCGGTGATCGATGCGTTGCGCAAAGGCCGTATCGGCGCCGCACTGTAAGACTTTCAGACAGTTTGGCCGCTGTGGGAACGGGCTTGCCCGCGAATGCGTCGGTGAATCCAACATGGCTTTCGCGGGCAAGCCCGCTCCCACAGGGCTCCGCGTTGACCCCATCAATGGAGGTAGGGCATGCCCATCATCCACAGCATACGCAGCTACCTCCGTGGCACCGACAAGCGCGCCGAACGCGACTACATGCCGGAACTGGCCGGCGCCACCCTGCAGGATTCACCGAGCCTGTCACGCCTGACCGTGTGGCTGACCGCGATCCTGCTATTGGTGGCGCTGGCCTGGGCCCACTTCGCGGTGCTCGACGAAGTCACCGTCGGCGAGGGCAAGGCCATCCCCTCGAGCAAGGTGCAGGTGATACAGAACCTCGAGGGCGGCATCGTCACCGAGATCTTCGTGCGCGAGGGACAGATGGTGGACAAGGGCGCCACCCTGCTGCGCCTGGACGACACCCGTTTCAAGTCGAACAAAGGCGAAAGCGAAGCCGACCGCTACGCCCTCACCGCCCAGGTCGAGCGCCTGTCGGCGGAGTCCGAAGGCCGCCCCTTCACGCTGTCGGATGAAGTACGTGCCAAGGCACCGCAAGTGGCCGAGGACGAAGCCGCCCTGTACGACTCGCGCCAGCGCCGCCTGGCCAGCGAGAAACAGACCCTCAACGAGCAACTGCGGCAGAAGACCCAGGAACTCGCCGAGTTCCGCTCCAAGGTCGATCAATACCGTTCTGCCTTGGGCCTGCTGCAGCAGGAGCTGGACATGTCCTCGCCGCTGGTGGGCAAAGGCGCCATCTCACCGGTGGAGATCCTGCGCCTCAAGCAACGCACCGTCGAAGCCCGCGGCCAGCTCAACGCCACCAGCCTGGCGATCCCCCGCGCCGAAGCCGCGGTGGCGGAGATCAGGAGCAAGATCCAGGAAGCCGACGCCGGCTTTCGCTCCGACGCCGCCAAGGAACTCAATGACAAGCGCACGGAGCTTTCGAAGATCACCGCCACCAGCATCGCCATCGACGACCGGGTCAACCGCACCACCGTGGTGTCGCCGGTGCGCGGCATCGTCAAGCTGCTCAAGGTCAATACCATCGGCGGGGTGGTGCAGCCCGGCAGCGACCTGGTGGAGATCGTGCCGATCGAGGATAACCTGCTGATCGAAGCCAAGGTGCGGCCGCAGGATGTGGCCTTCCTGCACCCGGGGCAAACGGCGATGGTCAAGTTCAGCGCCTATGACTACACCATCTACGGCGGGCTCAAAGCCAAGCTGGAGCTGATCGGCGCCGACACAGTCACCGATGACAAGGGCAATGCGTTCTACCTGATCCAGGTGCGTACGGAGAAAAACCATCTGGGTGGGGATAACAAGCCGCTGCTGATCATCCCGGGGATGGTGGCCACGGTGGATATCATCACCGGGCAGAAGAGCGTGCTGGATTACCTGTTGAAGCCGGTGTTGAAAGCACGAACAGAGGCGTTGCGGGAGCGGTAGTTGCCTGTAGGAGCGGCTTCAGCCGCGATGCAGGCGGCGCGGTTCCTGGCACCCGCTGCGCGGGTGATCGCGGCTGAAGCCGCTCCTACAGGTCATGGGCGGGCCTGGCGCTCAGCCCTGCCCATGATTCCGTTGAAACGTCTCGGCCCCCATGGCTTCGATCTGCCCCTCGATCAACGCCTCGAACGGCTGGAGCAAGGCATCGAACGACACAGGCGCCTCCAGCACGTTCAACGCCTGCACCACCGCCTCCAGCGTCGACAGGGCGCCCGGCTCCGGTGCCTTGCGCAAGCGGTAGCGCGATGGCGGGACGTCGCCCAGCGTCACCCGCGGCAGCGCCTCCAGCAGCGGGTTCAGGTACAGCATCTTGCGCGCCTTGCGCCAGGTGCCATCGGGGACGATCAGCAGCAGCGGCAGATCGTCATCGTTTCCATAAGCCTGCAAGACTTCGGCCCTCTCGCCAGGGAACAGCAGCACCGGTCGATAGCCCGGCGTGGCCAGCAAATCCTGCAGGTCGTCGAACACCTCGCCGACTCGCAGTTGCGCATTGGCCAGGCCAAGGGCCGCCAGCCGTGCAGTGTTGAGGGCATGCGAGGTTTCGCTGGGATGCTGCAAGACGACCACCCGGGTGCGGCTGTCGAGGTGCGGGATCAGTGGGCAGAGGCAATGGGCGAGCGGGCGCTGGCAGCGCTCGCAGCGAGGTCTGGACATGAGGGGCTCCTTCGGGCGCGTAGTTTGCCACAGGGTTGCGGTGAGGCTGCAACCTGAGGCTGACGCAGCCCATCGCCAGCAAGCGGGCTCCTCGGCAGGAGCCGGCTTGCCGGCGAACAGGCCTCAACGATTGAACCGCTCCGCCAGGCTGTGCAGGTATTCCGCCATACGCTCCAGGTCCTGGCTGATCTCGGCGCCCTGCTTGGCCTGCCCGGCACTTTCATCGCACAGGTGGGCGATGCGCACGATCTGCTGGTTGATATCTTCGGCCACATGGCTCTGCTGCTCGGACGCCGTGGCCATCTGCTGGCTCATGCCGGTGATGCGGCTGACCGCCTGGGCAATGCCGGCCAGCGCCTCCTGCACGGCCTCGACACTGTGCACACTGTCCTGGGAGATCTGCTGGCCACGGCTGGCACTGGCCACCGCACGGTCGGCGCCGCTGCGCAGGCTGGCAATGATGTGATGGATCTCCTCGGTCGAAGTACGGGTGCGCTGGGCCAGCGAGCGGACCTCGTCGGCGACCACCGCGAAGCCCCGGCCCTGCTCGCCAGCCCGCGCCGCCTCGATGGCGGCATTGAGCGCCAGCAGGTTGGTCTGCTCGGCAATCGAGGTGATCACATCCACCACGCCGCCGATCGACTGGGTCTGCTCGGCCAGCGCATTGACCGCCTGGCCGATATCGCCGACCGCCTCGCGCATGCTGCCCATCGCCCGCAGGCTCTGCTCGGCCAGCTCGCTACCCTGCTGGGCGAGGTGATCGGCGTCGCTGGCGGCATGGGCCGTACTCTGCACATTGTGGGTAACCTGCTGGATGGTCGCGGCCATCTGCGCGATGGCCGTGGCCGACTGGTCAGTCTCGCTGCGCTGGCGGTCGAGCATCTGCGCCTGGGCACCGGACAGGTCCGAGGACTGCGCGGCCCGTGACTTGACCCCGACCCCGGCATCCACCAAGCGCGTCAGCGCGGTCTGCAGGCGCGCCTCTTCGCTGATGATGGCCAGGTCGAGCTGGCCCTGCAGGCCGGGGTTGTCACTGTAGGTCAGGGCCACCAGCGGGCTGGTGAACGCCTTGGGGTGCTCTTCGAGCGTGCGGCGGATGGCCTGGTTCTGCCGGTGCTCGACCAGGTACCAGGCCGCCAGCAGGCTGGCCATCAGCACCCCGAGCGCCGCGTACGCGGGCAGCCAGAGATAGGCGGCGGCCGACAGCAGGCCAGCGCCGATCAGCGGCCAGCCATGCCCGACGCCGTGGCCCAGGCGGGCCGCCAGAGGCACCGGAGACCGGCCGGCGCGCAAGCGCGCATAAAGATTCTCGGCGCGACGGATCTGCTCACGGGTCGGCACCGAGCGCACCGACTCGTAGCCGCTGATGCGGCCATTCTCGTAGATCGCCGTGACATAGGCGCTGACCCAATAGAAATCACCGTTCTTGGCGCGGTTCTTGACCACGCCCATCCAGGGCTTGCCTTGCTTGATGGTGTCCCACATATGGCCGAAGACCGCCGGCGGCATGTCGGGATGACGCACCAGGTTGTGTGGCTGGCCCACCAGTTCGTCGTAGGTGAAACCGCTGATGGCCACGAATGCGTCGTTGCAGTAGGTGATGCGGCTGTTCAGGTCGGTGGTGGAAATCAGCCGCTGGTGTTGGGGGAAGGTTCTTTCGTGCTCAGTGACGGGCAAATTCATGCGCATCGTTGGCGGTCCCTTGCTTATCCAGATGAATGGAAAAATCATCAAAGCAAGTAGATGTTTAGCAGAAGGCCATCACGTCAGCGGTCAAGTTTTGTAGGAAATTTACTCAACCTGACAGAATGTGCTGAACAGGGCCTGGGTCAGCCTACGTTGAGCTGGCTCTTGAGCAGGTCGCGGAACGTCTGGATCAAGGGTTCCCGGCTACGACCACGGCGGATGATCAGGGAAAACGGCGCCTGGTAACCAAAGGTGGCCGGCGACAATACGCGCAGGTCGCCTTTGTCGACCCAGGCCTGGGCATAGTGCTCGGGCAGGTAGCCGATGTAGGCGCCGGAGAGAATCAGAATCAGCTGCGCTTCCATACTCTCCACCGTTGCCGCGCTGTGCTTGAAGCCATGCCGGGCCAGTTCGGCCTGGCTCCAGTAACCACGCCCGACCATGCGTTGCTGGGTGATCACCGGCTCGGGAATGCGCCGTTCGGCGAACAGCGGGTGGCGGCTGCTGCAGTACAGCCAGTGCTGCTCGCGGTACAACGGCTGGTAGACCAGGCCGCTCATGCGCGAGGAAAAGGCGCCGATGGCCAGGTCCAGGCGGTTGTCCTGCACCCCCAGTTGCAACTCGTAGGGGCTGGAAACCGACAGATGCAAGTGCACCGCCGGGTGCTCCTGGCTATAGGCGCCGATGGCTTCGGCCAACGGCAGGGCGCGGTCGCCGACAGTGGAGTCGATCACCCCCAGGTTCAGGGTGCCGCGCAGCTCCCCCTTGAGCGCCGCCGCGTATTGTTCGAAGCCGTCCAGCTCGCCCAGCAGGCGCAGTGTTTCCTGGTGGAACAGTTCGCCCTTGCTGGTCAGGCTGAAGCCGCCCCGGCCGCGGTGGCAGAGCACGATGCCCAGGGCGCTTTCCAGCTGGCTCATGTAGGTGCTGATGGCCGAGGTCGACAGGTTGAGGTCGCGCTGGGCGTTGGCGAACCCCTGGTGGCGCACCACGCTGGCGAAGATGCGCAGCAGTTTCAGGTCGGGCAGCGATGAGGCCATGGGGCGATGGGTCCGCGGGCTGGAAATGGCCAGAGTCTAACCCGCCTGCACGCCGATAGTTCAGAAATTCCTGAAGTAAGTATTTGTCGGTAGCGATTCTTCCCGGGCACTACCTTGCGCAGACTGCGGCGAAATGTCCCTGTCCGCCGAGATGACCCGATCATTCAGGCGCGCGGTGGCACAGGTTCGAACAAACAGAACAATCGACCGACTGATGAGGCCCACCGTGGACAAGATTCTCCACCAACCACTGGGCGGCAACGAAATGCCGCGTTTCGGCGGCATCGCCACCATGCTTCGCCTGCCCCACCTGCAAAGCGCCGCGGGCCTGGATGCCGCCTTCATCGGCGTGCCCCTGGACATCGGCACCTCGCTGCGCTCGGGCACCCGCTTCGGCCCGCGGCAGATCCGCGCCGAGTCGGTGATGATCCGCCCGTACAACATGGCCACCGGCGCCGCCCCGTTCGACTCGCTGTCGGTGGCCGACATCGGTGACGTAGCGATCAACACCTTCAACCTGCTCGACGCGGTGCGCATCATCGAGCAAGCCTACGACGAGATCGTCGAGCACAATGTCATCCCGCTGACCCTGGGTGGCGACCACACCATCACCCTGCCGATCCTGCGTGCCCTGCACAAGAAGCACGGCAAGATCGGCCTGGTGCACATCGATGCCCACGCCGACGTCAACGACCACATGTTCGGCGAGAAGATCGCCCACGGCACCACCTTCCGCCGCGCGGTGGAAGAAGGCCTGCTCGATTGCGACCGCGTGGTGCAGATCGGCCTGCGCGCCCAGGGCTATACCGCCGACGACTTCAACTGGAGCCGCCGCCAGGGCTTCCGTGTGGTGCAGGCCGAAGAGTGCTGGCACAAGTCGCTGGAACCGCTGATGGCCGAAGTGCGTGAAAAAGTCGGGGGCGGCCCGGTGTACCTGTCGTTCGACATCGACGGCATCGACCCGGCCTGGGCGCCTGGCACCGGTACCCCGGAGATCGGCGGCTTGACCACCATCCAGGCGATGGAGATCATCCGCGGCTGCCACGGCCTGGACCTGATCGGCTGTGACCTGGTCGAAGTCTCCCCACCCTACGACACCACCGGCAACACCTCGTTGCTGGGTGCCAACCTGTTGTTCGAAATGCTCTGCGTGCTGCCAGGCGTGGTGCGTCGTTAAGGCGGCCCCCCCTGTAGGAGCGGCTTCAGCCGCGATCACCCGCAAAGCGGGTGCCACACACCGTGGTGCCTGCTTCGCGGCTGAAGCCGCTCCTACAGGTTAGTGACAGGCGCCCTAAAAGTTTGACCCCGGCAGGAGCCATTCGGGAGGGCCATAGAGGCCCGCCAACACACGACAGGACCGCCGGGCGCCTTGCACCGTCCGGACGGCCGATCTCGCCATAATAAAGATAATCGGGAGACCCCCAATGGCCTTGGACATCATCGTTGTACTGATCTATGCCGTCGGCATGCTCGGGCTTGGCTGGTACGGCATGCGCCGGGCGAAGACCCATGAGGACTACCTGGTGGCCGGGCGCAACCTCGGCCCGACCCTGTACATGGGCACCATGGCCACCACCGTGCTCGGCGGCGCCTCCACGGTCGGTACCGTGCGCCTGGGCTATGTCCACGGCATCTCCGGCTTCTGGCTGTGCGCCGCGCTGGGCCTGGGGATCATCGCCCTCAACCTGTTCCTCGCCAAACCCCTGCTGCGCCTGAAGATCTTCACCGTGACGCAAGTGCTGGAGCGCCGCTACAACCCCATGGCGCGCCAGGCCAGCGCGGCGATCATGCTCGCCTACGCACTGATGATCGGCGTCACCTCGACCCTGGCCATGGGCACCGTGCTGCAGGTGCTGCTCGACGTGCCGTTCTGGATGGCGCTGCTGTTCGGCGGCGGCGTGGTGGTGGTGTACTCGACCATCGGCGGCATGTGGTCGCTGACCCTGACCGACATCGTCCAGTTCATCATCAAGACCGTGGGCCTGATGTTCATCCTGCTGCCGGTGTGCCTGTACAAGGCCGGTGGCTGGGACACCCTGGTGGCCAAGCTGCCGGCGGCCAGCTTCAGCTGGACCACCATCGGCTGGGACACCATCATCACCTACTTCCTGATCTACTTCTTCGGCATCCTGATCGGCCAGGACATCTGGCAGCGGGTGTTCACCGCCCGTGACGAGAAGGTCTGCCAGCGCGCCGGCACCACCGCGGGTATCTATTGCGTGCTGTACGGCCTGGCCTGCGCCATGATCGGCATGGCCGCCCACGTGCTGATGCCGGACCTGGCCAACCCGAACAACGCCTTCGCCGAAATGATCAAGGGCCAGCTGCCTGAAGGTATCCGTGGCCTGCTGATGGCCGCCGCCCTGGCCGCGATGATGTCCACCGCCAGCGCCGGCCTGCTGGCCGCCTCGACCACCCTGACCGAAGACCTGCTGCCCAAGCTGCGCGGCGGCAAGCAGTCGAGCCTGGGCGTCAACCGCCTGTTCACCCTGCTCACCGGCCTGGTGGTGCTGGGCATTGCCCTGGCGGTGAACGATGTGATCAGCGCCCTGACCCTGGCCTACAACCTGCTGGTCGGCGGCATGCTGATCCCGCTGATGGGGGCGATCTTCTGGAAGCGCGCCACCACCGCCGGCGCCATCGCCAGCATGTCGCTGGGCTTCGCCACTGCGCTGTTCTTCATGTTCAAGGATGGCCTGGACGCCAACTCGCCGATCTACTACAGCCTGGCCGTCGGCCTGGTGAGCTTCGTGGTGGTCAGCCTGGCCTCGCGCAAGCCGGTGACGGCCGTCAACCTCGCCTGACGTGCTCGCCGGCTTGCCGGCGAAGCAGAAACGCAAAAGGCCGCCGCATCGTGCAGATGCGGCGGCCTTTTGCCTGGTTTCAGCGGCGACGCGGCTGGCGCTTGCGCTGTTCTTCGTCGGTTGGAATCGGCACCGGCTGCAGCGGTGGCGGGAGCAAGCCCAGGGCGACGGCGAGGTCGTGGAGCCAGTTATACATGCGTTGGTTCATAATGCCCCCTTGACGGGTCAGCCTCACGGTCAATCGATTCTGCGATGCTTCATACAGATCATAGACCTATGTCCTGTACTGCGCATGCCTACGATCTTACAGATATGGGCGATTTTGACCCGAATCAAGCGGACGCCGCAGCATCCGACGGCCGGTCAATCGTTTCGCTTTGTTGCAAATCGATCCACGCTTGCAGATTGGCACCGCGCATGCCCTGGCGCCACATCAACCAGGTCACGGCGTGATCGAAGGGTGCCTGCAACCGATGCACGCGCACCCGGTCACGCCCGGGCAGGCTGTCGAGCATCGATTGCGCCATCAGCGCCACGCCCGCCCCCGCGATCACACACGCCAGCATGCTCTGGTACGACTCGATTTCCATCACCCGGCCCATGGGCGTGTGGGCATGGGCGTACCAGGCTTCCAGGCGCATGCGGTACGAGCAGCCCTGGCGGAAGGTGAATACCGCCTTGCCGGCGACATCCTTGGCAGTGTGCACTGGCGGATGCTCGGGGCTGGTGATCAGCACCAGCGTCTCGTCGCACAGCGGTATGCCATCCAAGCCCGCCAGGTTGAGCGGGCCGTCCACCAACGCCGCGTCCATCCGGTGGCTCAGCACGCCTTCCAACAGTTCGCCGCTGGGCGCCGCCTGGACTTGCAGGTTCACCTGCGGATACGCCTGATGGTAGCGCGCCAGCAGCGCCGGCAAGTGGATAGCCGCCGTGCTGTACATGGTGCCGAGCACGAAGTCCCCCGCCGGCTGACCGCCTTGCACCGCGGCCATCGCCTCGTCGCGCAGGTTGGCCAGGCGGTTGGCGTAGTCCAGCAGCACCTTGCCGGCCGGCGACAGCTGCAGGCGTTGGCGTTCGCGCAGGAACAGCTCCACCCCCAGTTGCTCTTCGAGCTGGCGCAGGCGCGTGGACAGGTTCGACGGCACCCGGTGCAGGCGCTCGGCGGCGCGGGTGACCGAACCTTCTTCGGCCACGGCCTGGAAGATGCGCAGTTGGCTGAACTCCATAACCTTCTCCAAAACAGAATAACTTGATCATCATTATTCAATTTTATTGAAAGTCAATGCGCCCTACCCTGCCACCCATCGCATCCCTTCGTGCAGGAGACTTTCCATGTCGCCCCTCGTGCAACTGCTGGCCAGCGCCGTGGCGCTGATGATGGCCATGGGCATCGGCCGCTTCGCCCTCACCCCGCAACTGCCCCGGCTGATCGCCGAGGGCCAGTTCGACCTGACGGCCGGTGGCCTGATCGCCGCGGCCAACTACCTCGGCTACTTCCTCGGCGCGGTGGACGCCATGTTCGCCCGCCAGCCGGCCCAGGTGCGCCTGCGCCTGCACGGCGGCCTGTGGCTGTGCGTGCTGCTGACCCTGGCCTCATGGGCCGCCGATAGTTTCTGGAGTCACCTGCTGTTGCGCTTCGGCACGGGAGTGGCCAGTGCCTGGGTACTGGTGATGATCGCCAGCCTCAGCCAGCAGTTGGCCAGTGCCCATGGCCAGCAGCGCCTCGGTGCCCTGGTGTTCGCCGGGCCGGGCGTGGGTATCGCGGTGACAGGCGTCCTGGCCTTGGCTGCGCACCTGCTCGGGCTTAACTCGGCGGCCCTGTGGCTGGTGTATGGTGTCGCCGCGCTGGTGATGCTGCTGGCGGTGCTGCCGTGGCTGCCAAAGGCAATGGAGCCTGCCACCGCTGCCACCGTCGACAGTGGTCAGCGGCGCGTTACCGGCATCGGGCGCCTGGGCCTGGTCTATGCGCTCTACGGGATTGGTTACATCCTGCCGGCCACCTTCCTGTCGCAGATGGCCAGCCAGCAGTTTCAAGGACAATGGCTGGCCGACCTGTTCTGGCCCGCGTTCGGGTTGGCATCGGCGCTGGGGGTGCTGTTGGTCAGCCTGCGTCGCCCGGGGCGGACTTCAGGCTGGCTGACGGCAACCCTGTGGCTGCAAGGATTGGGCGTACTTGCCTGCCTGCTGGGCGGCGGTGTCGGCCTGGCTTTGGGGGTACTGCTGTGCGGTGGCCCATTCCTGGCTTGCATGCAGTTGGTGATGCAGCGCTCGCGGGAATTGGCGCCCCATGCCACGCAGCGCAATGCCGGGCTGTTGACTGCGTGCTTTGCCCTGGGGCAATTGAGCGGGCCGTTGCTTGCGGCCTTGAGCAACCACTACAGCGCCAGCCTGCAGCCTGCATTGATGTTGGCGGCTGCAGGGTTGACCGTGGCGGGCATGCTGGTCATCACGGGAAACCGCAGTTTGCAGGGCTGCCCACCGGGAACCCGAATGGCCTGACAGGGAAAGCCCTGACTGCAAAAGGTAGAAACCATTTGCGGCCTTTCCCGCTGTATTTTATAAACTACATTCACCCGATGAAAACCATCGAATCCAGCAGTTTCAGGCGTTGGCTGATCGGGCTTCGGGATACCACGGCAAGGGCCAGAATCGTCGCTCGAACCAACCGGCTCAAGGAAGGGCTGGCGGGTGACGTTTCACCGGTCGGCCATGGCATGAGTGAGCTGAGAGTCCATTATGGCCCAGGCTATCGGGTGTACTTTCACCAATGCGGCGATACCTTGATCATCCTGCTTTGCGGCGGCGACAAAGGCAGCCAGCAGCGGGACATCAAGGCAGCCCGGCAGATCCTGCAGTCGTGGAGGATGCAAAATGACTGAAACGTTCCATGAGTTCGACGCCGCTGCCTATCTGACTTCCCCGGAAGCTATCGCGCAGTTCATGACCGATGCATTAGAGACAGGGGATGCAGCCTACGTGGCAAAAGCCGTGGGCGTGGTAGCTCGGGCCAAGGGCATGAGTGAACTGGCAAAGGAAACAGGCCTGTCTCGCGAACAGCTTTACCGCTCGTTCAGTGAACACGGCAATCCAACGCTCAAGTCATTCCTGACTGTAATGAAAGCGCTGGGAATTGACATGGCTGCCAGACCTCACCTGGTCCAGCAAGGCGTGGGCTGACCGACAAACGAATTACCTTGCCGGTCCCTTGGCGGCTAATGCCACTCAAGGGCCGGCACTTGCTTCTATCCTGTCATCCCACCAGCTTGCGCAACTGCTGCCGCACCCACGCCTCGGCGCTGACCATGACTACTCCGAGCAATACCATCACCGCGCCGATCACGAAGTTCAGGCTCAACGGCTCATCCAGCAACAGCACGCCGAAAGTCACGCCGAACAACGGTGTAATGAATGAGAACACCGCCAGGTTCGACGCCAGGTACTTGCGCAGCAACCAGAACCAGGTCAGGTAACTCAGGAAGGACACCACGATCCCCTGGAACAGCACACTGCCCACCGCCAGCGGGGTCAGCGAGAAATCGGCGATCTGCCCGCTGATCAGGGCGATCAGCACCAAGCCGACAAACCCCACCGCCAACTGATAGAACAAGGTCAAGGTCACCGGTGCCTCGGACAATCGCGAGCCACGCACCACCACCGTGGTCGCGCCCCAGGCCAACCCCGCCAGGATCGCCAGGCCATCGCCCAGCAACATGCGGCCATCGAGCTGATCGAGGGAAATACCGCCAGCGAACGCCAGGGCGATCCCGCCGAACGCCAGCAGGATGCCCAGCCACTGCAACAGCCGCAGCCGCTCGCTGGGCATCATGAAATGCAACCCGAGCGCTGTGAAGATCGGCGCGGTGTAGAGGAATACCGACATATGCGCCGCCGAGGTCAGTTTCAGCCCCTCGGCGATGAACAGGAACTCCAGGCCGAACAAGCCACCGGCCAGCAACCCGGCGCGCCAGGTTGTGCCGACCTGCCCCCAGCCACCCTTGAAGCAGACCAGCAGCCCCACCAGCAAGGCGGCTATGCCATTGCGAAACGCCGCCTGCATCACCGGGGCGATATCCACGGCGGCGGACTTGATCAACACTTGCTGGCAGCCCCAGACCAGGCACAGCCCCAGCATGACCTGGAAGGCGAAGGCGTCGGGGTTCTTGCGGGCCACCGTCATGGGCGCCCCCTTTGCAGATTGAACGACATGGCAAGGCTCGGCAGTAGGAATGGATCCTGATTATCAGACGCCAAGCCTTGTCGATACCAGCCTAAAATGCCCCGCCTGCAATTCGTGCGGTGGGTCCGTCTGCTTGTCCAGCACCTGCCACGGGTGCTCACCACAAAACGTGCAAAAGGGGAACCTTTTGCATTTGGAGACCGTACACCTAGGCATTGGCGCCGGAACCACTCACAGATTGTCATTTGTCCTGTAGAGGAGGACCGCTTTCGACCCAAAGCTGCCTCCGTGACAGGCGGCAAAGAGCCAAGGTGCCATTGCAGCGCACTCTGACGTGGCTCAGGCGCTGAGGCTGGCAAACGTGAAGCCAGTAATTGACTTCACTTTGCGGAATCGGCATATCTGCCCTTTAAGTGCGATTGAGGATTATCTGACAATGGTGCGTGTGGATGGAAACCAAATAACTGACTGGCCAACATTTCACAGTGTTTTCGCGGAAAAGTTCGGTTTCCCTAGCTTCTACGGCGGCAATATGGAAGCTTGGATCGATTGTCTTTCCTATCTTGATGACCCGGCCGCAGAGATGACGTCCATCCACGTTCAGCGCGGGCAGACGCTTTCACTGGTCATCGACAATGCTCAAGAGTTCAAGCGCCGCTGCCCATTGCAATTCGAAGCGCTGGTGGAATGCGCAGCTTTTGTAAACTGGCGGATTGCGGTTGCAGGCGGCACTCCGCTTCTGGGGCTAGCTTTCAGCGTCTAAAGGCTCGCCCGCAACCATGGAGGGGATGAATCGCCCCTGGTTTCGTAGACACCTCCAAGCCTCATAATGAGGCCCAACTAGGAGGTGCCATGAGTCGTCAGCGTTACCCTGAAGAATTCAAGATCGAAGCGGTCAAGCAAGTGACCGAAAAAGGCAAACCTGTCGCCGATGTCGCTCAGCGCCTAGGCATGTCCGTGCACAGCCTTTACGCCTGGATCAAGGTCTACAGCAAGCCCCAAGAGCAGCTTCAGCAAGACGATGATCAGCAGGCCGAACTGCGCAAGCTGCGCGCTGAACTCAAGCGCGTGACGGAAGAGCGAGACATCTTAAAGAAGGCCGCAGCGTACTTTGCCAAGGAGTGCGGCTGAAGTACGCCTTCATCAAGAAGCACTCGACGGATTACCCGGTGCGGCGCCTTTGCCAAACCCTTAAGGTGCATTCCAGCGGCTACTACGCCTGGTTGGCCGAGCCTCAATCTGCCCGAGCAAAAGAAGATCATCGTCTGCTTGGCTTGATCAAGCAGGCCTGGTTAGAAAGCGGAGGTGTGTACGGCTACCGCAAAATTCATGATGACCTGCGTGAGCTGGGAGAGACATGCGGGCGAAATCGAGTCGGTTGTTTGATGCAGGCAGAGGGGTTGCGTTCGCAAATGGGCTATCGCCGTCGTCCTGGGTTTTATGGCGGAAAGCCAACCGCTGCCTCGCCTAACCACCTTGCGCGGCAGTTCAAGGTCAGTGAGCCGAACAAGGTCTGGGTGACAGACATCACTTACATCCGCACCTATGAAGGATGGCTGTACCTGGCGGTAGTGCTGGATCTGTTTTCCCGCCAAGTGATTGGCTGGTCAATGAAGCCCAGGATGTGCAGCGACCTGGCGATCGACGCAATGTTGATGGCCGTATGGCGACGCAAGCCACAGCAGCAAGTGATGATTCACTCAGACCAAGGCAGTCAATTCAGTAGCTCAGATTGGCAAAGCTTCCTTAAGGCCAACAATGTGATCAGCAGCATGAGCCGGCGGGGAAACTGTCATGACAATGCCGTAGCTGAGAGCTTTTTCCAGCTTTTGAAGCGGGAGCGGATTCGACGAAAGACCTACGCGACACGTGACGAAGCCCGGAGTGATATTTTCGATTACATCGAGATGTTCTATAACCCAAAACGTCGACACAGCAGTGCTATGCAGCTGTCTCCAATAGAGTATGAGAAACGCTATCTTCTGAGCTTGGAGAGTGTCTACGAAACCAGGGGCGATTCAGCAGATGCTCGATGCCCTGATCGCTCGAGGGTGTCAGAAATTTTGTGTTCGGGCATAACATGAGTAAGAGGTGCATGTATGCCAACCAAAAAGAAACCCTTGCGTGACCTGCCCAAAATCCCCAAAGAGCTGCTGGAGCAGTTCGGTGAGGGCCTAATGACCGCAGAAGCTATCGAGGATGCCTCCGCGGCGTTCAAGAAGGCCCTGATCGAACGCGCTCTGCATGCCGAGCTTGGCCACCACCTGGGCTATCCGCCGGGCGCGCAGCGCCCAGAGGATGAAACCAACCAGCGTAACGGCAAGAGTGGCAAGACGGTTTTAACGGGGGATGGCCCGCTGCGGCTGGAAATTCCTCGCGATCGAGACGGCAGTTTTTCGCCCATTCTGATCCCCAAGCACGAGCGGCGGTACACCGGTTTCGATGACAAGATCATCGCCATGTACGCCCGTGGAATGACGGTCAGAGAGATCCGAGCCTTTTTGTCCGAGCAGTATGGAACAGAGGTCTCACCCGACTTCATCAGCTCTGTGACAGACGAGGTCATGGACGAGATTGGCGCGTGGCAACAGCGGCCACTGGAGCCGATGTACCCGGTCATTTTCTTCGATGCACTGCGGGTGAAGATCCGCGAAGAGGGCCTGGTGCGCAACAAGGCCATTTACCTGGCCCTGGGCGTCCTCCCCGACGGGACGCGGGATATCCTGGGCATCTGGATCGAGAACACCGAGGGCGCGAAGTTTTGGATGAAGGTCTTTAACGATCTCAAGACGCGCGGTGTCGAAGATGTGCTGATTGCCGTGACCGATGGCCTCAAAGGTATGCCAGAGGCTCTCAGTGCCGTGTTTCCAGAGACGACGTTGCAAACGTGCATCGTGCACCTGATCCGCAACAGCCTCGACTTCGCGGCCTGGGACAAGCGGCGGGCTCTGGCCAAGGAGCTGAAGCCGATTTACCAAGCCATTAATGCTGAAGCGGCTGAGCAAGCACTCGATGAGTTTGAGAACGGGCCGTGGGGCGAGAAATATCCAACGGTGGTGGCTGCCTGGAGACGCGCCTGGGATCGAGTGATTCCATTTTTCGTCTTCCCACCGGCCATCAGAAAGGTGATTTACACCACCAACGCCATCGAGAGCATCAACGCCCAGCTACGCAAGGTCATCAAGACTCGCGGGCATTTCCCGAATGATGACGCAGCGACCAAACTGATTTGGTTGGGATTGCGCAACATAACAGCCAATTGGGGAAAACCGGCCCATGATTGGAAAAGCGCGATGAATCAATTTGCGATTCTGTACGGAGATCGGTTCATCAGGCCGACCTGGTGAAATCAAGGCCTGCCTGGCGGCAGGCCGTTACCGGCCCGCACACAAAAAAACTGACACTCCCGATCGCTCAGGCCACGACCAAAGCGAGCAGCGAAGGAAGGGAGATTTTGCAGCAAGCAGATAAAACAACACCGGCACGAGGCCGGCGTTAGATAAATAATCCTATTGATTAGGATTGGTAATCATCAAACTCCCAGGAAAATACCTTCCCCAGCTTTATCACGATAGCTTCCCAGCTATCCCCCTCGCAGCGATTCACATACTCATGAATCAATCCATTAATAGTCGAAAAATCATATTCCCGAACAATTAATAGGCCTCTCCCCCAACGAGGCTCCCACATTGTCTCTTCTAACCACTTTGGATTGCAGATGAAAAGCTCAAAATCATCTGCCCCTTGCGTACAATCAAGCCCAATTCGAATACGAAGACTTAAAGAAAAGCTGTCTAGATTCTCGGGAACGTAGGTCTCGACATCAAAAATATCATTAGAAATACCTTTTACAACAGCACGCATCATTCCTCCTAGTCAGCCACATTCAGATGGCCGTTACTTACTTTTACGCGCTGGCCTGTTGCCGGATTGATTTTGTATGTTTCAAAATTGGCCTGCACGCCTGTCGTTGCAAAAGATGAATCTTTGGATGTTGGCGGCCTATATACACGAGTGCCGTCCGCGCTAATAAAACCAAGCCCGTCACTTGTTTTTGTTGCACCATCTCCAACCCAAATTTTACCCAATTTATTAGCTTCGAAAGATGTACCTTGACCTATAGAGAAGTTCGGATTTTTCGTTCCGCTGCCGTTCACAGCCGCAGCTAATCTTGAGTCCTGAGCCGCAATATTGCTCAGGTTTTTTTGTATCAGTTGATCCTTCAGCTTTGGATACAAGGCCGCATTTTCAGCGCCGGAGCTAGCAGCTCCACCTTTTGCACCATTGGCACTATTCCCTGTGATATCACATGGCCCACCAGTATTGTGTACCCACGTGCGCAATTCACCCACATAGAACGTATGCCCCACATCCACCGTCAGGTTATACGTCTTCCCAACCGATTTGTAGAGCCGTGCCGAAACCACGCGGATCGACGTGCCTTCACCCTCGCCATCCGCCAGCGACTGCAGCAGGTCCCCAGGCCTGAGCTCCCCCATCGGCACGAAGTCATGCTTGGCCGGTACATAGAAGGGGTGGCTCGGCGTCACCAGTAGTGTCTCGGACCTGTCTTTGCCGTCGGAATGGATGTTTTCCAGGGTCAGACGGTAGATCGGCTGGTCATTGCGCACGTGGGTCGCTGTAATCGCCGCAGCAAACGGCTTGCCGCCACGCTCTGGCTTGCTCCACACCACGTCGCCAACCTTGAGCGTTTCGATCGCACGGTCGCCATCAGGGGTCGCCACCTGCGTACCGGCTGCGAAACAGCGCGGACATGGCGGCACCTTCGCCCCCTCGCCCGGGCCGACCTTGCCACCTCCAGCCTTGCCATTACCGGCCCCGCTCGCGGCAACCCCACCACGGCCACCGGCCATGATGGCCAGTGCCCCGGTCGTGCCAAGTTCGGTGATCAACGTGGCCTTTTCCTGGATCGTCAACTGCCGGCCGACCGCACGATCAAGCCAGGAGGTCTCCGTGGACCACTGCCCAAGCTTCGACTGCTCAGCCGGTGTCAGCCAGCCCTCCTTGACGAACTTGGCAAAGAGCAGTTGCTTGTCAGACACGAACAGCCCACCGGTGCCAGCCGGGTTCATCGACGGCACCATGTGTTGCCCTGGGTTGCCGTTGAGCAAACCGACCGTGTCGTAGCCCGTATTCTTGAAGAAGGCGATCAGTTCCTTGGCGACCGGGCTGTCGATCGCGACCGCACTGTCGGCCACGGCCTGAGAGCACTCGCGAGTGCCGCAAGCGTTCATCGCCTTCGCTCGGGCAATGGAGAGGCCTTCGTAGCGATCCAGGATGTCCTGGATCTTGGCGCCGGTGCACTGGTGGGTGGCGCGGCATTCCTTCAATTCACCCAGCATGCGCTCAGCGGTGGGGTGATCGAGGTTGTTGTACTGGGTAGCGTTCTGCGCCACCCAACCTGCCACCTGCTGACCTTTCTCATCTGCCCCCAGGCCTGCCGCTACCGTCAAGCCCAGCAACTGTGAGGTCATGCTCAGCAACTGCGCATGCGTATCCCCAGGGAAAATTCGCTCTCCAACCGTGGCGACAAAGGCTTCGTTCGCCCCCGCCGCGATGGCGCCTGAGCGGAAATCACCGCCTGCGGCCTCGGCTAGCAACCCGCCGACAAGGGCATGCGCCGCGGTCTTGGTTGGCAGGCCTGCGAAGTTCAGCTGATCGCCCAGTTGCTTGTAGATCGCGGCCGCCAGCGCATTGCCGACAAAGTTCTTGCCTGCATCGCTGAGGTTGCGCCCCAGGTGGCCACCCTCCAGCGCGGACTTGGCCACTGCACCTACCACTGCCTGGGAGCCTGTATAACCGGCAAATTTGCCGAGGCCGGAGAGCGTGCCCAGGTTAAAGCCAAAGGTGGGTTTACTCAGGTTCTCGGCTGAAATGCCGAATGCGTCATTGAGGTAGCCTGAGGTGATTCCCGCAGTAATCGCGCCGACGGCATACCCTTTGAGGTTGTCGGACGAAGTGACCTCCTTCAACACCGCGCCCAAGTCGCCACGGTTGTTGATGGCGCTGACTGCACTGGTACTGGCCATGGAGGTCAGGCCCGCCGTCACCATCGCATTGCCCCAGCCAGCAGCAACAAAGGTTCCGGTTGACGCGCCAACGGTGGAGATGCCGCCTGCCGCCATGACCGTGCCACTGCCTGCGGAGCCCGCGCCAGCGAAGGCGGTACCGACTGCGCTACTTGCCGCACCGGCGGTAAGCACCGTGACGATGATGATGATCGCCAGCATGGCCCCCTGGCCAAGCCCAGAGTGGCTGTACTTGTAGCTGTCGTGAACCTCCTGGACGCGGCGCCAATCCACATCGCCGCGCTTCTCGGCTTCCTTGAGCCATGCCAGCTGAGGGTCAGCCTGGACCATCGCGTCGATGGTCTGAGCCACGGACTGTTGATCGATATGCTTGAGGTCGACCTTCACGCCATCAGCGGCCTTGAGCACCATCTCGCCATTGGCCAGTAATTGGCTCTGGCGTAGTGTCTCATCGGTACTGCCCTTGCCTTTTGCACTGTTCCAGGCCAGGCTGCTGCTGCTCTTGGCGTGGCTCTCCTGATGCAGGTCCTTCACCCCTTCGAAGGCGATCTCCCCGCCACTCTCCAAAGTCAGGTCCTTGCCACTCTCCAGCTTGGCCGCCTGGTAGCGCTGGTCACCGCCGCTCTGCAGCGTCAGGTCGCCTCCCGTGGTGATCTCGCTGCCGACGTGGCGCACGTCGGTCACTTCGTCGCGCTGGGTCTTCTTCTTGCCCCAGCTGCCCTTGCTCTTCTTGTCGTACAGCGAATAGTCGCTGTCGGTCTCGGCCAGCAGTTCGATATCGCCGCCGGCATAGAGATAGGCAGCATCACCGGCAGTGACGCTGCTGGACACCAGCTTCATGTCCTCACCGGTCCTCAGCGACACATCGCCACCCGCGATCAGCTGGGTGCCCACCTGGCGGACATGATCCTCCTGGATCGTCAGTTTCTTGCTCTTGGAGTAGAAGTGGTCCTCGTCGGCGGCGGAGGCCAGGGTCATGTCGCCCACCGCGTCGATGGCGATATCGCGCTTGGCCTCGATTTCACCGGCAATAGCGGCGAAGTCCCGGCCAGCCTTCAGGGTGACGTCACGGCCCGCACCCAGTTGCGAAACGGACTGGCGCACGGTGCCATTGAGCTGCCGGCCATTCTTCTCCAAGTGGTCGGCGCGTTCGGTCGCGCTGATCACAATATCGCGGCCGGTACTGACATTCAGGTCACGGCCGGCCTGCAGGACCGACCCGCCATTGAGCAGGTCGCGGCCGACATTCACCAGCAGGTCGTTACCGGCCTCGATGCGCGCGGCGCTGTCGAGGTAGTCGCTCTGCTGCTGATAGACACCGTAGTCATGCGTGATGCGCGTACGGTCGCGCTGGTTGATGAGATCGCCACTGAGGGTCGTCACGCTGACGTCGCGCCCGGTGATGATGCCACCCGCGTGGTTGACCATGTTGTTGCCCGCCAGCAGGTCGAGACGACCGCCCGACTCGATCAGGCCGGCGTTTTCCAGGTCGTTGCCCACCACCGCGGACAGGCCCCGCGTGGCGTGCAGGGTGCCGACGTTGTCGAGGTTGCGGCCGGCGAGCAGTTGCATGTCCTGGCCGGCGATCAGCGCGCCGTCCGGGCCCAGGCGGTTGTTGGCGTGGGCCAGGTACAGCACCGGCGCCAGGACTTTCTCGCCGCCGAACTCGCGCTCTTCGAGCCAGACGATGTCATGGGTCAGCGCCGCGACCTGGGCCGAGGTCAGGCCGACACCCAGGCTCAGGTTGAGCTCGGTCTTGCTGCGCACGGCATTGTCCATCAGCTGCTTGTACAACTGCTCGCCTGAGGTCTGGCCATCGATGAACTGCTGGCCGGTGCGCGCCACCACCGCCTGCTGGATCAGGCGCTGCTCGTAGAAGCCGTCACCGAGGCGCTTCCAGCTCTTGTCCGGGTCGTAACCCAGGTTGCCGAGCAGGTAGTCGGAGCTCATGAACTGCTTGAGTTCGGTCAGCACCGGGTTGGTTTCGATCAGGTACTTGTGCGGCTGGCTGGTGTACTGGGTGTCCGGCATGCGCGTGATACCAGGGACCTGCGGCGGCGTGCCGACCAGCGGCTCGCTGCCACGCCCCTGCGTGGCGTCCACGGCCGTGCCGACGGGGGCGTAGACGCCAATGGCGCTGGCCTTGCCCGCAGGCGCCGAGCCCAGGTGGGCAACGCGCTCGATCTGCTGCTCGCTCAGCGTGGAGGTGGTGGCGTCCAGCGCCTGCAGCGAGCCCGAATGGCTGCCGGCCAGCGCCTGGCGCTGGGTAACGGCCAGGCTGGCGTTGCCCAGCGTCCATTGCGGCGCCAGGCCATTAGCCGTGTTGTTGCCTTGCCCACTCAGGCGAAACAGGCCGTTCTGGCCGACCGGCAGGCTGAAGCCCGGCAGCGCCGTCGGATCGACCTGCTTGTGCGCCAGGTCGGGCGGCAGCTGGGCATTGAGCCGGACCACCGTCGGCGGCGTGGCACTGGAAACCTGGGTATTGAACGCTTTGTTGCTGAGGCTCGAGGATGAGTGCTGCACCACTACGTTGTTGATGTCATAGGTGGCGTTGAGCTTCGCCATCCCGCCCGCCTGGATGATCGCGGGGGCGATGAACTGGCCATCGTTCTGGAGGGTGGACTCCTTGTCCCGGTCGTAGAAATACGCCACGTCGAACTTTGCGAGCAACGCCTTGAAGGCCGCCTCGTCGAAGGGGCCGGATTGCGGGTGGGCCTGGTTGTAGGCATCCACCTCGGCAATCAGTTGATTGAAGTATCTGCTCGGGATCTTCGAACCGGCGCCGATCTCTCTCTTGGACGTGCCAGAACTGGATCGAGTCCCTTCGTTGGTGATGGTGCCGGCCGTCAGGGTGAGATCATTACCTGCAGAAACGACACTGCGTGAGTTGCTGAAGGTGCCACCGTTGAAGTCCAGGTCATGGCCAGCCACCAGCGTGGCCATGGGCGAGTCTTCGTGGACAACGGTCGACTCCGTCTTGTAGACGAATACCGGCCCTCTCACCCATCCCGAGCTGCCACAGTGCTGGACGCACCAGATGGTCATGTAGCCGCCGGTGATGGACTCGGTCGCACGGAACTTGTTGCGCTCGTTGACGAAACTGGACGCTTGCAGGTCGATGTCGACACCCGCCTCGATGGTACCCGAGCTGTTCAGCACCTTGGCTGCGGCGCTGCCTGGGGCGACGCCGGCCACCAGCAGGTTGCCCAGGCTGTAGACATCCGCGTAGCGGTTGGTGAAATCACCGGCACGGATGGCCATGTCGCGGCCACTGAACAGGAAGCCGCGGCTGCCATCGGCAGCCTGCTCGTTGAGCACCGTGTCGGCCGTCAACACCAGGTCACGGGACGCGGCGATGGCGCCATGGTTGGTGATGCCAGCCGCGCGCAGCGTCAGGTCGGAGGCTGCGGACAGACGCCCCTCATTGATTAGTTGGCCGGCGATATCGATCCCGACATTGCCGCCGCCAGCGATGCTGCCGGCCCTGCCCAGGTTCATCTGTGCCGCGGACAGGGTCATGTCGGCCAGGCTGGCCAGGCGGCCGTCGCCAGAGTAGCGCCCACTCAGCGTCAGGCTGAAGCTGCCATCGCTGGCGATCAGCCCATCGTTGTGCCAGTTGCCACCGCTGCCGATCAGCGCATTCGTCGCCAGCAGTTGCCCACTGGCGGTCTGGTTGAAAGTGCCGACATTGAGCTTGAGCGTGCCGGCCTGCAGCACACTGCTGTTGGTCCAGCTGTCGGCGTTGAGGGTCAACGTGCCGCGGGTCGACAGCCTGCCGCCCGCCGCCATCACCTGCTGGCTGCTGATGCCAAAGTCGCCGAGGCCTACATGCAGGATCGTGCCATTGGCGTTGAGCAGGTCACCGGCCGCCAACGCAAGATTGCGGTTGGCGGTTTCCAGCTTGCCGTCACGGTTGTCGAGCACCCCGCCGATCTGGAAACGGCTGGTGTCGGCACCGCCCAGGGCACGAAGCTGGCCCTGCCGGTTGTCCAGGCTCGCCGCGGTAATGTCAAGGGTGCTGGCGCTTTCGATGATGCCGCCGCGGTTGTCCAGGGCGCCGCTCAGCACCATCTCGATGCGTTGGCCGAGCATCTCGCCACGCGCGTCCCCACCGTTGCGCAGGCTGGCGCCATCAAGCTTGAGCAGGCCGCCGGCAGAGAGAGCACCGTCGCGGTTGTCCAGCTCCCCGGTGCGGATCAGCGCATCACCGCTGGTCGCGGCCATCCGCCCACCGTGGTTGTCCAGCATGGCGCTCTGCAGGTCGAGGCTCAAGGCCTGGATGGTGCCGCGCTGGCCATTGGCATCACTGCCGTTGCGCAACACGCCAGTGGTGCGCACGCCGAGCGACTGCTTGAGGCTGGCCAGGATGCCACCACGGTTGTCGATGCTGGCGGCCGCCACATCGAGCGCACCGTCCTGGGCGATCAGCTTGCCGCCCTGGTTATCGACGTCGGCCGTGGTCTGGACGTTGATCGCGCCCTTGGCCTGGACGGTACCCTTGCTGTTGCCAAGGCTCGCCGCTTGCAGGCTCACGTCGCCCTGCTGGCTGTAGATCAGGCCGTCGCCCGCATTGCTCAACACCCCTGTGCTGTTGACCACAAGCTGGCCATTGGCGGCCAGGGTGCCGCGCAGGCTGTTGTCGACGCGGGTGGCGATCAGCTTGAGCAGGCCCTGGCTGGCGACCTGGCCACCCTGGTTGTCGATCAGGCTGGCGCGCTGGACCAGCAACGCCTTGCCGCTGTACAGCTTGCCCCGCTGATTGAGCAGGTCGCCCAGCAGGTCGAGGCTGAGGGCATCCTCGGTGGCCAGGCTGCCGTCGCTGTTGTCCAGGCTCGCACCGGTCAGGCTCAGCGCCTGGCGGGACGCCACGCGCCCACCGCGGTTGTCGAGGGACTGGGTGTCGATGTCGAGGCGCTCGCCCGCGTCGATCAAGCCACCGTCGCGGTTGTCCAGAGTACCGCCGACCGTCAAATGCTGAGCCCCCGCACTGGACAACACGCCCTTGGCGCTGTTGTCCAGGCTGGCCGCCGTCACGTCCAGGCGTTGCTGGGCGACCAGGGCACCGCCAGCACTGTTGCGCAAGGCGCCGGTGACGTCAGCCTGCACGGCGCCGAAACGGCTCGACAGGGTGCCCTGCTGGCGGTTGTCGAGGCTCTGGCCGATCACCTTCAGCCCCTGCCAGCCGGATATCAAGCCACCTTGGTTGTCGATGACGCCACTGTTCAGGGTCAGCTTCTGTTCACTGATCAGCTTGCCGCCACGGTTGTCCACCCCAGTCGCGTCGAACCGCAACCCCTGGGCGGTGGAGAGCTCGCCCGCCTGGTTGTCGAGCATCCCCAGGTGGTCGAGGGTCAACTGGCCG
Source organism: Pseudomonas entomophila (assembly GCF_018417595.1). Lineage (NCBI taxonomy): Bacteria > Pseudomonadati > Pseudomonadota > Gammaproteobacteria > Pseudomonadales > Pseudomonadaceae > Pseudomonas > Pseudomonas entomophila. The sequence continues at coordinate 4,349,869 of NZ_CP070982.1, forward strand.
GCGGTACTGATCAAGCCCTTGCCGTTATCGAGGCTAGCGCCCCCCAGGTCCAGGGCGATGGCACTGCCGAGCAGCTTGCCGCCCTGGTTGTCGAGGCCCAGGCTAGCCAGGGTCAACGCGTCCCTGGCCTCGACCAGGCCACGGTTGCGCAGCAGGCCATCGACGGTCAGGGTCATGCCGCTCTGGCTGTTCAGGGTACCGCCGCTGTTGTCCAGCACGCCGGCGTGGACCTCCAGCGAATGGGCGCCGATCAGGCCTTTGAGGTTGTCCAAGCGCTGGCTCACGCGCAGCAGCAGGCCCTGGTTGCCGAGCAGGCGGCCATCGTTGTTGTCCAGTTGCTCGGCAGTCAGGGTGAAGGCCTGGTCGCTGGAGATCTCACCCGCCTGGTTGGCCACCGTCTTGAGGTTGTCCAGCACCAGCAAGGGGGCATTGATCAAGCCGCCGCGGTTGTCCAGGTGGCCGTGGCCCAGGTCGAGGTGGACCGATCGGTCGCTGAACAGCTTGCCGCCTTGCTGGTCGAGGCCGGTGATGGTGGCCGTGAGGTCTTCGTGGCTGCCCACACGACCGCCGTCGCGGTTGTCCAGCTGCCCGGCCTGGACCACCAGCGTGCTGTCGCCACCGATGCTGCCCTGGCGACTGTTGTCCAGGTGCCCGGTGGTCAGGCGCAGCGCGCCCTTGCCGGACAGTACGCCCTTGTCGGTGTTGTCGAAGCTGGCACTGGTGAGGGTGATGCCGCTGTCGCTCAGCAGCTTGCCGCCTTTGTTGCTCAGGTCATCCTCGGTGGTCAGCCGCAAGCTGCCTGCGCTGGTCAGAGTGCCCGTGTCGTTGTCCAGCCGCAGTGCCTTCAACGTCAGCTGGCCCTCGGCGCTGATCAGGCCCAGCCGGTTGAGTGCCGCGCCGGTCAGGGTCAGCGCCAGGTCCTGCTGGCTGGCCAGGTGGCCACCGTCGTTGTCCAGCGTCTGGCCGGTCAGGGTCAGGCCGGTCTGGGCCTCGATACGCCCATCGCGGCGATTGAGCAGTTGCTGCAGGGCCAGGGTCAGCCCGGTGCCGACAACCAGTTGCCCGCCGTCGCTGTTTTCCAGCTGTGTGCCGGTCACGCTGACGGCAGCCTTGCCAGAAATTTCGCCACCACGGTTGTCGACCTGGTCGACATCCAGGGTCATCGTCCCATTGCTGCCGAGCAGGCCCGCCTCGCGATTGTCCAGCTGGGTGCCCTTGATCCGTAGTTGCTCCAGGCCGACCAGCGAGCCTGCGGCATTCACCAGGGTGTCCGCTTCGATCTGCAAGTAACCCTTGCCGGAAATCTTGCCCTTGGCATTGTCCAGGGTCTTGGCACTCAGGTGGCCCGAAGTATCGCCAACCAGCGTGCCCTGGCGGTTGTCCAGGCGCTGGTCGATAGTCAGAACCAGGCTGGCACGGCTGCTGGCGATACCCTCGTGGTTGTCCAGGCTGGCGGCCTGCAGGTCGAGACCCTTGGCCGAAATCAGGCCCTTGGTGTTGGCCACTGCCTGGGCGATACGCACGATCAGTGCCTGTTCGCTGAGCAGCCGGCCTTGTTGGTTGTCCAACGACGTGGCCGCCAGGGTGAAGCCTTGCGGGCTGGTTATTTCACCGTGCTGGTTATCCACCTTGCCGAGGTTGTTCAGCACCAGGGTCGGCGCTTTGACCAGGCCATGGTTGGTCAACGTGCCCTGGCCGAGGTCAAGGGTGATCGAGGTCTTGCTCAGCAGGCGCCCCGCCTGCTGGTCGAGGCCGCTGGCGGTGAGGACCATTGCGCCATCGCTGTCGATACGGCTGTCGCGGCCGGCGTTTCTGACCTGGCCGGCCTTGATGGTCAAGCGGTCGTTGCCAACGACATGCCCGTTGTCACGGTTGTCCAGCGCGCCGGTGACGATGTCGATCGCGCCTTGGCTGCCGATCTCGCCAGCGCGGTTGTCCAGGCTCGCGCTGCGCAGGTCGAGGGTGCCATCAGCGGTGACCGAACCTCGCAGGTTACCGACCTCGCCCGTGGTGGCCAGGGTCAGCGTCCCGGCGCTGGTCAGCTCGCCGTCGGTGTTGTCGAGACTGGCGGCGCCAATATCCAGGTCACCCTCGCTGGTCAGCAGGCCCTTGCCGTTGCTCAGCGCCTGGCCCAGGCGCAGGCGAGCCCCCTGCTCGCCGGAAAGACGCCCGTCACGGTTATCCAGGGTCTGGCCGTCGAGGGTCAGTTGCCCTTTGCCACGCAGCAGGCCCTGGGCCCGGTTGATGACCTCAGCCACCGTGAGCGTCAGCGCCGTGTCGGCCAGTACCTGCCCAGCGCTGTTGTCCAGATGCTCACCGGTGAGGCTGAGCGCCTTGGCCGTGGACAGTTCCCCACCGCGGTTGTCGACGTTGCCCACGGTCAGGCGCATGCCCTGCCCGGCGCCCACCACGGCCCCCTGGCGGTTGACCAGCGAGCTGCCGCGCAGGGTCAGCTCGCCGTCGGCGGATAGCTTGCCGCCAAGCTGCTCCACGCGCGCGACCCGGCCATCGAGATCACCACCACTGGTCAGGCTGCCACCGCTGTTGTTCAGGTGTGCGGCCACAAGCGTCAGGTTGCCCCGCGCGCCGAATATACCGAGCTGGTTGAGCAGTTCGTTGCCGTTGTAGCGCACCCAGGCCTGGCCACTGACCAGGCCCTGATCGCGGTTGTCGAGGTTGTCGACCGTCAGTGTCAGCGCACCGGTCGCCTCGATCTTGCCGCCGCGGTTGTCCCAGTGCTGGCCCTCAAGGGTCAGCAGGTCCTTACCCACCAGCCGGCCACCACGATTGTCCACCCGCCCCGCCTCGATGCGGGTGGCGCCCAGGCCGCTTGCCAGGCCCTGGCCCTGGTTATCCAGCAGCCCGGTGATCCCGGTGGTCAACGTGCCATCGCTGAGCAGCTTTCCTTGTTCGCGGTTGTCAAGGCTGGCGGCCTTGAGCGTCAGCACCTTGCCCGCAGCCAGGGTGCCCTGGCGATTGTCCACGGCCTGCGTGATGGCCAGATCCAGCGTCTGGCCACGGGCAAGGCCACCCTGGCTGTTGTCCAGCACCTGGGCGGTCAGCTCGAGCGTGCCCTGGCTGTCGATCCGGCCGGCCCGGTTGTCGATCAGCCCCTGGCTGGTGACAGTGATGCCCCGGTTGGCCAGGACCCGCCCATTGCGGTTGTCCAGGCTGCCCAGGTTGAGCGCCAGGGCATCGAGGCCGGACAACTCGCCCGACTGGTTGTCAAGCAGCGCCCAGGTGGCACTCAGCGCCCCTTGGCTGGTGACCTTGCCACCGTCACCGTTGAACAGCTGGCCACCACCGAGGGTCATGCGCCCATCCGCGATAACCTTGCCTTGTTGGCGGTTATCCAGCGTTACGGCCTTGATATTGACGTCGCGCCCGGCGCTGAGGCTGCCACCCTGGTTGTTCAGCCGGTCAGCGCTGGTCAGGGTCAGGTCGCGGCTGGCGATCAGGCGCTGGTTGTGATTGTCCACCGCGCCCGCGTCGATCTTCAGGTCGGCGTCAGCCGCACGGCTGCCGTCAGCCCTGATACCCGCCTGGACCCCTCCCAGGTTGCTCAACTGGCCGCTGGCGTCAAGTCGCACCTGGCCCACGGCGGTCAAACCCGCCCGGTTGACCAGGTCGGCACGGCTATCCATTTGCAACGTTTGCCCGGCATGCACCGGCCCCTGCGCATCGATACCAGCCGCCTGTACCCGAACATCGCCAGCGGCGCTGGCCTGGGCCATGCTCAGCTGGCCATTGGCGTCCAATTGGATGTCGCCACCACTGGCGATCATCCGCCCGTCGAGCCGCACGCCGACGCCGGCCTCGGTGCCCACCAACCTGACCGCACCGGCATACATGCCGCCCAATGCGCTGGAGTCGATTGCCAGGGTCGGTTTCACGCTGCCGTCATCCTGACGTGCCGTGGCCGTCAATGTGCGCGCATCGACATCGTTGCGCCCGGCGACGATGGCCAGGTTGCGGGCCTGGATCTCGGCGTTGATCTTCGTGCTGCGGGCAATCAGCTCGAAGCTGTCGACGTTGCTGGCGTTGACCCCCGCCCCTTCAATGGCGATATGGCCCTGATCGACCTGGTAGCGACTCAACTGGCCGTTCTCGATCACCGGTTTGCCGGTGGTCAGGGTAGCCTGTGGCGTGTTGATGAAACCGCAACCATCGCAGGCGATGCCGTGGGCGTTGGCGACGATGACCTTGGCCGATTGCCCGGCCACTTCGGTGTAGCCGCGCAGCTGGCTGGCATTGGCGCCATTGACTTCGTTGATGATGGTGCTGGCCGCCTGGCCCTGCAGGTTCGGGTTGCCGAGGATGATGCCACCCAGTTGCGTGGCTTGCGTGCGCGCGGTGGCGTTGTTGAGGATCAGCCCCTGCTGGCCGACGTTGTAGTCGCTGAACTGGTTGTGCGACAGCCCGCTGCCGTTGGGCGTGGCGATGTTGACGATCGGCACGCCGTTGCCCGCCTGCCCCAGGCTGGTGCCCGCCCCGCTGACCGCGATGCCCTCGGCGGCCTGCGCCCACAACGGCTGCCAGAACATGACGTTGGCCAGCAGGAACGCCAGGCCGCGCTTGGGCAACCCGCAGAAATGCGCGCGGGGCTGAATTTCAGCCGAGCGTTGGCGGGCCAGGAAGGCGAACAGGCGAACGTCCATGTCAGGTCTCGTGGGTCAGGCGGTCAAATGAAGAGGTCGAGGCGGAAATACACCGGGCGTTCCTTTTCAGGCAGCGCATCGGGGCGTTCCAGGCTGTGGGCGAAGGTCACGCTGGCGGCCAGGTGCTGGCCACGGGCGAACAGCTCCAGCGAATGGCTGCTGGCGCGGCCGTGGTACTCGCCGTTGTAGCGGTCGTTGCTGATCACGCCCAGGTCGTAGCCCAGGCCCAGGCCGTACTCGGCCAGCATCGGCTGCAACACCGGCCAGTTCACCGGGCGGGTCCAGCGCAGGTCGCTGCGCCAGTAGCCGCCGCTGTCCCCGGACAACGACTGGTCCTTCAGCCCGCGCACCGACGACAGCCCGCCGAGGCTGATGCGTTGCGGGCTGAACAGCACGTCCTCGCTGCGCTGGCCGGTGGCCAGGCTGCTGAAACTCAGGCGCTCGCCCAGCACCTCGAAACCCTGCACATAGCTGAGCGTGGCGCTGTACTTGCGGTAGCGCGCCACCGGCTGGCCCGGGCGCGGGTGACCGTTGTCCTGGGCGTCGAAGGCGCCGATGCCTTCCTGCGTGCCCAGGTCGAGGTTGACGAAGGCATTGCCCAGGCGCCGGCCATGGTTGATGCCGAACTGTGCTTCGCTCAGGCGATTGCTGCTGGCCGCCAGGCGGCTGTCCTCGATGTAGTTGTTGGTGCGCAGGTGGGCGATGCCGGCATTGAGCGAGGTCTTGCTGGTGGCGTCGCGGTGCACCACGCGCTCGGCGCGCAGCTGGTGGTTCTGGCTGTCGCCGGTCTGTTTGAAGGCGAAGAGGTTGGCCTGGGCCAGGGAGCGGTACTCGCTTTCGCTGTAGCTGTAGGTGAAGTTCCACCAGCCCCAGGGCAGGTTGTAGTACAGCACGCCATTCTTCGAGCCCAGAGTGTGGTCGCTGACCACGTCATGGCCACCGCGCAGCACCAGCTGGTCGGCCAGGCCCAATGGGCTGTCCCATTCCAGGCCGAGGTTGAGCATCTGCTCGCCGGTGCTGCGCTGGCCTTCGTTGTTGCGCGAGAGCGAGGCGCGCCACGGCTTCTGCGGGGTATTGCGCACCAGCACCTTGCTGCCGCCGACAGCCTTGCCCGGGGTCAGCTCCATTTGCGCCTTGTTCGACGGCAGGCGGTTGAGCTGGTCGACCATCTGCTCGATCTCGCGCAGGTTCAAGCGCTCGCCGGTGCCGCCGGGGAACGTCATGGCCAGTTCATGATCGCTCAGGCCACTGCCGGCATCGGGACGCAGCCCTTCCAGGCGCCCTTCCACCACCAGCACCTGCAGATGGCCGGCGGACAGGTCCTGCTGCGGCAGGTAGGCGCGGCTGGTGACCAGGCCGCGGTCGAGGTAGTGGTCGGTGATGGCTTTGAGCAAGGCGTTGAGTTGGGTGACGCCCAGGCACTGGCCAATGAATGGCTTGAGCAAGGCGTCGCGCTCCGCAGCGGACAGGCTGTCGGCGCCCTTGAGTTCGATGGTGCGGATGGTGAAGCAGCGGGTGTCGGCCGCCGGTTGCGCTTCGCTGGGTTCGGCGGCATTGCCGGGCAAGGTGCGCAGCTCGTCGAGGCGCCGTTGCTGCTCCTGCAGTAGCCGGTCCTGGCGGTCGCGAATCAGGTCCTGGTCGCCGGGAGACGCCGCCCAAGCCGGATTCACGCTCAGCATTGCCCACAAGGCAAGGTAGGCCGTTCGGTGAGAAAAATGGAGACTTACGGACATGACTGGGCATCGAGCAAAATGGTGCGCGATGTTATTTTGCCATCACTGCAGTGTCAAATTAATATCGCCAAATTATTGGACGCCGAAAACTACAGGACCACCCGCCACTCGGGCCGTCGGTCGACCAAGCCGAACGCTCTCCCCGCCCCGCACCTCCACAGCACATACCCATTGCCGGAGATCGGAAGAATGAAAGCACTGCTATCCACTGCTTGTGCAGCCTGCCTGCTAGGTGCCCTGCCCGTCTGGGCCTGCACCCCGGAAGAGGCCAGGCAGAAAAGGGAGGAGCTTGCCGGGCTGGTGAGTCAACTGACCGAACAGAACCCGCAGAAGGCCAAGGAAATCAATGACGAGCTCCAGGGTATGAAGCTCGATACGGCCAGCAAGGACTTGCCAGACAAGTGCCAGCTGATCGACAAGCGCATCCAGGAACTCAAGGCCGCGAAAAGCAGGACCTGAGATCAGCGCCGCTGTTGCGCCAGCATGTACTGGCGCAGCAGCTGGTTGATGCGGGTCTGATAGCCCGCGCCCTGCTCCTTGAACCAGGCCAGTACATCGGCATCCAGGCGCATCGTCACGGTCTGCTTGGCGGGCACCCGCAGCTCGGCGCGGCGGAAGAAGTCATCATCGAGTTCGGGAATGTCCGAGGTGTCGACAGGTGTGTGGTCAATGCTTGCGGATGGTTTCGACATAGCGCGTTACCTCGCGTCGGGTGGCTCTTCGGGCAGAGATGATGCGGATCACATCCCCTTGCCTTTCGGTGTAGGCGACCACGCTGACCCACGCGTTGATCCAGCCCATGCTGATCCAGCGTGCCTCTTCGTAGTCGAACCGTTCATCGCGCAGCGCCAGCATCGGGTGCCGGAACATCTCGGGCACATCGTTGAAGTCGATACCGTGCTTGCGGATGTTGAGCAGGTTCTTCTCTTCGTCCCAGTCAAACGCCATGGGACACCTTGTATTTACAGCTGTACATACGCTACGCCCTCCTGGCTGAACATGCCAGAGGAGTATCGGGGTCAGCCGGTTAATTGCATGGGCTCGGGAGCAGTTTGGGAAATGGGCTACAAACACCTGGGGAAGGTGTGAATCAACCCGCCATCATTGCGATGGCGGGTTTGTCGCAAGCGTGGCTTACTCAGCTGCAGGCTTGCGCTTTTTCAGCGGCGCCAGGCCGTCGGCGCTGGCCAACGGGGCCTTGGCCTTCGGCTTGGCGGCCGGCTTGCGCTTGGCGGCGGCTTTCTTGTCGGCGCCAGTCTTCTTCTCGACCTTTTTCTTCTTGGTGCCGGCTGCCTTGCCCGACGCCTTGACCTTTTTCGGCCCGCTGTAGGTGCCCTTGACCTCTTTGATGACGCGGCGCTCGAACTGCTGCTTGAGGTAGCGCTCGATGCTCGACATCAAGTTCCAGTCGTTGTGGGTGATCAGCGAGATCGCCAGGCCTTCGCCACCGGCGCGGCCGGTACGGCCGATGCGGTGCACGTACTCGTCACCGCTGCGCGGCATGTCGAAGTTGATCACCAGGTCCAGGCCATCGATATCCAGGCCACGGGCGGCTACGTCGGTGGCTACCAGCACCTTGGAGCCGCCATCCTTGAAACGATCGATGGCCAGCTTGCGGTCTTTCTGGTCCTTCTCGCCGTGCAGGACGAAGGCTTTGACTTCTTTCGCCACCAGGTGGCCGTAGATGCGATCGGCCAACGCCCGGGTGTTGGTGAAGATGATCGCTTTCTGGTAGGTCTCGTTGGCCAGCAGCCACTGCACGATCTGCTCTTTGTGCTGGTCGTGGTCGGCAGTGATGATCTGCTGGCGGGTGCCTTCGGCCAGTTGCGAGACGCTGTTGAGCATCAGGTGCTCAGGGTCCTTCAGCACCTTGCCGATGATGTCGCGCAGGGCCGCGCCACCGGTAGTGGCGGAGAACAGCAGGGTCTGCTCGCGGTTCTCGCACTCCTTGCACAGGCGCTCCATGTCTTCGGCGAAGCCCATGTCGAGCATGCGGTCGGCTTCGTCGAGGATCAGCACCTTCACGTGGGAAAGGTCGAGGTTGCCGGCATTGAGCTGTTCGAGCAGGCGGCCCGGGGTGCCGATCAGCACGTCCGGCACCTTGCGCAGCATCGCGGCCTGTTCCTTGAAGTCTTCACCGCCAGTCACCAGCCCGGACTTGATGTAGGTGAACTGGGAGAACAGTTGCACCTGCTTGAGGGTTTGCTGGGCCAGCTCGCGGGTGGGCAGCAGGATCAGCGCGCGGATTTCCACCCGTGGGCCGCTCAGGTCGACCAGGCGGTTGAGCAGGGGCAGGACAAAGGCCGCCGTCTTGCCGCTGCCGGTCTGCGCCGTCACCCGCAGGTCACGCCCTTGCAACGCCAGGGGAATGGCCGCTGCCTGCACCGGCGTCGGCTCGACAAATTTCAGCTCGGCCACGGCTTTGAGCAGGCGTTCGTGCAGGGCGAATTGGGAAAACACGGCGTAACCTCGGGCAAGTGCGAAAAATTCAAGTTGCATAGGGTAACGTTTTCCTTCGTCGGAGCCGAACTTCTTTTGGTAACTTTGCCCCGATTGGCACTCTAAAGCCCCTTCGTACCGCTATACAGACCGCTTTCACACCCATGGACATCCAACGCATCTGGCACGACACCCTCGACCTCTGGGGGACCCTCGACCAACATCCACTGCTGCATGCCGCGCTCGGGCTGGGGGTGCTGCTGCTCGCCTCGCTGCTGGTCGGCCGCCTGGCCCGCTTCCTGGTCCTGCATGCCAGCCGCCTGCTGGCCCGCCAGCCCGCGCTCCGGTGGCTCGACGACCTGCGCCAGAACAAGGTGTTCCACCGCCTGGCCCAGACCACCCCTTCGCTGGTGATCCAGTTCGGCCTGAAACTGGTGCCGGAGCTCTCCGACACCGCCCAGCACTTCCTCGGCAACTTCGCCCTGGCCTTCACCCTGCTGTTCATGACCATGGCCCTGTCGTGCCTGCTCGATGCCCTGCTGGACATCTATGCCCGCACCGAGCATGCCCGCACCCGCTCGATCAAGGGCTATGTGCAACTGGCCAAGATGATGCTGTGGATCTTCGCCGCCATCGTGATCGTCGCCACGCTCATCGACCGCTCGCCACTGTTGCTGCTGTCGGGCCTGGGCGCCATGTCGGCGGTGCTGCTATTGGTATACAAGGACACGCTGCTGTCATTCGTCGCCAGCGTGCAGCTCACCAGCAACGACATGCTGCATGTGGGCGACTGGATCGAGATGCCCCAGGTCGGCGCCGACGGCGATGTGGTGGACATCACCTTGCACACGGTCAAGGTGCAGAACTTCGACAAGACCATCGTCTCCATCCCCACCTGGCGCCTGATGAGCGAGTCGTTCCGCAACTACCGGGGCATGCAGCAGTCGGGCGGGCGGCGCATCAAGCGCAGCCTGTTCATCGACGCCGCCGGGGTGCGCTTCCTCACGCCGGAAGAGGAGCAACGGCTGAGCCAGGTACGCCTGCTCGGCGACTACCTGGCGCAGAAGCGCCAGGAGCTGCACAGCTGGAACGAGGCCCTGGGCCCGGTGGCGGAGCTGGCCGCCAACCGGCGCAAGCTGACCAACATCGGCACCTTCCGTGCCTTCGCCCTCGCCTACCTGAAGAACCACCCCAATGTGCACGCCGGCATGACCTGCATGGTCCGGCAGATGCAGACCACCGCCGAAGGCGTGCCACTGGAAATCTACTGCTTCACCACCACCACGGCGTGGGCCGAGTACGAGCGCATCCAGGGCGATATCTTCGACTACCTGCTGGCGGTGCTGCCGGAATTTGGGCTGAGCCTTTACCAGCAACCTAGCGGCAACGACATGCGCATCGGGTTGGCTGGCCGGTATCAAATCGAGCAGGAACCCAGCACGTTCAGTAACGCCTGAGGCAACTTTCACCCAGCGGTGGGAGCAACAGGGCTGTGTTGACGGCCCTGGTCCATTCGCCGGCCTCGCCGGCGAATATCGACTCACATACCAATAAAAATTTCGCCTGGCTCACTGCAAAGCAGTCATTAGAAACAAACAGTTACAACTATTTCAGAATTATTAAACGCCAGCCTTCGGCAAATACGAATACCCACCCCGCCCCGCATCTCCTACCCTGCAGCCAGCACACCGAACCGCGCCACGCGGCGTTCGGCCAGGATTCGACACAAGGACTGCGAGCAAGCGATGCGTCAGGACATCTCCCTGGAAAAACTCGACGAACCGGATGGCACCGACCAGGCCACCCGCCGCAAGGCCCTGGCCGCGGGCAGCCTCGCCCACGGCGTGCACGACGGCCTCACCGATGTGATCTATGTACTGCTGCCGATCTGGCAGGCGGCCTTCGGCCTCAGCTATGCCCAGGTCGGCCTGCTGCGCGGCGCCTATGCAGGGATGATGGCCGGCTTCCAGTTGCTGGCCAGCCGGGGCGCACGTAAATGGGGCCGGCAGGCCCTGCTGGTCAGGGGCACCGCCCTGGCCGGTTTCGCCTACCTGCTGGCCGCGCAGGCCACCGATATCACCCTGCTGTTGCTGGCCTTGATGATCGGCGGCCTGGGGGCCAGCACCCAGCACCCCCTGGCCTCGGCGCTGGTCTCGGATGCCTATGACGGCAGTGGCCGGGTCAAGCAGGCCCTGGCCCAGTACAACTTCGCCGGCGATATCGGCAAGGCCATCATCCCGGGGCTCACCGGTTTGGCGCTGGTGTACATCTCCTGGCAGACCAACGCCACCCTGCTCGGTGTGCTCGGCATCGCCGCCGCCTTCGCCCTGTGGCTGCTGATGCCCAGGACCCAGGCTCACGACAAGGCCGGCAAGAAAGCCGGCAACACTGACCAGGCCGGCAGCACCTCGGGCCTGATGGCGCTGATCGCCACCGGCACCCTCGACAGCGGCGTGCGCATGGGTTTCCTGACCTTCCTGCCGTTCCTGCTGCAAAGCAAGGGCGCGAGCACCGAGCACATCGGCCTGGCACTGTCCCTGCTGTTCATCGGCGGCGCCTTCGGCAAGCTGTTCTGCGGCTACCTCGGCGCACGCCTGGGGCCGGTGCGCACGGTGATCTGCACCGAACTGCTCACCGCCCTGCTGATCCTGCTGGCGCTGGTGCTGCCCTACGGCGCACTGATGCTGGTCATGCCGCTGATCGGCGTGGCCCTGAACGGCACCTCGTCGGTGCTCGGAGGCCTGGTGCCGGACTTCGCCCCACGGGACCGTCGCGACCGGGTATTCGCCTGGTTCTACACCGGCACCGTCGGCGGCGGCGCCCTGGCCCCGGTGCTGATCGGCGCGATCTCCGACCAGGCCGGGGTGAATGAAGGGCTGGTGGTGCTGGCCTGTGTGCTGATGCTGACCCTGCCCCTGTGCCTGGTCACCTATAACGGCATGAAGGGCCTGGCACGACGCTGAGCAGGACGCCCGCGGATCCCCCACAACAAGGATGTGAACCATGACCTACGAACTCTCGGAGCGCGCTGGCCGCATCGGCGCGCCCGGCACCTCGAGCATGCGCAGCAAAGCCAACGCCCTGCGCGACGCCGGCATCAAGGTGATCAACTTCGCGGCCGGCGAGCTGGCCACGGACGCAGCGCCTGACATGCGCAGCGGCGCCATCGCCGCGGTGCACGAGCAGTGGAACCGCTATACCCCGCCACTGGGCAACCCGCGCCTGCGCCAAGCCCTGGCCAACAGTGTCAGCCAGCGCCTGGGCGTCACCTACGGCGCCGACGAGATCGCCGTGTCCAGCGGTGCCAAGCAAGCGCTGTACAACAGCGCGATGGTACTGCTCAATCCTGGCGACGAAGTACTCATTCCACGCCCCTACTGGGAGACCTTCCCCACCCAGGTCGAACTGGCAGGCGCAAGCCCGGTGTTCATCGACACCCGGGCCGACCGGTACACGCTGCGCGGCGCGGCGGTGAAAGCCGCCCTGTCGCCACGCAGCAAGGCGATCATCATCAATACCCCGAACAACCCCACCGGGGTGGTCTATTCGCCCCAGGAACTGCTCGCCATCGGTGAGCTGGCCCTGGAGCGCAAGCTCTGGGTCATCTTCGACGAGTGCTATCGCGGCCTGCTGCGCGGCGGCCAGCAACACCACAACATCGTCAGCCTGCTGCCCGAGCTCAAGGGGTCGACCATCGTCATCGACTCGTTCTCCAAGAGCCAGGCCGTGACCGGCTGGCGGCTGGGCTATGCCTGCGCGCCCAAGGCGGTGGTCACGGCGATGCACAACCTGCAAGCGCACACCACCTCCAACCCCAGCAGCCTGGCCCAGTACGCCGCGCTGACCGCCCTGGATGGCGAGGGCGGGCAGCGCTTCGCCGCCGACATCAACGCCCAGCTCGACCGCCAGCTGGCCACGGCCACCGCCCTGCTCGGCCAGCTCGAAGGGATCCGTTTCGCCCCGCCCCAGGGTGCTTTCTACCTGTACCTGGACATCGGCGACCTGCTGGGCAAGCACTACCAGGGCCACCCCCTGCGCGACGCCAGCCACCTGTGCGAGCTGCTGCTGACCGAGGCGCGCATCGCCCTGGTGCCCGGCTGCAGCAATGGCGACCCTCGCGCCGTACGGCTCTCCTACTCGGTGAGCGAGGACGACCTGGTCGAGGGCCTGGGCCGCTTCGCCACCTTCATCGCATCACTTGCCTGAACCCGGCCTTTCCACCCAACCGCGAGATCATGACATGAAGAAAACGGATTTCATGCTGTCATTCGTTGACCAGGCGCTGACCGATGTCCAGGACAAACGGCTGGCCAGCGCCCTGAGAAAGGGCTTCGACGTTCACGACGACCTGCTCGGCGACTACCTGGACACCTACCAGCGCATCACCTCGCAGCCCTGGTCGCGCGACAGCCTGTGCACTTTCTTCTGCGGCTGGCGCAGCCCGGATGGCGCGGCCCACGCGGTGTCCAGCATCATCGTGCGGCTGCTGCAGGAGTCCGAGGCACTCGACGATGACCAGGGCCGCCTGCGCCTGCTGGAAGCCGCGCGCCACTGCGGCGAGATCATCGTCGAGGACATCGGCCTGGGCGAGATGCACGGCCACCCGCACCACTCCAAGCTGTATGCGCGCATGGCCACGGCCATCTGCGGCTCGGACGACTGGCGCCTGCAGGACCGCTACCTGAACCCGGTGACCAAGGAGTTCTCCAGCTGGGTCGGCAGCAAGCGCCCGCTCGCCCCGCAACTGGTGGAAGCCATCGAAATGATGGCGATGACCGAGCTGTTCAACACCGGTGAATACAACGTGATGACGCCGCTGTGGAAAGACTGGCTGAAGCAGGTGCAAGGCAAGCCCGCAGGCGAGGCGCACCGTATCGCCACCTTCCTCAGCGTGCATTGTGGCGCGGTCGAGGCCCAGCACTTCTTCCATGCCACCAGCGCCCTGGAGCTCTATTGCCAGGCCACGGCGCAGGCGCTCGACTACGCGCGGATCGAAGCATTGTCGCGCGAATACGTGCAACGCGCCTGCGAACACCTGCACAAGATGGAGTCGGTCCTGGCCGTCTGACACCCCCTGATCAAGGAAGTGGCCCCATGAACATCGTGAATCCCGATTCGCGCATCGACCTGCGCCAACTGTTCCATGACAAACCCTGCCTGCGCGTACTGGAAGCGCACAGCCCGATATCGGCCATGCTGGCCAAGAGCGTGCGCCTGGAGGCGCGCGGCGCCAGCTTGGGCTACGACGCCATCTGGTCCAGTTCGCTGACCGACTCGACCCAGCGCTGCCTGCCGGACATCGAGATCCTTTCGCCCAGCGACCGCCTCGAACGGCTCAACGAGATCCTCGGGGTGTGCGACCTGCCGCTGATCTACGACGCCGACACCGGCGGCAAGGTCGAGCACTTCGCCATCCATGTGCAATGGCTGGCGCGCGCCGGTGTCTCGGCGATCGTCATCGAAGACAAGTGCGGCTTGAAGAAGAACTCCCTGCTGGGCCTCTCGGTGCACCAGGAGCAGGAGACGGTGGAGCACTTCTGCGAAAAGATCAGGGCCGGCACGCAACACCGCCCCGGTGACCGGATGATGATCTTCGCCCGCTGCGAGAGCCTGATCCTGGAAAAAGGCCTGGAGGATGCCCTGGCCCGCTGCAGCGCCTACACCGAGGCCGGTGCCGATGGCATCATGATCCACAGCCGCAAGCGCAGTGGCGAGGAAATCCTCGAGTTCGCCCGGCGCTTCAAGCACCGCCACCCCGCCACGCCGCTGATCTGCGTGCCCACCAGCTACCCGCAACTGACGTTCTCGTGCCTGGCCGATGCGGGCTTCAACGCGGTGATCTACGCCAACCACATGTTGCGCGGCGCCTACTCGGCCATGCGCCAGGTGGCCACCAGCATCCTGGAGAACGACCGCGCCTACGAGATCGAGCCGGCCTGCATGCCCATCGACGAGATCCTCAGCCTGGTGCCGGGGACCCGCTGAGCCACTTGCCGATGCCGGACGCAGCCGCCCGGCATCGGCGAGCGCCTCCTCAGGCAGCGCTCAGGTAGGAGAGCAATTCGGTGACATGGCGGGGCATGCTGTCGCAGTGCCTGACCAGCATCATGTGATCCTGCCGCGCCCAGGCTTCCTCAAGGGGCCGCGTCACCAGCGCGCAGCAGCGCAGGTAGCGCTGCACCGCCGCGTCCGACGCGACACCGATGCCCACACCCTCGGCGACCATCCGGCAGAACGCTTCGCCCGTGGATACCTTGATCCTGAACTGCGCCTCGCTGCCATCGTCCCGTGCCTGCTCCTCGATCAGCCGGCCCAGGGCGGTATCGCCGCACAGGCCCACCTGCGGGTGTCGCAGCACATCGCGCAGGCGTAGGGTCGCGGTATTGGCCAGCGGATGGCGCCGTGGCAGCACCACCACATAGTTGAGCACCGGCATGGCGATCGAGGCGCAGCCTTCCACCGGCACGCTGCCGGCCACCACGCCCATATCGACGGCCCCTTCCCGCACGCCCCGCACGATCTCCCCCGGGTTGCGCGCCTGCAGGTCGATGGCGATATGCGCATGCTCTGCCAGGTAGCGCACCAGCCGCTGCTGGGTGGACTCGAAGGCGGTGAAGCCGTCGACGTACATGCGCATGCTGGCCACATCCTGTTCCTCGTGCCGCTCGAACTCGGCCTTGAGTACCTCCAGCTGGCCGAGGATCTTGCGCGCATGGACCAGCAGCCGCCTGCCCGCCGCCGTCAGCACCAGGCCCTTGCTCTGGCGAAGGAACAGTCCCTCGCCCAGTTCGCCTTCCATCGACTTGATGCGCATGCTCGCCGCGCCGGGTGACAGGCAGGCGCGCCGGGCGCCCTGGGTCAGGCTGGGCGACTCGGCAATCTTTATGAACAGCTTCAGATCAGTCAGGTCAAGGTTCACGGTCTCTTCCTTGTATTGTTGTTCACGTCCATTGCAAGACTGGCGATCTTGAGGTCACCTGCGCCTATCTTGCCCCTGGCCTGCTCCGTGGGCCAACCCTGGCGCCGGAAAAGACGAAGGCGCCCACTGGGGGCGCCTTCAATGTGATGCTTGGTCGATCAGCGCGACGATATCGCTCCAGGTATTGGCGCGCGCTGGCCACCCAAGCGGCTCAGCCACACCGACGCCAGGATGATCGATCCTCCAATGGCCAGGCGCCCCAGCGGTTCGTCCTGGTTCCAGATCAGCAGGTTCAGCAACAGCCCCACCGGCACATGCAGGTTGTTCATCACCGCCAAGGTGCCACCGGACACCAGGCAGGCACCCTTGTTCCACCAGTACAACCCCAGCGCGGTCGGGCACAGGCCGAGGAACAGCAGCACCAGCCATTGGGTGTTGGTACTCGGCAGGTGCTGGGCGTTGCCGAACAGCAGGAAGGCCGGCAGCACCACGATCAGCGCGCCCAGGTAGAAGTAGCCGAAGCGCCGGTAATGCGGCAGGTTGCTGGGGTGGCGGGCGACCAGATGGCGGTACAGCACTTGGCCGGCGGCGTAGGTGAAGTTGGCCAGTTGCAGCAGCAGGAAGCCCATGAAGAACTCGCCCGAGATGGTGTCGAAGCGGATCACCGCCGCGCCGGCCACCGCCACCAGCGCGGCGAGCAGCGCCCACGGGTTGAAGCGCCGATTCAAGGCGTCCTCGATCAGCGTGACGTGCAAGGGGGTGAGGATGGTGAACAGCAGCACCTCGGGCACGGTGAGCACGCGGAAGCTCAGGTACAGGCAGACGTAGGTGATGCCGTACTGTAGCGCGCCGATCAACAGCATCGAACGCAGGAAGCGCGGTTCGACCTGGCGCCAGCGGGTCAGCGGCAGGAACACCAGGCCGGCCAGCACCACCCGGGCGAGCACGGCGAAGTAGCTGTCGACATGGCCGGCCAGGTATTCGCCGATCAGGTTGAAGGAGAACGCCTGGATCAGCGCGACGATTATCAGGTAGCCCATGGTTGGCCCTCGTGGATCAAGGCGGGGACCTTAGCGGGTTGGGCCCGGGCAGTTCAACCATGGAGATTGTGCGTGTGTTCGCCGGCAAGCCAGCTCCTACAGGGGGCGTGCCGGCAAACCATGAAAAAGCCCGGCCATCGATTGGCCGGGCAGGCACACCCAAAGGAGCAACAAGGTGTCAGGTTGGGAATTCGTCGCGGATCAGGCCACCGCGGCCAGCTTGGCCTTGGCCTGGTTCAGCCCCTTCTCGTGGAACTCGCCGCTCATGTTCAGGCCTTCGGCGTGGATGAAGTCGACGTCATGGATGCCGATGAAGGCCATCACCTGGCGCAGGTAGGGTTCCTGGTGGTCACTGCTGGCGCCGGCATGGATGCCTCCACGGGCGGTCAGGACGATGGCGCGCTTGCCGTTCAACAGGCCTTGCGGGCCGGTCGGGGTGTACTTGAAGGTGATGCCGGCGCGCAGCACGTGGTCCAGCCAGGCCTTGAGGGTGCTGGGGATGGTGAAGTTGTACATCGGCGCGGCCATCACCAGCACGTCGGCAGCCAGCAGTTCGTCGGTCAGGGCGTTGGAGCGGGCCAGGGCATCCACCTCGGCGGCGCTGCGCTGATCTTCTGGCTTCATCCAGCCGCCCAGCAGGTCGGCGTCCAGGTGCGGCACCGGGTTCACCGCCAGGTCACGCACGGTGATCTCGTCCGCCGGGTGCGCCGCCTGCCACTGCTGGATGAAATCGCGGGTCAGTTGACGGGAAACGGAATCCTGCTGGCGGGCGCTGCTTTCGATGATCAGTACGCGGGACATGGGGTGCCTCCATCGGCGGTAAGGGGTGGCGATTCGATGGAGGTGAGATTAAGGGTTGACCTATCGATAAAAAAGCGTAAAAAGTGGGATCAATCTATCGATTAATCCGTTTATTCCGCTTTGCAGTCCAGCAGGATGCGCAGCTTGATGATCTGCCGGTTGAACTTGGCGGTCACATCCACGCTCTTGCCGGCCGGCACGTTGACCCTGCGCACCCGTGGCGCCTCGGGGCCGTTGCGGAACATGACCTTGCAGGCCGCCGGCACCTGCCCGTAGTTGTTCAGGGTGATGGCACCGATGTCGTAGGCCGTGTCATAGGCGGTGTAGTCGACCTTGACCCCGGTCAGCTCCTTCTCCACGTCGATGGGGTAAGCCATGGCGGTGAAGGGCAGGCACAACAGCAAAGCCGCACAACATTTCTTCATACGGGCGCTCTCCTTGAGAAGAGCGCAGCTTAGGACAACAGGAGCCCTAGATGAAAGCGCCGCGCGTAACCCTGGATCAGTGGCGGACCCTGCAGGCGGTGGTCGACCATGGCGGGTTCGCCCAGGCCGCCGAGGCCCTGCACCGCTCGCAGTCGTCGGTGAGCTACACCGTGGCGCGGATGCAGGAGCAGCTGGGCGTGCCGCTGCTGCGCATCGATGGGCGCAAGGCGGTGCTGACCGAAGCTGGCAACGTGCTGCTGCGCCGCTCGCGGCAGTTGGTCAAGCAGGCCAGCCAGCTGGAAGACCTGGCCCACCACATGGAGCAGGGCTGGGAAGCCGAGGTGCGCCTGGTGGTCGACGCCGCCTACCCCAGCGCTCGTCTGGTGCGCGCCCTGGCCGCCTTCATGCCGCAGAGCCGTGGTTGCCGGGTGCGGCTGCGTGAAGAGGTGTTGTCCGGGGTCGAAGAGGTGCTGCACGAAGGCATCGCAGATCTCGCCATCAGCAGCTTCAACATCGGCGGCTACCTGGGCACCGAGCTGAGCCCGGTGGAGTTCATCGCCGTCGCCCACCCCGAACACGCCCTGCACCGCACCGGCCGCGAGATCACCTTCCAGGACCTGGAAAGCCAGCTGCAGGTGGTGATCCGCGACTCTGGCCGCGCGCAACCCCGTGACGTCGGCTGGCTGGGCGCCGAGCAGCGCTGGACGGTAGGCAGCCTGGGCACCGCCGCCACCTTCGTCAGCAGCGGCCTGGGCTTTGCCTGGCTCCCCCGGCACATGATCGAGCGCGAGCTGCGCGAAGGCGTGCTCAAGCCCTTGCCGCTGGACCAGGGTGGCAGCCGCCATCCACTGTTCTACCTTTATTCGAGCAAGGAAAAGACCCTGGGTCCGGCCACGCAGATCCTCATCGAGTTGCTGCGCAACTTCGATACCGCGCCCCTGGACGTGCCCTTCGCTGCCCCCCCGCAAGCCTGAGAGGACCGCGCCCATGGCCTGTTTCGAACATGACGGTTGCCTGCTGCACTACGAGGAACATGGCCAGGGCGAGCCCCTGGTGCTGCTGCACGGCCTGGGCTCGAGCAGCCAGGACTGGGAGCTGCAGGTGCCCGAGTTCAGCCGCCACTACCGGGTGATCCTCATGGATATCCGTGGCCATGGCCAATCCGCCAAGCCGCGACGCGGCTACCGGATCAAGACCTTCAGCGAAGACCTGCTGGCCCTGCTCAAGCACCTGGGCACCGGCCCGGTGCATTTCGTCGGGCTGTCGATGGGGGGCATGGTCGGCTTCCAGTTCGCCGTCGACCACCCCGACTGGCTGCGCAGCCTGTGCATCGTCAACAGCGCCCCGCAGGTCAAGCGCCGCACCCGCAGCGACTGGATCTGGTGGCTCAAGCGCTGGGGCCTGGCGCGCCTGCTCAGCGTCGAGACGGTGGGCAAGGGCCTGGCCCAGCGGCTGTTCCCCAAGCCCGGGCAAAGCGAACTGCGGCGCAAGATGGCCGAACGCTGGGCACGCAACGACAAGCGCGCCTACCTCAAGAGCTTCGACGCCATCGTCGACTGGGGCGTGCAGGAACGCATCGGCCAGATCCGTTGTCCGACGCTGGTGATCGCCGCCGACCACGATTACACCCCGGTACAACTCAAGGCGCGTTATGTTGCCCTGATGCCCAACGCCAGGCTGGCGGTGATCGACGATTCACGGCACGCTACACCCCTCGATCAACCCGAGGTCTTCAACCTCACCCTGCTGCAGTTCCTCGCAGCCGCCTCCACCTCTCAAGGATCTTTGAGCCCATGCTGAAAAAACTTCTGCTCACCGCCTGCTCGGTCGCCTTCGCCACCAGCGTCATGGCCTCCGACAAGACCCCGCACGTTGAGCTGGTCACCAGCTTTGGCAAAATCGAGATCGAGCTGAACGCTGAAAAAGCACCGATCAGCACGAAGAACTTCCTCCAGTACGTCGACAGCGGCTTCTACAACAACACCATCTTCCACCGCGTGATCCCGGGCTTCATGGTCCAGGGTGGCGGCTTCACCGACCAGATGGTGCAGAAGAACACCAAGGACCCGATCCGCAACGAAGCCAGCAACGGCCTGCAGAACACCCGTGGCACCCTGTCCATGGCCCGTACCTCCGACCCGAACTCGGCCACCAGCCAGTTCTTCATCAACGTCGCCGACAACGACTTCCTCAACCCGGGCCGCGACCGTGGCTACGCGGTGTTCGGCAAAGTCACCAAGGGCATGGAAGTGGTCGACCAGATCGTCAACTCGCCGACCACCGTCAAGAAAGGCATGCGCGATGTCCCGGCGGACCCGGTGTACATCAAGTCGGCCAAACGCATCGACTGACCACGCGCCGCACAGGGACGTGGGTCGGGTCACACAGGAGTCTTGTCACCCATGCTGTACCGTCGTTTCGAGCAACTGATCGACATCTTCCGCGAGGCGCCCACCGAGGCGCCTCCCGGCCAGGTCTGGCCGTTCTACCTGTACTACCTGCGCCAGGTGTGGCCGAGCTTTCTCGCCCTGCTGATCGTCGGCCTGGTCGCCTCGCTGATCGAGGTAGCCATGTTCAGCTACCTGAGCCGGATCATCGACCTGGCCCAGGGCACCCCAAACGTCAATTTCTTCAGTGAGCACAGCGGTGAGCTGCTCTGGATGCTCGTGGTCATCCTGCTGCTGCGGCCGTTGTTCTTCGGTTTGCACGACCTGCTGGTGCACCAGACCATCAGCCCAGGCATGACCAGCCTGATCCGCTGGCAGAACCACAACTACGTGCTCAAGCAGAGCCTGAACTTCTTCCAGAGCGACTTCGCCGGGCGCATTGCCCAGCGCATCATGCAAACCGGCAACTCCCTGCGCGACTCGGCGGTGCAGGCGGTGGACGCGCTCTGGCACGTGCTGATCTACGCCATCAGCTCGCTGGTGCTGTTCGCCGAGGCCGACTGGCGGCTGATGCTGCCGCTGCTGGTGTGGATCGCCTGCTACATCGCCTCGCTCTACTACTTCGTGCCGCGGGTCAAGGAGCGCTCGGTGATCTCCTCCGACGCCCGCTCCAAGCTGATGGGGCGCATCGTCGACGGCTACACCAACATCGCCACGCTCAAGCTGTTCGCCCACACCGACCACGAACGCCAGTACGCCCGCGAGGCGATCAGCGAGCAGACCGAAAAAACCCAACTGGCCTCGCGGGTGGTCACCAGCATGGATGTGGTCATCACTTCGCTGAACGGCCTGCTGGTGGTCAGCACCACCGGCCTGGCACTGTGGCTGTGGAGCCAGTCGCTGATCAGCGTCGGCGCCATCGCCCTGGCCACCGGCCTGGTGATCCGCATCGTCAACATGTCGGGCTGGATCATGTGGGTGGTCAACGGCATCTTCGAGAACATCGGCATGGTCCAGGACGGCCTGCAGACCATCGCCCAACCGGTCACGGTCAGCGACAAGCCCGACGCGCCGGCGCTGAAGGTCAGCCGTGGCGGGGTACGCTTCGACCATGTCGACTTCCACTACGGCAAGGGCAGCAAGGTGATCGACGCGTTGAACCTGGACATCCGCCCCGGCGAGAAGATCGGCCTGATCGGCCCGTCCGGCGCCGGCAAGTCGACCCTGGTCAACCTGCTGCTGCGCCTGTACGACATCGACAGCGGGCGCATCCTCATCGACGGCCAGGACATCGCCGAGGTCAACCAGGCCAGCCTGCGTGCGCAGATCGGCATGATCACCCAGGACACCTCGCTGCTGCACCGTTCGATCCGCGACAACCTGCTGTACGGCCGCCCCGGCGCCAGCGATGAAGAGGTCTGGGAAGCGGTGCGCCGGGCGCGGGCGGACGAGTTCATCCCGCAGCTGTCCGATGCCCAGGGCCGCACCGGTTTCGACGCTCATGTCGGCGAGCGCGGCGTGAAACTCTCCGGTGGCCAGCGCCAGCGCATCGCCATTGCCCGGGTGCTGCTGAAGAACGCGCCAATCCTGGTGATGGACGAAGCCACCTCGGCGCTGGACTCGGAGGTCGAGGCCGCTATCCAGGAGAGCCTGGAGACGCTGATGCAGGGCAAGACCGTGATCGCCATCGCCCACCGCCTGTCGACCATCGCCCGCATGGACCGGCTGATCGTGCTGGACAAGGGGCATATCGTCGAGAGCGGCAGCCACAGCGAACTGCTGGCCCAGCGCGGGTTGTACGCGCGGTTGTGGCACCACCAGACCGGTGGGTTCGTCGGCGTCGATTGACATCTGTTTCCGTCTGCAGCGGCCTTTTCGCGGGCAAACCCGCTCCTACAGGTTTTCCGCCCCCCCCTGTGGGAGCGGGTTCACCCGCGAAAGGGCCGGAATAGACAGCCATCAATCCCGACGGTAAGGCAACATCCCCCGCGCCTCCTCGGCATAGGCCCGCACCCCCACCCGCTCCTGCCCGAGAAAATCCTCCACCGCCCGCCGCAACCCCGGATGCCGCAGGTAATGCCACGACCGCGTGATCACCGGCTCGAAGCCGCGAATCAGCTTGTGCTCACCCTGTGCCCCCGCATCGAAGCGCTGCAGCCCTTCGGCGATGGCGAAATCCATCCCCTGGTAGAAGCAGGTTTCGAAATGCAGCCGGTCGAACTCGTCCAGGCAGCCCCAGTAGCGCCCGTAAAGGCTGTCGCCGCCTAGCAGGCTCAAGGCCATGGCCACGTCCCGCCCGTTCTGCCGGGCGATCACCACGCGGATCGCCTCAGGCATGCGTTCGGCGACCAGGCTGAAGAACGCCCGGGTCAGGTAAGGCACGCGACGGCGCACGGCATAGGTGTTGGCATAGCAGAGGTAGACGAAATCCCACTGCGCCTCGCTCAGCTCATCACCCTTGTACCAGGCGAATTCGATCCCCTGCCCCGCCACTTGCTCGCGCTCCTTGCGCATCTGCTTGCGCTTGCGCGAGCTGAGCGTGTCGAGGAAGTCCTGGAAATCCCGGTAGCCACGGTTGCGCCAGTGAAACTGGCAGCCCAGGCGCTCCATCCAGCCCGGCAGGCTGGCGATGCTGTCGTCCAGGGCCGCGTCCGTGAAGTTGATGTGTGCACCGGACAACCCGCCCTGCTCCAGATACTCCGGGATCGCCTGCAACAACAGCAGGCCATCGGCAGGGTCGCCCGCCAGCAGCCGTGGCCCGCTCACCGGGCTGAACGGCACGGCCCCCAGCAGCTTGGGGTAGTAGGCGATGCCCGCGCGCTCGCAGGCATCGGCCCAACCCTGGTCGAACACGTATTCACCGAAGGAGTGCCACTTGCGGTAGGCCGGCAGCAGCGCACGCACCTCGCCATCGCGCTCCAGCACCAGGTGCTCGGCGGCCCAACCGGTGTCGGGCACCACGCTGGCGCTGTCCTCCATGGCCGTGAGGAAGGCATGGCGCAGGAACGGCTGGCCATCCGGCACCAGCGCGTCCCAGGTGGTCGCCGGCAGGTCGCGCAGGTGGGCAAGGCTGTGGAGGCTGGTCACATCGGCAACTCGCAGGACAAAGAACGCCAGTATTGCCAAACCGACCGTGACACTCAAATGACGGCCCGTTTACTTCACAACAGTGCCACTGTTTAGACATTATTCTGTCATTCCCCCCCGCAATACTTGCGCCTGTTTTCCGGAACCCCAGAACCTGTCTATTCAGGCCTTTTCCGAAGACATGCCAACTTGGGGGCGGGCGCTTGAGCCTCCCCACTTTTTCCAACAGGGAGAACCTTATGCGTCTTGTTTCTACACTTACCGGAGTGAGCCTCACCGGCATGATGCTGGCTCTGAGTACTCCGGCCAGTGCTGCTGTCGACGCCAAGCTGCTCGAAATGCTCCGCGCCAATGGCTCGATCAACCAGGCGCAGTACAACGAACTGCAAGGCGACCTGGCAAAGGAAACCAAGGAAAAGGCCGACCAGAAAGCCCAGTCCGAGCGCCTGAGCTCCTTCGAACAGAAAGTGGCATGGGCCGCCAAGACCCAGATCAAGGGTGACGTGCGCCTGCGTTACGAAGACGTCAACGTCGACAACCCCATCGCCCGCAGCGGCAACCAGGACCGCGAGCGCGTTCGTGCCCGTGTCGGCTTCTACAGCGAGATCAACCCGCAGGTCGACGCCGGTGTGCGCGTGGCCACCGGCAGCAGCGCCGACGCCCGCTCCACCAACCAGAGCCTGGATAACTACTTCGAGAAGAAATCGCTGTGGGTCGACCTGGCCTACCTCGACTGGCACCCGACTGCCATCCCCAACCTGCACCTGATCGGCGGCAAGATGAACCAGCCCTGGGTGAGCATGGGCGACATCATCTGGGACAGCGACATCAACCCGGAAGGTGTGGCGGTCACCTACAAGACCAACCTGGGCGGCGCCGAACTGTTCGGTAGCGCCGGCCACTACAACCTGAAAGATAACGTCGACGGCGACGGCGTGCAGTTCAAGCACGACGCCCAGCTGTACCACGGCCAGTTGGGCGCCAAGTTCAACGCGGCCGACACCGTCAAGCTTACCGTGGGCGGCAGCATCTACGGCTACGACAATGACAAGGAGTCCGCGGCGCTGCGCTCGCTGGGCAACACCACCAACGAGTTCAACCTGGTGGAAGGCTTCGGTCAGCTGGACTTCACCGGCTTCGCCATCCCACTGTCGGCCTATGGCCAGTTCGTCAAGAACACCGAGAGCACCGACGGCAAGGACAAGGCCTGGCTGGCCGGCCTGAAGACCAAGCTGGGCGCCTGGAGCCTGGACTACAACTACCGCGACGTGCAGCGCAACGCCGTGGTCAGCCTGTTCACCGACTCCGACTTCGGCAACGGCTTCACCGGCTCACGTGGCCACAAGTTCAAGGTTGGCTACGAGATCGACAAGAACTTCACCGTCGGTGGCGCCTACCTGATGGCCAAGACCGACTACTCCAACCTGCCGAACAGCGATGCCGACGTCGACACGCTGCAGGTGGACCTGGAAGCCAAGTTCTAAGCAGTCGCGCCCCTGCGTCGCTCAGGCGGGAAATGCCGACCCCATCCGGTATTTCCCGCTTTTTTTCTGCAGAATCGTACGGGGCTGCTTTGCAGCCCTTTCGCGGCACAAGGCCGCTCCTACAGGGGAACGCGAACCTCTGTAGGAGCGGCCTTGTGCCGCGAAAGGGCCGCAGAGCGGCCCCAGCATTCTCCGATCAGCGCTTGCGCAGCACCACACTACCGATCGAATACCCCGCACCAAACGAGCTCAGCACACCCAGCGAGCCCTTGGCCAGGTCATCCTGGTACAGGTGGAAGGCAATCACCGACCCCGCCGAACTGGTGTTGGCATAGCGGTCGAGAATCACCGGCGCATCTTCCTCCGCCACTTCACGCCCCAGCAGCTTCTTGACGATCAGGTGGTTCATGCTCAGGTTCGCCTGGTGCAGCCAGAAGCGCTTGACGTCCGAAGGTTGCAGGTCGTTCTCGGCCAGGTGCTGGCCGATCAGCTCGGCGACCATCGGGCAGACTTCCTTGAACACCTTGCGGCCTTCCTGCACGAACAGCTTGTCCTGCGCGCCGATGCCCTCTTCCGCGGCACGGTTGAGGAAGCCGAAGTTGTTGCGGATGTTGTTGGAGAACGCGGTCAGCAGCTTGGTGCTGACGATGTCGAACTGGTGCTTCGAGGTGGCCAGGTCGGCACGCTCGACCAGCACGGCGGTGGCCGCGTCGCCGAAGATGAAGTGGCTGTCGCGGTCACGGAAGTTCAGGTGGCCGGTGCAGATTTCCGGGTTGACCACCAGTACCGCGCGGGCCTGGCCCAGCTGCACGCTGTTGGCGGCAGTCTGGATGCCGAAGGTGGCCGAGGAGCAGGCCACGTTCATGTCGAAGGCGAAACCCTGGATGCCCAGCGCCTGCTGCACTTCGATGGCGATGGCCGGGTATGGGCGCTGCAGGTTGGAGCAGGCGACGATCACCCCGTCGACATCGGCGGCGCTACGGCCGGCACGTTCCAGCGCCTGGCGGGCGGCGGCCACGCCCATCTCGCAGAGGATCGACTGCTCGTCGTTGCTGCGCTCCGGCAGGCGCGGCTTCATGCGCTGCGGGTCGAGGATGCCGGCCTTGTCCATGACGAAGCGGCTCTTGATGCCCGAGGCCTTCTCGATGAAGGCCGCGTCGGACAGCGGCGCCGCCACGACCTCGCCACGCTCGATGGCGGCGGCGTTTTCAGTGTTGAACTGCTGCGCCCAGGTGTTGAAGGAGGCCACCAGTTCTTCGTTGGAAATGCTCTGGGCCGGGGTGTACAGGCCGGTGCCGCTGATCACGACGTTGTGCACGGTCGTTCCTCTGGTCTGGGGCCGGCGCCGGAAGGGCGCAGGCCAAAAATTGGGGTTCGATACTGGCACCTTGGTACCAATTTGCAATCGTAATAATCCGTATTGGCGAGGGCTTTGCCCTCGATCGCGGGTAAACCCGCTCCTACAGGGACACCACCGACTTCAGAATCGGCAATAAACCTGTAGGGGCTGGCTTGCCAGCGAATGGGCCGCAATGCGGCCGCAAATTCCTGCAAGTGTGCCACAAATCAGCGAGGTTAGGCTTCCACCAGACTCCACTGCTTGCTCAGGCGCTTGTCGGAAACCGGCACCTTGGTGCCCAACTGCTGACCGAACAACGACACCCGGTATTCCTCCAGCAACCAACGGTACAAGGTCAGTTGCTCGTCACGCTTGCCCTCCTGGGCATGCTTGTCGGCCCGGGCCTTGTACTGCGCCCAGCAATTGGCCAGTTCGCCGCTCCATACCCGGTCCTTTTGCACCTGCGAACCCAGCTTCTCCAGGCGCAGTTCCACCGCCTTGAGATAACGCGGCAACTCCTTGAACCAGGCGCCCGGCGTCTCACGTACGAAGCCTGGATATACCAGATTGGCCAGTTGTTGCTTGATATCGTTGAGCGCCACCGCCTGGGTCAGGTCGATCTTGCCCTTGAAGCGCTTCTGCAAACCATGCCACAGCTTCAGCACCTCCAGCGTCTGGCGCGCCAGGCGCTCGGCATGCTCGGCCCAGTTGCCACGCTTGCGTTCGGCCAGCGAAGCGAGGCCTGCGCCGTCGCGCGGCAACGGGTCTTCGCCTTCGAGCACACAGCTGTCGAGGCTGGCCAGCAGGATGTCCTCCACCAGCGCCTCGACCCG
Source organism: Pseudomonas entomophila (assembly GCF_018417595.1). NCBI lineage: Bacteria > Pseudomonadati > Pseudomonadota > Gammaproteobacteria > Pseudomonadales > Pseudomonadaceae > Pseudomonas > Pseudomonas entomophila. The sequence continues at coordinate 4,377,014 of NZ_CP070982.1, forward strand.
GCCCAGCTCGCGGTACAGCAAGCCCAGCTCGGTCAGCCCTGGCAGCTTGCCGCGCAGGAACTTGGCCGGCTCCGCCAGCTGCTGCAGCAACAGGCGCTGCAAGGCGCGGCGGTGCTGGAATTCAGCTTCGGCCTGGGTCGAGAAGCGCCCTTCGCGCACCGTGCCGTTATCCTCGACCAGCGCCGGGTACACGGTCATCGACAGCCCGGCGATCTTCTGCTGGGCGGTCTGCGCCACTTGCGAGAACGCCTTGGCCTGCACCGGCTGCTCGGCCTTCTCGTTACGCGGCAGGGCCAAGGCGGCCTGGCTGGCGGCGGCGAAGCGCGCGGTCAGCTCGGCCAGGTCGCGGCCTTCGCCCAGGAACTTGCCCTGGGCGTCGACCACCTCGATGTTCATGCGCAGGTGCCCCTCGACCAGGCTGGCGGCTTCGGCCCAGGCCTCGTCGGACACCCGTGCCCCGGTCATGCGCAACAACTCATGGCCCAGCGCCTGGGGCAGCGCGCCCTGCCCGAAGGCCAGGCGCGACAAGGCCGCCTTGACGAAGTCGGGCACCGGCACGAAGTTCTTGCGCAGGGCCTTGGGCAGGTTGCGCACCAGGGCGATGCACTTGGCCTCCAGCAAGCCCGGCACCAGCCACTCCAGGCGTTCGCCCGGCAGGTTCGGCAGCAGTGGCGCCGGCACCCGCACGGTGACGCCGTCACGTGGATGGTTCGGTTCGAAGTGGTAGCTCAGCGACAGGCGCAGCTCGCCCACCTGCAGGTGGTCCGGGTACTGCGCGGCGGTGACTTCACTGGCCTCGCGGGCCAGCACGTCTTCCTCGCGCATGATCAGCAGGTTCGGGTCCTTCTGGCTGGTCATCCGGTACCAGCTGTCGAAGGTCGCGGTCTGGTGGATCTCTTCCGGCAAACGCGCTTCATAGAAGGCGTACAGCGTCTCTTCGTCGGCGAGGATGTCCCGTCGGCGGGCCTTGGCCTCCAGTTCGTCCAGCTGTTCGAGCAGGCGCTTGTTGGCCGCCAGGCACTTGGCCCGCGACTGGATCTCGCCGCCGACCAGGCCCTCGCGGATGAACAGCTCGCGGGAAGTGGCCGGGTCGATCGGGCCGAAGTGCACGGGCCTGCGGCCGACAATGATCAACCCGTACAGGGTGATCTGCTCGTAAGCCACCACCTGGCCACGCTTCTTCTCCCAGTGCGGTTCGAAGTGGTTCTTCTTGATCAGGTGGGTGGCCAGTGGCTCGATCCAGTCCGGCTCGATCTTGGCCACCATGCGCGCATACAGCTTGGTGGTTTCCACCAGTTCAGCAGTCATCACCCACTGTGGGCGCTTGCGGCCGATGCCGGACGACGGGTGAATCCAGAAGCGGCGCTGGCGCGCGCCCTGGTAGTCGCCCTCTTCGGCCTTGTGGCCAATCTGGCTGAGCAGGCCGCTGAGGATGGCCTTGTGCATGCGCGGGTAGTCGCACGGCTCTTTGTTCACCGTCAACTGCAGGTCACGGCAGATCAGCGCCAATTGACGATGGGCATCGCGCCATTCGCGCAGGCGCAGGTAGTTAAGGAAATTCTTCCGGCACCAGTTGCGCAGCGGGCTGGCGGTCAGCGCCTGGCGCTGCTCCTCGAAACCGCGCCACAGGTTGACCAGCGCGGCGAAGTCGGAATCGACGTCCTTCCACTGCGCATGGGCCTGGTCGGCGGCCTGTTGGCGCTCCGGTGGTCGCTCGCGCGGGTCCTGCACCGACAGGGCGCTGGCAACGATCAGCACTTCCTGCAAGCTGCCCTGGCGTGCGCCTTCGAGCAGCATGCGGCCCATCCGTGGGTCGATCGGCAGGCGCGCCAGTTGCCGCCCCAGCGGCGTGAGCTGGTTCTCGCGGTTGACCGCCGACAGCTCCTGCAGCAGGTTGAAACCGTCGCTGATGGCCTTGCCATCCGGCGGCTCGATGAACGGGAAGGCATCGATGGCGCCCAGGCGTAGGTGCAGCATCTGCAGGATCACTGCGGCCAGGTTGGTGCGCAGGATCTCCGGGTCGGTGAACGCCGGCCGGCCGTTGAAATCCTCTTCGCTGTACAAGCGGATGCAGATACCCGGCTCGACCCGGCCGCAACGACCTTTACGCTGGTTGGCGCTGGCCTGGGACACCGCCTCGATCGGCAGGCGCTGGACCTTGGCACGGTAGCTGTAGCGGCTGATACGCGCGGTGCCGCTGTCGATCACGTAGCGGATGCCCGGCACGGTCAGCGAAGTCTCGGCGACGTTGGTCGCCAGCACCACGCGCCGGCCGCTATGCGATTGGAAGATCTTTTGTTGCTCGGCCGGGGTCAGGCGCGCATACAGCGGCAGGATCTCGGTGTGGCGCAGCTGGGCCTTGCGCAGGATCTCGGCGGCATCGCGGATCTCGCGTTCACCCGGCAGGAACACCAGCACGTCGCCTGGGCCCTTGCCCTGGCTGCGCTCGTGGTGGGCGATCTCGTCGAGGCTGGCGAGGATCGCCTGGTCGACGGTGAGGTCGTCCTCGACCTGGTTGCCCTCCTCGTCCTGCTCGCTGGTCAGCGGGCGGTACCAGATGTCCACCGGGTAGGTGCGGCCCGACACTTCGATGATGGGCGCGCCGTCGAAGTGCTGGGAGAAGCGCTCCAGGTCGATGGTCGCCGAAGTGATGATCAGCTTCAGGTCCGGCCGACGGTGCAGCAGGGTCTTGAGGTAACCGAGCAGGAAGTCGATGTTCAGGCTGCGCTCGTGGGCTTCGTCGACGATGATCGTGTCGTAGCGCTCGAGGAAGCGGTCGTGCTGGGTCTCGGCCAGCAGGATGCCATCGGTCATCAGCTTGACCAGGGTGTTCGAATCGCTCTGGTCCTCGAAGCGCACCTGGTAGCCGACCAACGCTCCCAGCGGTGTGCCCAGCTCTTCCGCAACCCGCGCCGCCACGCTGCGCGCGGCAATCCGCCGGGGCTGGGTGTGGGCGATCAAACCATGGCTGCCACGGCCCAGTTCCAGGCAGATCTTGGGTAGCTGGGTGGTCTTGCCCGAACCGGTCTCGCCGGCGATCACCAGCACCTGGTGCTCGGCCAGGGCCTTCTTGATCTCGTCGCGCTTGGCGGCGATGGGCAGGCTGTCGTCGTAGCGGATGGTCGGCACGCTCTGCTGGCGCGCGGTGACCTGGGCGCAGGAGGCCTGGACCTTTTCCACCCACTGCGCGAGCTTGCCCTCGTCGGGGCGCTTGCGCAGCTCATGCAGTTGCCGCCGCAGGCGATGGCGGTCGGCGATCATGGCGTGGTCGAGGTTTTGCAGCAGCTGGTCGATGGCGTGGTCTGTCATGGGGCTTTTTAATGATGCAGGTGAGGCCTGCTTTTTCATGATCGGCATTCGTAAGGGGTGGGATTGTCGCAGATTTGCCAGCCAGATGCTGCCTGCACCGGCCCCTTCGCGGGTAAACCCGCTCCTACAGGGCCCACGCCAAACCTGATTTTCACCGTAAACCTGTAGGAGCCAGCTTTGCTGGCGATGCCCGGCAAAGCCGGGCCAGGGGCACTGGGTGATCTAATGCTGGCAAGCCCCTGTGGGAGCGGGTTTACCTGCGAAGGGGCCGGCATCAATGTTTAGCCGATAACGGAATGAACGTCGCCATTCACTGCTTTAATCAACGTTACGCCCCGTGTGAGTATCCAGAGCATGCTCCCCGACCCGATCATCGCCCGCCCGCTGTCCCGCCCTTCGCAAACGAAGGCCAGGGCCCGTGCCGGCGAAAATCCGCTGGTCCACATCATTCTCGCCTTCTGGGCCCTGTGGCACTGCCGCCACGCGCGCCCACCGGATACTTCGCTCAAGCACCCCTGACCCAACCCGGCCAAAAAAGGCCGATTGACTCAGCCTGACCGCTCGCCTGCGCGGCGGTCGTGCCTGCCCATGAGCGAACCCACCATGCACTTTGCACCTGTAGAGCAAGCCCGACGATTCCTGGCCGACAACCCCGATATCGACCTGATCGAACTGTTCATCCTCGACGCCAACGGCGTGCCCCGCGGCAAGCTGCTGCACCGCGACGAACTGCTGGCCGTGTTCGACACCGGCCGCCCGCTGCCCAGCACGATCCTCGGTCTGACCCTCAACGGCGATGACGTGGAAAACTCCGGCCTGGTGTGGGATGTCGGCGATATCGACTGCCGCGCCTACCCATTGGAGGGCAGCCTGGTGCGCCTGCCCTGGCGCCGGGTACCAACCGCCGCCGTGCAGGTCAGCATGCACCCCAGCGAAGGCCTGCCAGCCAGCATCGCCGACCCGCGCCATGTGTTGATCCACACCATCGACGCGCTCAAGGCCGACGGTTATCACCCGGTCATGGCCTGCGAGCTGGAGTTCTACCTGCTCGACCAGCAACGCGACGCCCAGGGCCGGCCGCAGCCGGCGCTGGACAACGACGGCGGCCGCCCACGCACCACCCAGGTGTATGGCCTGCGCGAGCTGGAGCAGATCGAGCCGTTCCTCGCCGACCTCTACGCGGCCTGCAAGGCCCAGGGCATTCCCGCCCGCACCGCCATCTCGGAGTACGCGCCCGGCCAGGTGGAAATCACCCTGGAACACGGCGACGCGCTCGAAGCCATGGACCAGGCCGTGCGCTACAAGCGCCTGGTCAAGGGCGTGGCCAACGCCCACGGCATGCAGGCCTGCTTCATGGCCAAGCCGTTCGCCCAGCTGGCCGGCACCGGCATGCACATGCACCTGAGCCTGGCCGACGCCGCGGGCAACAACCTGTTCGCCAGCGAAGACAAGGCCGGCACGCCGCTGCTGCGCCAGGCGGTGGCCGGCATGCTGCGCCACCTGCGCGAATCGCTGCTGCTGTTCTGCCCCAACGCCAACTCGTTCCGCCGTTTCCAGGCCAACAGCTATGCGCCGCTGGCGCCGACCTGGGGCGTGGACAACCGCACGGTCAGCCTGCGCGTGCCCGGCGGCCCGGCCAACAGCCGGCATATCGAGCACCGCATCTGCGGCGCCGACGCCAACCCCTACCTGGCCGCCGCCGCGATCCTCGCCGCCACCCACCAGGGCATCCGCGAGCAGCTCGACCCCGGCGCGCCGGTAGAAGGCAACGGTTATGCCCAGGCCACCGAACACCTGCCCACCGACTGGCTCACCGCCCTCGACGCCCTGGAGCGTTCGAGCTGGGCCCGCGAAGCGCTGGGCGAGGCATTCCTCGGCGTATACCTGAAGGTCAAGCGCGCCGAGTACCGCCAGTTCATGGCCGAGGTCGGCGAGCAGGACTGGCGCTGGTACCTGCACCAGGCCTGATGCCCACGAGATTACAAGAAGGAACAACCATGAACGCAGCAGTGAACAACGGCGCGGCCCAGCGCGCGCCGTCCTATTACAGCGCCACCCTCAACGACATGACCGAGTACCCCACGCTCAAGGGCACGGTACAAGTGGACGTGGCGATCATCGGCGGCGGCTTCACCGGCGTCGCCACCGCCGTGGAACTGGCCGAGCGCGGCCTGAAGGTGGCCATCGTCGAGACCAACCGCATCGGCTGGGGCGCCAGTGGGCGCAACGGCGGCCAGGTCACCGGCAGCCTGTCGGGCGACGAAGCCATGCGCACGCAGATGCGCGACCGGCTCGGCAGCGAGGTGGACGATTTCATCTGGCACCTGCGCTGGCGCGGCCACCAGATCATCGAGCAGCGTGTCGAGCGCTACGGCATCGCCTGCGACCTCAAGCGCGGCCACCTGCACGCGGCGATGAAGCCGTCGCACCTGAACGAACTGCGCGCCTTCGAGGCCGAGGCCCAGCGCCGCGGCATGGGCGACCAGGTACAGCTGCTCGACCGCAGCGCCATGCAGCGCCACCTGCAGAGCCCGCTGTACCTCGGCGCGCTGAAGAACCGCCGCAACCTGCACCTGCACCCGCTCAACCTGTGCCTGGGCGAGGCCCGCGCCGCCCATGGCCTGGGGGCGCTGGTGTTCGAGCATTCAGAAGTATTGGAGATCGTCCACGGCCCACGCCCGGCCGTGGTCACCGCCCAAGGGCGCATCGAGGCACGCCAGGTGATGCTGGCCGGCGACGTGTACCACAAGCTGGAAAAGCGCCAGCTCAAGGGCAAGATCTTCCCGGCCATGGGCGGCATCGTCACCACCGCGCCGCTGGGCGAACTGGCCGAGCAGATCAACCCCCAGGACCTGGCGGTGTACGATTGCCGCTTCGTCCTCGACTACTACCGCCTGACCGCCGACAAGCGCCTGCTGTTCGGTGGCGGCGCCAACTATTCCGGGCGTGATTCGCGGGATATCGAAGCCGAGCTGCGCCCGTGCATCGAGCGCACCTTCCCGGCGCTCAAGGGCGTGCCGATCGAGTTCCAGTGGAGCTGCGCCATGGGCATCGTGGTCAACCGCATCCCGCAGCTGGGCAAGCTGTCGGACAACGTCTGGTATTGCCAGGGCTATTCCGGGCACGGCATCGCCACCAGCCACATCATGGGCGAGATCATGGCCGAGGCGCTGACCGGGACGCTGGAGAAGTTCGACACCTTCGCGGCGTGCAAGCACATCAAGGTGCCGATGGGGGACTTGCTGGGGAATCCGCTGCTGGCGGCGGGGATGTGGTACTACCAGATGCTCGAGAAACTGCGCTGAGTCTTAACCCTACACAACCTCTCTGTGGGAGCGGCCTTGCGTCGCGAAAGGGGTGCGAAGCACCCCCATCGATTGATGCGTTGTCGCTGATATCCTGGGGCCGCTTCGCGACCCTTTCGCGACACAAGGCCGCTCCTACACCGATTGCGCAGGCTGCGGATCAGGCGATCTTCTTCAGGCCCTGCTTCTTCAGTTCTTCGTCACGCAGCTCGCGGCGCAGGATCTTGCCGACGTTGGTGGTCGGCAGCGCATCGCGGAACTCGATGTAGCGCGGCACCTTGTAGCCGGTGACGTTGGCGCGCATGTGCTCCATCACCTGCTCCTTGGTCAGGGTCATGCCCGGCTTGACCACGATGAACACCTTGATCACCTCGCCGGACTTCTCGTCCGGCACACCGATGGCCGCGCTCTGCAGCACGCCCGGCAAGGCGGCGAGCACATCTTCGAGCTCGTTGGGGTACACGTTGAAGCCCGAGACCAGGATCATGTCCTTCTTGCGGTCGACGATGCGCATGTAGCCATCCGGCTGGATCAGGGCGATGTCGCCGGTCTTCAGCCAGCCATCGCTGTCAAGAATTTCGGCGGTGGCCTCTTCGCGCTGCCAGTAGCCTTTCATGACCTGCGGGCCTTTCACGCACAGCTCGCCCACTTCGCCCAGGGGCAGTTCCTGGCCGTTGTCGTCGATGATCTTGCACAGGGTGGAGGGCACCGGAATACCGATGGTGCCGACCTGGTTGGCATCGGACGGGTTGACCGCCGCCACCGGGCTGGTCTCGGTCATGCCATAGCCTTCGCAGATGGCGCAGCCGGTCACGGCTTTCCAGCGTTCGGCCACGCTCAGTTGCAGGGCCATGCCGCCGGACAGGGTGATCTTCAGCGCCGAGAAGTCCAGGTTGCGGAACGCCTCGTTGTTGCACAGGGCAACGAACAGCGTGTTCAGGCCGACGAAGCCGCTGAACTTCCACTTGCCCAGTTCCTTGACCATGGCCGGCAGGTCGCGCGGGTTGCTGATCAGGATGTTGTGGTTGCCGATCAGCATCATCGCCATGCAATGGAAGGTGAAGGCATAGATGTGGTACAGCGGCAGCGGGGTGATGAGGATCTCGCAGCCTTCGTGCAGGTTCGAGCCCATCAGCGCGCGGCACTGCAGCATGTTGGCGACCAGGTTGCGGTGGCTGAGCATCGCGCCCTTGGCCACGCCGGTGGTGCCGCCGGTGTACTGCAGCACGGCCACGTCGTTGGGCTGCGGGTTGGCCTCGGTGACCGCCCCGCCCTTGCCCAGCGCCAGGGCGTCGTTGAAGCGCACGGCGCCCGGCAGGTTGTAGGCCGGCACCATTTTCTTCACGTACTTGATGACGCTGTTGATCAGCAGGCGCTTCAGAGGTGGCAACAGGTCGGCCACTTCGGTGACAATGACGTGTTTGACCTGGGTCTTGGGCACCACCTTTTCCGCCAAGTGCGCCATGTTCGCCAGGCACACCAAGGCTTTGGCACCGGAGTCGTTGAACTGGTGCTCCAGCTCCCGCGCGGTGTACAGCGGGTTGGTGTTGACCACGATCAGGCCGGCGCGCATGGCACCGAACACGGCGACCGGGTATTGCAGGACGTTTGGTAGCTGCACGGCGATACGATCGCCGGGCTTGAGGTCGGTGTGCTGCTGCAGCCAGGCGGCGAAGGCACCGGACAGCGCGTACAGCTCGCCGTAAGTGATGGTCTTGCCCAGGTTGCTAAAGGCTGGTTTGTCGGCAAAGCGTTGGCAGGATTGCTTGAGTACCGCCTGGATATTGGGGAATTCGTCAGGATTGATTTCCGCCGTGACCCCGGCTGGGTATTTATCCTTCCAAAAATGTTCGATCATGGAAGCCCGCTCCTTCAGCAACAGCGAATTCGGTATGCGTCGATGCGCTTATTATTGATATGGGATGACGGTTCATTGCAAACCGGATCATCTGAAAGCGCGCCGAGAGTAACAGCTTTGCCAGGGGTCGCCTAGAGGCCAGGACAGGCCGAATGGTCACAAAAATGACTCAATGAACAATACAGGTCATTTTTAGAGTAATTATCCAAAATGTCGCAATAACGGCTGAAAAGGCCGAGATAGAGCAGCCAGAACCGCTACAGGAATCTGTGTGAGCGGGTTCACTCGCGAATACGGTAGTGAACCGACCCACCCATTCGCGGGTAAACCCGCTCCTACAGGAAGCGCACCGGCCCGTTCGCCGGCAAGCCGGCTCCTACATTGAATCGCGCCGGGCGCCACATCTGTTCAACCTCACGCGATATCACGCAACTCGCGCCGCAGGATCTTGCCCACCGGCGTCATGGGCAGCGATTCGCGCACGACAATCTGCTTGGGTACCTTGTACCCCGTGAAGTTGGCCTTGCAGTAAGCCTTGAGCTCATCGACATCGACCCCGCCCTCACGCGCCACCACGAACAACTTCACCGCCTCCCCCGAACGCTCGTCCGGCACGCCGATGGCCGCGCAGTTGGCCACTTGCGGGTGGTTCATCACCACGTCCTCGATCTCGTTGGGGTACACGTTGAAGCCGGAGACGATGATCATGTCTTTCTTGCGGTCGACGATGCGGGTGAAGCCGTCCGGGTCGATGATCGCGATATCGCCGGTCTTGAACCAGCCGTCAGCGTCCAGCGCCTGGGCGGTGGCTTCCGGCTGCTGCCAGTAGCCCTTCATCACCTGCGGCCCTTTGATGCACAGCTCGCCCCGCTCGCCCAACGCCTGCTCGATGCCGGCGTCGTCGATCACCTTGAACGCAGTGTTCGGTACCGGCATGCCCACGGTACCCAGGCGCGCCAACTGACCGTAGGGGTTGGTACTGGCCACCGGCGAGGTTTCGGTGAGGCCGTAGCCCTCGACGATGCGGCAACCGGTCAGTGCCTCCCAACGTTCGGCGGTGGCCTTGACCAGGGCGGTGCCGCCCGAGTTGGTGACCTTCAAGGCGGAGAAGTCGAGCGACTTGAAGCCTGGGTTGTCCATCAGCGCGACGAACAGGGTGTTCAACCCCAGCAGCGCCGAGAAGCGCCACTTGCCCAGCTCCTTGATGAAGCCCGGGATATCCCGCGGGTTGGTGATCAGCACGTTGTGGTTGCCGGTGACCATCATGCACATGCAGTTCGCGGTGAAGGCATAGATGTGGTACAGCGGCAGCGGCGCGATCATCACCTCCTGCCCTTCCTTGATCAGCGGCTGGCCATCAGCGCCGCGCTGGCAGAAGCAGGCCAGGACCTGGAGCATGTTGGCGACCAGGTTGCCGTGGGTGAGCATCGCGCCCTTGGCCAGGCCCGTGGTGCCGCCGGTGTACTGCAGCACGGCGACGTCGTCGAGCGCCTGCGATACCGGCTTGTGCCCAAGCCCGCGCCCCTTGTGCAGCACCTGCTTGAACGACACCGCCTGGGGCAGGTGATAAGCCGGCACCATCTTCTTCACCTTGTCGACCACGGTGTTGATCAGCCAGCCCTTGAGCGCGGGCAGCATGTCGCCCATCTTCGCCTCGATCAGGTATTCGATGCCGGTGTCGTGCAGCACTTCCTGCACGCGCTTGCCGAACATGTTCAGGTACACCAGGGCGCGGGCGCCAGAGTCCTTGAACTGGTGGCGCATCTCGCGCTCGGTGTACAGCGGGTTGGTGTTGACCACGATCAGCCCGGCGCGCATGGCACCGAACACGGCGATGGGGTATTGCAGGACGTTGGGCATCTGCACCGCGATGCGGTCGCCCGGCACCAGCTCGGTGTGCTGCTGCAACCAGGCGGCGAAGGCCGCGGAGTAGCGGTCGAGCTCGGCGTAGCTGAGGGTCACCCCCAGGTTGCTGAACGCCGGGCGGTCGGCGAAACGCTTGCAGGAGCGCTCGAAGACATCGACGACAGACTTGTAAGCATTCATGTCAATGGTGGAAGGCACGCCCGCCGGGCGCTTGTCGTTCCAGAAATCGGCTTGCATTTATTGTTGTTCCTCTGCCGGGACCGTCCCTGACCTGATCGCCGGGTGGCAAAAAGGCGTTCTGCCGACGTTAGCAGCAATGTCGAAGGTGGCAAATACGCCAAGTGCCGCCATTAACATTGTGAATCTTATTTCTGCCCTTCCTGCAATCTGGCCCTTTGCGCATACACTGTGTGGTCAACCTCAGCGCGCAAGGACCCGCCATGCCCCACGACGCCTTCTGGCTCCCCGCCAGCGAGCATTGCAGCCTGTATGTGCACCAGTGGCTGCCGAGCAAACCGGTCAAGGCCGTGGTGTTGCTGGCCCATGGCATGGCCGAGCACGCGGCGCGCTACCAGCGCCTGGGCCACGCCCTGAACGACGCGGGCTACGCCCTGTTCGCCCACGACCAGCGCGGCCATGGGCGCACCGCCGAGCTGGGCAGCCTGGGCCTGTTCGCCAGCCATAATGGCTGGAATGCCGTGGTCAACGACCTGGGCCTGCTGGCCCAGCACATCGGCCAGCAGTTCCCCGGCACGCCGCTGTTCCTGTTTGGCCACAGCATGGGCAGCTACATCGCCCAGGCCTACCTGCTGCACCACAGCGCCAGCCTGCAGGGGGCGATCCTCAGTGGCTCCAACTTCCAGCCCGTGGCGCTGTACCGCGCCGCGCGCCTGATCGCCCGGCTCGAAACCTGGCGCCAGGGCCCGCTGGGCAAGAGCGCGCTGATCGACTGGCTGTCGTTCGGCTCGTTCAACAAGGCGTTCAAGCCCAACCGCACCGCCTTCGACTGGCTCAGCCGCGACGCGGCCGAGGTGGACAAGTACGTCGCCGACCCGCTGTGCGGCTATCGCTGCAGCAACCAGCTGTGGCTCGACCTGCTGCAGGGCCTGGCGCAGATCAGCCAGAAGAAGAACCTCGCGCAGATCGACCCGAACCTGCCGATCTTGGTGTTGGGCGGCGAATGTGATCCGGTGAGTGCCGGCAAGCGTCTCACCCTTTTGGCCGATGCCCTGCGCGCGACCGGCAACCGCCATGTGCAGTTGCGCGTCTACCCGGGCGCCCGGCACGAAGTGCTCAATGAAACCCATCGCGACGAGGTCACCGCCGACATCATCGGCTGGCTGGAGCAGGCGCTGGCCCTTGGCCGCCCTGCCCGCAGTGAATGATAGGCCCCCTCGTCCACCGCTCAAGGAAGCCCCGATGACCCAGGTCACCAACACGCCTTACGAAGCCCTCGAAGTCGGCCAGAAAGCCGAATACAAGAAGTCCGTCGAAGAGCGCGACATTCAGCTGTTCGCCGCGATGTCCGGTGACCACAACCCGGTGCACCTGGACGCCGAGTTCGCCGCCAAGAGCATGTTCCGCGAGCGCATCGCCCACGGCATGTTCAGCGGCGCGCTGATCAGCGCCGCGGTGGCCTGCACCCTGCCGGGCCCCGGCACCATCTACCTGGGGCAGCAGATGAGCTTCCAGAAGCCGGTGAAGATCGGCGACACCCTGACCGTGCGCCTGGAAATTCTCGAGAAGCTGCCCAAGTTCAAGGTGCGCATCGCCACCAACGTCTACAACCAGAACGACGAGCTGGTGGTCGAGGGCGAGGCCGAGATCCTGGCGCCACGCAAGCAGCAGACCGTCGAGCTGGTGAGCCCGCCGAATTTCGTCGCTAGCTGAGCGGCTACCCCTGCCTGTCAAGGGTGTTCGACGGAAGCGTTTCAGTGCCCTGTAGATCGAGCGCCGCCTGCGCGGCGCATCGCGGCTGAAGCCGCTCCTACATTCTGGCCCCATCCACCTGTAGGAGCGGATTCATCCGCGATGCGCCGCGCCAGCGGCGCTCAATCTCAAGAACGCCACAAGGCAATCGCTCTACCCCGACCACTACTCCAACAATTTCCCACCAGACCTTGGCTCATGCGCCCAGCTCCCGCAGGCGCCGCTCGATATGCCGCCGCTCCGGCCCCTGGCGGGCCAACGCCAGGGCCTGGCGCCAGGCGCCGCGGGCCTGTTCGACATGGCCCAACTGCCGATGCAGCTCCGCCCGCGCGGCATGGGCCAGGTGGTAGTCGCCCAGCTCCCCCCGCTCGAGAATCGCCTCCACTGCCCGCAGCCCCACCGCCGCGCCATCGCGCCTGGCCAGCGCGGCCGCCCAGTTCAGCTCCACCACCGGCGACGGCCAGTGGCGCAGCAACAGCTCGTACAACCCGACGATCTCCGCCCAGTCCGTCGCCTCGGCGCTTGGAGCCTCGGCGTGCAGCGCGGCAATCGCCGCCTGCACGCTGTACGGGCCGATTTCTCGGCCACGCAGAGCCTGGCGCACCAGCTGGCAACCTTCCTCGATCTGCGCGCGATCCCACAGGCCACGGTCCTGCTCATCGAGCACCACCAGCTCACCCTCGTCGTCGCTGCGCGCATGCTGGCGCGACGCCTGCAGCAACATCAGCGCCAGCAGGCCGAGCACTTCCGCGTCCGGCAGCAACTGCGCCAGCAGGCGCCCCAGGCGGATCGCCTCGTCGGTCAGCTCGCGGGTGACCACATCCTCCCCCGACGACGCCGAATAGCCCTCGTTGAACACCAGGTAGATCACCCGCAACACGCTCTCCAGGCGCTCGGGCAGCTCGGCCAGCGCCGGCACCTGGTACGGGATCTTCGCATCGCGAATCTTCGCCTTGGCCCGCACGATGCGCTGGGCGATGGTGGCCGGGCTCTGCAGGAAGGCGCGGGCGATCTGCTCGGTGGTCAGGTCGCAGACTTCACGCAGCGTCAGCGGCACCTGGGCATCGGCCGCCAGTGCCGGGTGGCAGCAGGTGAAGATCAAGCGCAGGCGGTCGTCGGCCAGCAGCTCCTCTTCGCCCGGGTCCTGGACCTCGCCTTCGAGCAGCATGATCAGGTCGGCCTGTGAACGGTCGAAACGGGCGCGCCGACGCAAGGCGTCGATGGCCTTGAAGCGCCCGGTGGAGACCAGCCAGGCGCGCGGGTTGTCGGGGATGCCGTCGCGCTGCCAACGTTCCACGGCGATGAAGAAGGCATCGTGCATGGCCTCCTCGGCCAGGTCGAAATCGCCCAGCAGGCGGATCAGCGTGGCCAGGATGCGCCGCGACTCCTGGCGGTAGACGGTCTCGACCTGCCGGCGAACCTGTTCAGTGGGGGTCATCAGTCCGGCATCCGCTGGGTCACCACCTCCACCAGGCGGTCCAGGCTTTCTCCCCAGCCCTGGTGGAAGCCCATTTCCTCATGGGCGCGGCAGTCGGCGGCGTTCCAGTGCCAGGCGCGGGCGGTGTAGCGGGTCTTGCCCTGCTCGTCGTCGAAGCTGACCACCGCGGTCATGAAGGCCTTGTCGGAGGGCAGCCAGCCAGGGCGGAAGGCATCGGTGAACACCAGCCGGTGCGGCGCATGGATTTCCAGGAACACGCCCTGGTGGGGGTACTCGGTACCGTCGGGGGCGCGCATGAGGGTGCGGAACAACCCGCCCGGCCATAACTGCATCTCGCATTCCGGGGTGGTCATGCCATGGGGGCCCCACCACTGCATCAGCCACTCCGGCTCGGTCCAGGCGCGGAACACCTTGGCGGGCGGGGCGTCGATCAGGCGGCTGATGGCCAGCTCATGCTGGGGTTGTGCCGGTTGTACCAGAGTCATTGTTGTCGTTCTCCATCCGGTTCAGGGTTGCAGTTCGCGCACCGGCCGCACCTCGACGCTGCCGACCCGCGCCGCCGGGATGCCCTTGGCGATGTTCAGCGCCTCGTTGAGGTCGCGGGCGTCGACCAGGTAGAAGCCGGCCAGCTGCTCTTTCGTCTCGGCAAAGGGGCCGTCGGTCAGGCTCATGCGGCCACCGCGCACGCGCACCGTGGTGGCGGTTTGCACGGGCTTGAGCGCCTCGGCGGCGAGCATCCGCCCGGAGCCCTGGATGGACTCGGCGTAGGCCATGCATTCGGCGTCTTCGGGGCTGTCGGGCAGGCTGTGCAGCAACCCCTCGTCACAATAGACCAGGCACAGGTATTTCATGATCGTCTCCAGGGTGAGGTGGCGATAGGCGGTCGACGGCGTTCAGGGTTTGAGATCGAACAGCGCTTTTTGCGTTTCCATGTCGAACGGCGCCGACCAGTGCTCATGGATCACCTGCCACTGCCCGGCATTGCGCCGGTAGCCCACGGTGACGCGCATGAAGCCGCACTGGCTTTCGTCGTCCGCCGGGCCGCAGCGGTTGAGCCAGTGGGCCAGGCCCAGGTCGCCGTCGGCATGCACGGCCAGTTGCGCCACCTCGAACACCATGGGGCCGGTGCAGTAGCCCATGCACATTTCCCAGTGCGCTCGGTAGGCGGCCTTGCCCTTGAATTGCAGGGCCTGGATGGCGTCGAAGGCGAGGATGTCGTCGGCGTAGGGGGCGACGATGCGCGCCACGTCGCGCTCGCGCACGGCCTCGATCCAACCTGCGATCAACTGGCGAATTTCGTTTTCGGCTGCGGTGTTCATCGGTGTTTTCTCCGAAGCATCTTCAGCAAGTGGTGCCGGGGCATTCCGGCGCCTTCAACACTGGTCGAACGGGAAAACGGCAAATCGACAACTGCCCGCGATTTTTCAGTCGAGGGGCGCGACCGGCTTGAGGAAGTACACCACCCGCTCGGTCTCGGCAAAGCCCAGGGCCGCGTGCATATGCTGGCTACCAAGGTTGTCCAGCGCGGCGTCCGAGGCCAGTTCGCGGCAGCCTTTGCCGGCCGCCCAGCGTTCGACGGCCGCGATCAGCTGGCGGGCGATGCCCTGGCCGCGCCGGGCCGGCTCGACGAAGATGCCTTCGAGGTACGCCACCGGCGACGTATTGCTGCCATTGACGTAGTCATGGCGCACCGACGCCTCGGCCAGCCCTAGCGCCCCGCCCTGCTCGTCGTACGCCAACAGGGCCACGAAGGTATCGGGGCGGAGGGCAATATCGGCCATTTCCGCCAGGTGCTCGGCCGCCGCGCTGTCGGGCCAGAGGGCACTGCGCAGGTGCAGCCAGGCCGGGGTGGTCGGGTCGGTGCAAGGGTGGATCATGATCGCTCCAGGGGAATCCAGATTTCCATCAGGGCTTGCGGGGCCGTCGGGACCAAACCACCTCATCACTATCACCGCAATAAACCAAAGTCTTCTTAGTTGAGTCAAGCAACCAAAACACGTACCCAGTAGTTTGACCAAGTATTAACTGCAAATCACCCGACGACTCAAACCTCCAAACATGCCACCCACCATCAAAAACCATCAAATATACAAAGTCTTCTTTCTGATCTATTATTTTTCTCCAAAAATTCGCATCATAAAAACTACCCGCCTCGCTCAAGCAGTTTGGATCAAGCCCACGATCACCTCTATAGAAAGTCTTTCTTATATGATTCAAGAACCCATCCAACTCCAAACCAGTAAAATGCATAGCTTCAATAGAATTACCCAGCAATTCTTCCTCGATCTCACTTTGCAAGTAACCCATTTTATTTTTCTCTCCCCTTCTCATCCTGAACACGCTTACTACTCGCCGAAACCTCTTTTACCAGGATGCGCCTCACTTGCTTCCAGCCTTGTCCCGCCTCCCAGGCATTTGACATTCAACATGAGAATTCACTGACCCGCCTTTCTATCAACTAGAATAGATTCACCAACAGTCACTCCCACTCCTTCATTTGAATCATCTGAAATCTCAAACCCTACAAAGACAAGACCTCTCATTCCACCTCCTCAAACTCAGCCTTAGCACTCCCGCCCCACGAACAGCTTCACTCCACACTTCCTTTAGCCACTTACAAAATACAACCAAACTTCAACCGGCACTCTAATTTCCCAAACCCTTCATATCTCGGTCAACACGCCCCTCCTCCAACACAATCACTCGACTCGCGACCAATGCACACAATCACTATCCCCGAAATACACCAGTACGCGTCTTGTAGCATCAAGCAGCCAAAATCTAAACGCCGTAGTTTCGTTTATCAAAAGCTGTAGACCTTCCTTGCTCTCAAACTTCCAGGCATGCCATTTTTCATCCACCACCAACAAATACACAAACTCTTCAGACTGCTTAGATATGCCTCTCCAGAAATTTTCATCATAATACCTACAAGCCCTCTGCATATAAAGCGAATCAAGATTCCCGCAACCACCATAAAAATTCAAATCTAAATAATTTAGCAAACCTCGCAACCCCACCTCTTCAATCCGCTCAGCCTTAATCGAATTAGCCTTAATTTCTTCTTCAATTTCAATCTTTAAATACTCCACATCATCGCCCCTTCTCAGTGGATATTTTACCCCTGCTCACATGGCCTCTCTGCACAAGTATGTGACCTCTCACACCACCCGCGCGCGCCCGTTTACCGGCGGTTTCTTCATGCAGAAAATGATTACCCCCTTCATCCAACCTATATCCACACAAGCTCTCCACCAAAACACATCCGACCTGACAAAAATTGACAACCACTCCAACTAGAACATCAGAGCAAACACCGCATAACCTTCTAAAGCTCATGCCTTACATCATCAAAATCTTCATAGAGCTTCACCAACCTATTACAGGCAGCCATTATCGCCACCCTTTCAGATCCAACACTTTCAGAGCGGACGTTTTTTTCACACCAATCACGGATATAAAAAGCCCCAACAGACATGGAACAAACGACGTACTCACCCATATAACCAAATGACATCTCAACCCCTTTGCCACTCAAATACGCTGGGACATTTTCCGGATCCTCATCACACCCCAGATAAACCCCAGACATACCTACACTTACTCCCTTGAAGCTCAAGAGAGACTCAAGCAGATCTCCAATGCAACCATTCACACCAAATCCAGAACAAAGAAAAACACCCAAAAGGCAATCTTTAGGAGTTTCATTCTTAACAAGGACAGTCATACCACCGTAAAGCCCCACCAACTTATCACAAGATTTACTTACCCTCTCCTTTTCCACGAGCACATTAGCATCACACCACTCCTTTATGAATTTAGCACCTTCAACCATAGAGCAAACAACATACCTATCCATATACTCAAACGACATATCAAAACCCTCAATATCCAGATAATCTGGAATACTGAGAGGATCACTATCACACCCAAGATAGACACCTGCCATTTCCAACCCAACACACTTTAAGTCCAGAAGCCCATCGAGCAAAACACCTATAAAACTCCGACACTCCAAGCTACTCGTCACTTCAAAAACATCCATACAAGCTTTCATTACCTTCTCATCGTTAGCGCCAATCATATTACCCCCTTCAAATACCCATTGACCCCACCCGCCAATCCAATCGGATCCGGCGTCAGATACCACCCGGTGTAATGCAGCCCGGTTTCTTCATCGTAGTACTGCCCCTGAAACCGCAGGGGTTGTCGATGTGGTCCACGTCCAGGCGCAGGACATGGCCGTAGGCGCGGTAGCGCGCCAAACAGCGAACGCGCCCGCTGCTCGATGTCATAACCTGTGGTCGAGGTGGTAGTGCAGGGTTTCGGCGGGACCATCACCGTCGCGCAAAAACATTGCTATGTAGCGGAAGCCACCATCCCGTCTACGGAGCTGCTCGACAGACCTGGGAGTACCCCTGCGAGCAGGGACTTACCCTTCTCCAGATTGCCCCTGCAAGCCCCAGATCTAACTTAACTATTTCAATAATAGATCCCTTATGTATGCACTGCGAACCCCACCTCCGATCCAAAAATCCCTCACAGCATTTATAACCTCTGAATCCGCACGAAGCGCAGAGTAGGCTTTCTCATGCAGAAAATGATTAGCCCCCTCATCCAACATATATCCATTCAAGCTCTCCACCAAAATACATCCGACAGCAGCCCTAACCATCCAAGACTCCTTACACTCCTCAAGAATATGAATCGCCGGAGAAATCAACGAAACATCCGCCAATATAATCTCCCAATCCTCCCCCATTTCCTCAATAGGAAGACCTAGCAACTCAGAAACCCGCACACATACATCTAGCGGTGCACCGTAGTAGGTCATCAAGGCATCTCCCCTGGAAAAGCCGTTATCATTCGCCCTAACCCATTCCTAACTATTGTCACTTTAAACACTGGTGAAAATGTCCCATCTGGATTAACTAACCTAGCGGGCACATGACTTGGAAGATCCACAACAACTTTCCCAACCCCCGGTACAGAATCAACAAATTCCGCCGCAGCAAAGTCATCCAGCCATTGCCCATTCGCTCTATTCATTTTCTCAGCTCTACTCTTAAGAAAACGTGTATTCTCCTTCCCATGACGAGTAAATGCATGCCCGTATTTACTTCCATCATACGGATCAATAGGGGCGCGAACATCATCCGTACGGTGTGCTTTTTCGAGAATTGTGCACGACTCTTCTCCAGGGCAATTACTTAACCCCAACGGATCCACCCACCCCGTCGGATTCACACCATACAAATACCCATTGACCCCACCCGCCAATCCAATCGGATCCGGCGTTAGATACCGCCCTGTCTGTGGGTTGTAATAACGGTGTCGGTTGTAATGCAGCCCGGTTTCTTCATCGTAGTACTGCCCCTGGAACCGCAAGGGGTTGTCGATGTGGTCCACGTCCAGGCGCAGGACATGGCCGTAGGCGCGGTAGCGCGCCGACCAGCGAACGCGCCCGCTGCTCGAGGTCAGCTCCTGGGGCGTGCCGAGGTGGTCGAGGTGGTAGTGCAGGGTTTCGGCGGGGCCGTCGCCGTCGCGCAGCAACATCACCATGGGGCGGAAGCCGCCGGGCTCGTAGACGTAGCTGCGCCAGCGGCCCTGGCAGTGCTCGGCCAACAGGCGCTCGCCCTGCCAGATGAACGTAGTGACGGTGTCGCCGACGGCCTTGGACACGCGGCGGCCGAAAGCGTCGTAGCGATAGCGGGCCTGGCGGCCGTCGGGCAGGTCGACGCAGGCCAGGCGGTGCTGGCTGTCGTAGTGATAATGGGTGACCAGCTGCTGGCCATGGCCGCGGCGCTCGCTCACCTGGTTGCCGAAGCGGTCGTAGTCGTAGTGGCTGTCGCCGTGCATCAGCAGGCGGTTGGCCTCGACCCGCACATCGCGCGGGTCGCCGTGCAGGCCGCTCTGGGCCAGGAGGTTGCCGGCGGGGTCGTGGACGAAGTACTCGGCCAGTTCGCCGCGCACGGCGGTCAGGCGGTCCAGGGGGTCGTACTGGTAGGTGCGGGTGCCGCGGCGGGTGTCTTCCAGGCGGGTGAGGTTGCCGCTGTCGTCGTAGTGGTAACGCCGCAGGAACACCGAGCCTTCCTTGCGATCGACCCGCTGGGCCAGCAGGCGGCCCTGGCCGTCGTACTGGAACTGGCTGAGCAGGTCGCCCTGCTGACGGGCCACTTCGCGGCCGTGCTGGGTGCGATGGGCCGTCAGGCGCTGGCCGTCGAGGTCGATGGCCTGCAGGTGGTCGCCGGGCTGGTAGCGGTAGTCCAGGCGGCTGCCGTCGGGCAGCCGGCAGTGGCTGACCCGGCCCATGGCGTCGTAGCCATAGTGCAGGGTCGCCCAGCCCTGGTGCTCGGTCACCAGGCGGTCGCACAGGTCATACGTGTAGGCCAGCGGCCAGTGACCGTCATCTACCTGCACCAGGCGGCCGAGGGCGTCATAGCTGTGCTCGACCTGTTGCCCGTCGGGCAGGGTCTTGACCAGCAGACGGCCCTGTTTGTCCCGGGTGTAGCGGGTCAGCCACGGCTCGCCGGTCTCGCCGTGCTCGGCCTTTTCCAGCAACTGGCCGTTGAGGTCGTAGCGGTAGCGGGTGACTTGCCCGTCGAAGCCGGTCTCCTCGGCGAGCAGGCCGTTGGGGTGGTAGGCCAGGCGGTAGTGTTCGCCGCGGGCGTTGACCACCTCCGACAGCTGCAGCTGGGGATTGTCGTAGCGGTAGCTGAGAAAGCTGCCATCGGGGTCGATGCGCCGGGACGGCAGGTGCAGACCGTCGTCGTACTCGAAGCGGGTCACCCGCCCCAGTTCGTCACGCTGGGCGGTCACCCGGCCATAGGCGTTGTATTCGTAACGGCGCACGCCGCCGCCGGGCAGCGACACCTCGCTGACGCGCCCGGCCAGGTCCCACTTGTACTGGGTGACCGCGGCGTTCTCGCGCTGGCGCATCACCAGGCGACCCAGGGCGTCGTAGCGGTAACGCCGCGAGCCGCCGCCCGGCAGGGTTTCACTGACCAGCTGCCCGGCAGCGCTCCAGCCCAGCTCGTGCAGGCTGCCGTCGGCCTGGCGGATACCGACCAGGCGCCCCTGCGTATCGTAGAGGTAACCGGTGACCTGCCCGCACGGGTCGGTCTGGCGGATCACATCGCCCTGGGCATTGCGCTGGTACAACCAGCGCGCCTGCCCACGGCGCACTTCGCAGACATGGCCGTCGCGGTAGTGGTAGTGGGTCGCTTCGCCGTCTTCGGGCTGCACCGACAGCAAGTGCCCGGCTTCGTCATAGCTGTAGACGGTTTCGGCGCCCAGCGGATTGCGCTCAGCTACCAGGCGGCCGTGGTCGTCGTAGGTCTTGTGGTGCTCGGCGCCGTCGGCGTCGACCTGGCGCACCAGCCGGGCCTTGTCGTCGTGCTGGAACACCTGCTGGCTGCCGTCGGCGTTGTGCACCGTGACGGCGCCCTGCCCGTCCCACTGGTAGCGCGCCTCCAGGCCCGGCACGCTGGACCAGTGGCGCACGCAGCGGGCCTGCTTGCCTTCGCCCTCCCATTCCCAGTAGAACGCCGCGCCGCCGGCCAGCAGCCGCTCGAGGATGACGTTGGCGGCGTCGTAGCGGTAGCGCTCGCGCTCGTCCAGGCCGTTGCCTGCCTCGATCAGTTGCCCGGCGTCGTTGTAGTGGTAGCTGGCCAGGGTCGCCACGCGCACCCAGGGCGACTGCTCGCGCCCCTTCGCATCCAGCAGCGGCTGGCGCACCTGCAGCTCCAGCGCCACCAGGCGGCTGCCCTGGTACGCCAGGTACAGGCGGTTGCCGGCGCCGTTGTCGACGTGTTCCAGGCGGCCGGCGCGGTCATGGCCGAGGGTGAGCCGATTGTCGTAGGCGTCGCTCAGGGCGACCAGGCGGCCATCGATGAAATGCAGGTAGCGCGGGCGCTCGCCGGCTTCGGCGATCACCAGCTCGCCCTCGGCCTCACCGAGGAAGATCGCCGCGTTGCTCAGGCTGTTGCAGATGAATGGGCGGCGGCTGTCGGGCATCGGGAAGCGGGTGCGGCGGTTCTCGTGGTCGCACCACACCACGCCCTGGCCGTCGGCCTGCAGCTGGTGGCACAGGCTGTGGCTCCAGCCGGGGCCCAGGCCGTGGTCGATCTCGGCCGCGCTGGTGCGGTACATCCGCACCCAGGCCAGCGGCAGCACGCCGAACAGCTCGGCATCCTGCAGCGTGAGCAGCTCCTCGCCGGTGACCATCGACACCGGGCAACGGTTGGTGACGGTCTCGTCGGCGCGCTGGGCGGGCTTGTCGCTGGGGGTGCGGGGCTGGCTGGGGGCGTCGGGCAGGTCCGCTTCCGGCTCTACCCGCAGCGCCGCCTGGCGCTTGCCACGCACCACCGAGACGGCGTCGTCCACCACCATGTCGAGGTCTTGCGGGGCGCTCTTGATGGCCAGCGGTACCTTGGCGGCGCTGTTGACCTCGACGCTGCCGCCCGTCAGCAGCGGCTTGGCCAGGCGGGCATGGGCCGCCAGGGCGTGGTCGCGGCTGAGGTCGATCAACCGTTGCAGGCTGCCGAGCAGGTCGCTGGCAACGCCGCCCGCATGCTTGAGGCCCTTGGCGGTCAGCCGGAACGCCAGGCCCAGGCCACCGGACAGCACGTCCAGCAACAGGCCGGCGTTGAGCATGGCGAAAGCCTGGGCCTGCCATTCGGGCGGGGTCAGGGCCAGCCACTGCAGGATCGCGGTGGCGTAGAAGAACATCAGCAGCTCGTCGTGGAGCATCAGGTTGGCGGTGTGCAGCAGGCTGGCCGCCTGGGCCTTGAGCTTCTGGAAGTCCGCCTCGCTGATGTGCTGCAACAGCTTGTCGCGGGCGCCATCGAGGTTGAACAGCAGCTTGACCAGGGTCTTGAGGTCGTCGAGCAGGTTCATCAACACGCTGCTGACGCCCTTGTACATCGCCGCGTTGATGTCCTTCAGGCGTTGCAAGGAGCCCACCGGCGGCATGCGGTCCCAGTGCGGGCCGATGCGCTCGGCCCACTCGCTGTCCAGCCAGCCCTTGAGCTGGTCGAGCAGACCGTCGTAGGAGCCGTGCAGCGCCTCGATCTCGGCCGGGCCGACCTTGGGGTGGAACAACAATGTGTAGCGGCGGTTGGCGTGGCAGCCGCTGATGGTCGCCCTGCCCTGCTCGTCGAGCTGGCCCTCGAAGCGCTGCGGGGCCTGGCCTGGCGGCACCTGCTCCACCAGCGCGTAGGGCGTGCCGCCGATGGGCACGAAGGCCAGGCTCTCGAAGCGGTGCACGATGTTCAGCACGCCATTGGCCGGGCAGTTGGCGTAGCCAGTGATCGTGCGCGCCCCCAGCCCCTTGGCCTGGCGCAGCACCTCGTTGCCCTCGCTGTCGGTGAAGCGCAGCTCCTGCTCCAGGTTCAGCGCCCAGCCCAGCCACAGGCTGTCCTGCAACTTTTCGAAAGTGGCCAGGCTGTGCTGGCGGAAATGGGTGATCCGCGCCGGGCCGTCGGGCTTGCGGGCGTCGAGGTTGTCGTAGAGGAACTTGGCGTAGATCAGGAGGCTCATGGGGTGATGTCCTTGTTCACGTGCGCCAGCAGCCGTTCCATGGCTGGCGTGTCGAGCGGGGCACCCAGGGCCAGGCGCTCGACCTTGCAGCGCAGGGTGGCCTCGGGGAGGGCGAAGTAGAGATCGGGGTGGACCTCGCGCAGCCATTGCATGAGGTTGTCGATGACCGGGCCGGGGTCGCGCCGGTGCAGGTGCTCGAGCAGTTCGGCGCTGACCGGCCACCAGGGGAATGGCTCGATGTTCAGGCGCGCGGCCTGGCGCAACGAGCGCGCCTGGCCGTTGCTCCAGACCCGGCTGAACACCGGCAGCAACGTGGGCGAACCGGCCTGCTCGTGGTCGAGCAGGGCCAGCAGTTGGTGGCCGTCCCACAGGCGCAGGAACACCGCAGTGCCGTCCGGCAGCTTCACCTGGGTCAGGCTGCGCAGGTACTCGAACACCTGCGCGGGCGGGTGCGACGACACCGCCAGCCAGCCCCAGTCGCGGCAACCGGCGGTGCCGCACCAGGCGAGGAACTCGCCCTGGGGCGCGGCCTCCACCAGGTAGGGCATGGCTTCGAGCCAGCCGGCGTAGGGGGTGCCTTTCCACAACGGCAGGGGTACCTGAAAACCGTCGTGTCGGCGGTAAGCCGCCAGCGCGTCGGCCTCGCTGACGCTGCCGAACACCACGTACAGACGTTCGCCATCGGCCAGGGGATTGGCCGCGAGCCAGGCTTCGGGGGTGAGGGTTTCACAGGTCACAGGCGCCCTCCTTGCACCGCTCGCACTCTTCGCAGAACGCGGCGTTGCGGCGGAAGGTATCGAGCTGCGCCTGGGTCAGCGGCCGGCCTGCCACGGCCTGCTCGGCCTGGGCGGTGGCGCCCGGAAGCAGGGGCATGGCCGGGGTGCCACCAGCGACCTGGCCGTCTGAGTCGACATAGAGCCCTTTGCCAAACGTCACCCCATTGGCATCGACCCGCACAAAACCACCACCAGCGCGCAGTACCACCTCGCTGCCGGCATCGAGCACCAGCCGCCTGCCGGCTGACAGGTGGACCTCCTGCCCGGCCTCGACCAGCAACGCCTGGCCCAGCTTCATGTGCCGGGAGTTGGCGATACTCAGGTGATCGTCACCACGCAACTCGGTCTTGCGGTCGCCATGCACGGTGCGATGTTGCTGGGCGTGGTACTCGCTGTGGACGTCGCCCTGCACGGTGTCGTGGCGCTCGTTGCGGACCTGAACGCGCTGGTCGTGGCCGACGCTCTGTTCCCAGTCGCGCTGGGCATGAATGAAGATCTGCTCCTGCCCCTGGCGGTCCTCGATGCGCAGTTCGTTGCTGCCCTCGGCCCCCGGCGAGCTGGCCGTCTTGAACACGCTGCGGGTCTTGTTGGCGGGCAGTTCCAGGGGCGGCAGGTGAGCGGCGTTGTACAGGCAGCCGGCGACCACTGGCCGGTCAGGGTCGCCGTCGAGGAACGCCACCAGCACCTCCATGCCGACCCGGGGAATGACCAGGCTGCCGTAGCCGTTGCCCGCCCAGTTGCTGGCCACACGCAGCCAGCAGCTGGTCTTTTCGTCGCGCTGGCCGTCGCGGTCCCAGTGGAACTGCACCTTGATCCTGCCGAGGGCGTCGCAGTGGATCTCTTCACCTGCCGGGCCGGTCACCCTGGCGGTCTGGGCGCCGTGGATGCGTGGCCGCTGGCCGGGTGCCGGTGGCCGATAGGGAGTACCCCAGGGCAGCGCCTTGAACTGGTTGCGATAGCCCTGCCAGGTCGCCGCCCCGCCTTCGCCGCCAGCCTCTTCCAGGACTTGTGGCTGATGGCCTTCGTGGCTGACCTCGGCCAGGAGCCACAGGGCGTTCCAGGCATCGCGGGGGTGCGCTTCGAGGGTGAAGAAATGGCCACTGCGCAGGGCCGGCTGGTCGCTGTTGCCCTCGGCTTGCAGGTAGTCGGCCCTAAGGCTTTCGAGGGCCCGCTGGCTCACGTGGCGAGCGCCTTCGCGGTCGGTGAAGTCCCCGGGAAACCCGTAGTCCTCGACGTCCGGCTGGGGCACGGGCAGTTCGGGTTGATGTGCGCCGTGCAGCAGCAGGTTGGGCTTTTCGAAGTCGTAACCGCGTCGGCTGGCCCTGGCGGTGCGGGCCGCCACCCGCGCGCCGAAGCGGTTGACCACCGGCTGGTCCCGGGCCTGGCCACTGTCGGGGGCGAAGCGGGTCGGCCGGGCCAGGCGCGGGAAGGCGCTCTGGTCGTCGCCGAACACCAGCAGGTGGCCGTCGGGGCTGTGCTCGAAATGGTAGTGCAGCCCCTCCTCCGCGCACAGCCGCTGGATGAACGCCAGGTCGGTCTCGTCGTACTGGGTGCAATAGTCGCGCTTGAGGTAGACCGTGGGGCCAAGCTGGAATCGGTAGGCGTCGGCGAGGATGCCGTGGGCCTTGAGCACCGCGGCGATGATCTGCGGCACGGTTTGCTGCTGGAAGATGCGCAGGTCGCGGTTGTGCTCGAGGTAGGCCAGGCGCGGGACCAGCTCCAGCCGGTAGTGGGTCAGCCGGGCGCCGGTGTCGCCCTGGGAGACGCAGGCGATCTGCCCGTGGATGCACTGGCCGTCGCCGCCGATCTGCAAGGTCGCCAGTTTGTGCAGCAGGTGTTCCAGGTCGATGGCCGGGTCTTCGCTGACCAGTTCGACACTGAACAGGTAAGGCGTGCCAAGCGCCTCCTTGCCGGTGAAACGCAATACTTGCAAGTCCGTTTGAACACCGTGGACCTGCAAGCTGAATCGGGGCTGATCTCCTGATCCGAACATTCGCCATCCTTATGCCAGGTACGCTCACGGCGCCGCACCCACACGAAAGTGCAAGTACGGGGCGCGTTGAAGCCGTTGAGAAGTACCCGAAGCATAAGGCAATGAAAGTGCGCAACTTTTGCGCAACCACACACAAGCAAATGATTTAAAAAGAGAAACTCGAATTTATTTCAATTTATTTTTATATTAAATATCGACAAATAATTACCCGCACAAAACAATCAATAAGACGCTTCCCAATACAAAGTAGGAGGCGCCTTACAAACCTAAAAATATCTAAACAAAATTATAAACAAGATAACGCGAAAATTCGCACCACACATCCGCATCGAACATTCAAATAGATGCAGCGAGGATGAATTCGCGATAACCGGAGACAATCACATACACCGCGAAATAGCAGAAAATGGCCGCCGACAGCAGGTAGGACCACGTCAGCAGCCGATCACCGAGCAGGCGCCCGCCATGGCTGGCGATGCCGCACAGCGACAGGCACCAGACCAGCCCGGCGGCGAAGAAGCCCCCCAGGAACAACCCCGCGTCGAGCAGGCTGCCACCACCGGACCTGGAGATCAGCACCCCACCCACCGCCGCGAACCAGAGGATGGCGCTGGGCGAGGACATGGCCAGGAAGATCCCACGCAGGAACTCGCGCCAGCCCGACTCCACCACCACCTCGCCCCGCGACGCCAGGTGCCCGCCGCGCCAGGCCGCCAGCAGCATCTTCAGGGCGAACCACACCAGCAGCGCCGAGCCGCCCAGCCACAGGGTCCAGCGCACGCTTTCGAACTGCAGCAGCACGGTCATGCCGGCCAGCGCGGCAATCGCGTAGACCAGGTCGCCGACACAGGTGCCCAGGCCCAGCCAGAACCCCTGGAGGAAGCCGCGCTGCATGGCCAGGGTGATCATGGCGATATTGGCAATGCCAATATCCAGGCAAAGGGACAGGCTGAGCAGGAAACCGTTGGAGAAGGGCATGCAAGACTCGTGTGGGTACTGGGTTGATGGTGCGCCACAATAGCCATGCCGACGAATGGCGCCAACCCTGTCAGGCCATCGCGGCCTGCTCGAAGACTTCGTCAGCCCATTGATTCAGGCTCTTTCCCGCCGCCCTCGCCGCAATGCTGGCGGCGGCATGGACTTCAGGGCGAATACGCAGCATGACCTTGCCGGAAGCCGGTTTTTCCGGGGTGATGCCCTGCTCTGCACAGTCGGCCAGGTAGTCATCAAGTGCCTCGCGGAATGCCTCATGCAGCTCGGGAACCGAGCTTGCGTGGAAGCTGATGATGTCGCGCAGGCCAAGCACGCGGCCAACGAAGATATCGTCGCGCTCGTCGTACTCGACACGTGCGGCATAGCCCTTGTAACGCATGCAACTCATGGTCGGACTCCTGCCCGCAACAGGAACTCGCGGGCTTCTTCAATCTGATATCGCCTGGCCTCCTTGCCAGGGTGTGGACGATGGCATCGCCAGAACTGGCCACTGAGCTGGATCTTGACCCTGGAGCCTTGCCGTTCGAGTACCTGGCCACCCAGGTACAACACCAATGCTTCGATCTCGGCAAATGGCAGAGAAGCAGTAGTCGGCGTTCTGAAGATGCTGTCCAGAATTTTGCGATATCGAGTGTTCATCGGGAAATGCTATCAAAATAAGATAGCACTTTTTCCATGACATTCATTCAGGATTTTTCATCCCCCGCCAACACCTGCGCATACCGCCCCCGGTCCACATTCGCTCCGCTGAGCACCACCGCGACACGCTTGCCGGCCTGGCGCTCGCGCTCCTGCAGCAACGCCGCCAAGGCTGCGGCGCCGGCCCCTTCGGCCGTGTTGTGAGTGGCTTCGTGGTACAGCCGCATGGCGGCCGCGATCTCACGGTCATCCACCCGCACGATGCGTGCGGCATTTTCGCGAACCAGGGCGAAGGCCTCCGGATGGGGCACGCGGCAGGCCATGCCGTCGGCGAAGGTGTCCGCAGTGGCCGTGGTGACGATACGCCCCAGCTCGAAACTCTGGGCATAGGCGTCCGCAGCACTGGAGACCACGCCGACGATCTCGGTGTCCAGCCCCAGCAGGTTGCGCGCCTGGATAAGCCCGCAGATGCCCGAGCCCATGCCGATCGGCACGTACACGCAATCCAGCCCGCTCACTGCCTCGAACAGTTCCAGGGCGTAGGTAGCCACGCCGCGCACCAGTTCCGGGTGGAACGACGGCACCATCGCATAGCCACGGGCCTCGGCGATCCTCGCCGCTTCCTCCCGCGCCACGTCGAAGTCGACGCCATGTTCCACCAGCTCGGCGCCCAGTGCGCGCATGGCGGCGTTCTTCTCGCGGGAGTTGCCTTGCGGTACCACGATCACCAGCGGCAGGCCGGCCTGGCGCGCCGCCAGGGCCATGCTCTGGCCGTGGTTGCCCCGGGTCGCGGTAACCAACCCGCGCGGCACCTGGCCGCTGGCCAGCAACGCACGCACGTAGACCAGGCCACCGCGCACCTTGAAGGCACCGGTGGGCGCATGGTTCTCGTGCTTGACCCACACCTGGCAACCCAACCGCTCGGCCAGCAGCGGCCAGGCGTGCTGCGGGGTCGGTGGCACATGCTGGTGGACGAACGTGGCGGCTTCGCGCAGGGCGGGCAGGTCGAACATGGCGGGCATCCTTCATCGGTTGGGGTTGAACCGATGCTAAGCGCCGGGCATTGTATGGGTCCAAAGTTATATTGCATGGGTAGCAATTTCGTGTGGACGCCCCTCCTGCAAGACGACGGCAAGCCCCGGTACCTGGCGCTGGTCGAAGCCATCGCCGACGCCATCGAGCGCGGCGAACTCACGGTCGGCCAGCGCCTGCCACCGCAACGACGCCTGGCCTGGGC
The DNA here is from genome assembly GCF_018417595.1 of Pseudomonas entomophila. Lineage (NCBI taxonomy): Bacteria > Pseudomonadati > Pseudomonadota > Gammaproteobacteria > Pseudomonadales > Pseudomonadaceae > Pseudomonas > Pseudomonas entomophila. The sequence continues at coordinate 4,405,897 of NZ_CP070982.1, forward strand.
CCTGGGGCTCAACCCCAGCACCACCCAGCAGGCCTACCGCGAAGCGGCGGCGCGCCACCTGGTTTCCGGCGAGGTGGGCCGTGGCACCTATGTGCTGGCGGGGAGCAAGGAGGCGACGCTGTTCCGCCTCAAGCAGCCTGATCACCAGCATCCGCTGATCGACCTGTCGACCAACGTGCCCGTGGCCGATCCGCACAATCGCGACCTGGAGCACAGCCTGCGCGGCTTGCTCGAACAGGGTGAAACCGCCCTGCTCGACCATTACCTGGGGCCTGAGCAACTGATGCTGGGGCGGATCCAGGGCGCCCGCTGGCTGGCCAATCGCGGCCTGGACCTGGCACCTGAGGAGGTGATGCTCTGCGGCGGTGCCCAGCAGGCGCTGACCCTCGTGCTGCAGTCGTTGTGCCAAGCGGGTGAGCCGGTGATGGTCGAGGCGCTGACCGCACCGGGCATCAAGGCCGCCTGCCGCCAATTGCGCCTGCCGGTGCATGGCGTGGCCCTGGACGACCAGGGTCTGCGCCCGGATGAACTGGACCGTGTCGCTCGGGCCAGTGGTGCGAGGATACTGGTGACCACCCCAACCCTGCACAACCCCACCGGCACCTGCATGGACGAAGCTCGGCGCCAGGCGCTGGCGGACGTCGCCAGGCGTCATGAGCTACTGGTGATCGAAGATGATGTGTATGGCGCATTGACCGATCGGCCGCCGCTCTACCCGTTGCTCGAAGGCCGAGGCGTACTGATCACCAGCCTGTCCAAGACCGTGGCCGCCGGCCTGCGCCTGGGATGGATCGCGGCCCAACCGGCGTTGCTGGAGCAGATCGACCCTTACGCCCAGGCCAGCCACTGGTCGGTATCACCCTTGAACCTGCGTATCGCCTGCCAGTGGATCGCCGACGGCACCGCCGCCCGGCGCCTGGCGTGGCAGCGGGAAGAACTTGGCGAACGCTGGCGCCTGGCCCGGGCGCTGCTGGGGGATGCGCTACCGATCGCCGGCGTGCCCTCGCCCCATGCCTGGCTGGCCACGCCAGAAGACGCCGAGAAAGTGGTTGCCCGGTGTCGGGCGCAAGGGGTGGAGATCGTGCCGGCCAGCGTGTTCGCGGTGGGCACGGACAGCGTGCGGGCAGTGCGGGTCAGCCTGTCGGCGGCGCACAGCCGGGCGCAGTTGAAGCAGGGGCTGGAGCTCGTGGGAGCAACTGTCTTGCAGGGAGCTCGGGATTGATACCTGCCCCTGTGGGAGCGGCCTTGTGTCGCGAAAGGGCCGCAAAGCGGCCCCGGCGACCTTTAAGCCAACACTGGAATCTGGGGCTGCTACGCAGCCCTTTCGCGACACAAGGCCGCTCCCACAGGGATTGCACAAGGCTCGAGGTTAACTCGCTCCCAAGAACCTTTTTTGTACGGCTCAATTCAACCGGCAACCCTCGCCCAGGGCGCGGTACTGGAGGGTGTGCACCTGCCCCTGATGGTCCTCGTAGGTCATGGTGGCCGGCACCACTTCGCACACGTTGGGGATGGTCGACAAGCTGATCACGCGCTTGATGTCGAGGTTGGTGGAATAGTCGTACTGCTCGACTGCGGGTTGGGTGGCTGCGGTCTTGGCCTGGTCCGCGTAGGCGAACGAGGATATACCGACCAATGCAAGAATCAGTAAGGCTTTCATGGATATCGACCTTGATGGCTATCAAGCTGATCGCGTGACTTCTGATGCCGTCAATGGCGCGGAGAAGTTGTCATCGACTGCTGGGATGACACGAAGTACCGATCCCGCTTTATCGTACTGCCGGGGGGATGAGGGAAAGTCTACTCCCCGTCCGGAATAGTTGAACCCTTATGTCGGATATTCACCCTTGTCGGATTTGCAACAATCTGCGACAAAGCACGGCCTAAAGTTCAGGTGCCTGTTCTGGCACATTCGCCGGCAAGCCGGCCCCTATGGTGAGAACACTTTTGACCACGCTGACCTGCATGCACCTTCCACAGTTGCAACGCCGCCTGCTGGAGCACTTCTATCGCCAGCACGGCTCGCGCATGCGCGCCAGCGGCGAGGGGGAGCTGTGGGTGGCCCGTGCCGATGAAATCGTGGGAGGGATGAGCCTGCAGGCTGTGGCACAAGGGCACTGGCTTACCGGCCTGTTCGTCGCGCCACAGTGGCGTGGGCGGCAGGTCGCGTCACGCCTGGTCGAAGCGGCCTTGACGGCGCACCCGGGCCCGACCTGGCTGTTCTGCCATCCAGACCTGGAGGCGTTCTACCAGCGCCTGGGCTTCACGCCCACCAGCGACCTGCCCGAAGCCCTGGCCTCGCGCCTGGCCCGCTATCAGCGCAACAAGCCACTGCTGGCGATGGCGCGGGGTCAGTCCTCGGCCACATCCAGACCGGGGAACAGCACCTCGGTGTAGCCGAACTTGCTGAAGTCCTGAATACGCGAGGGGTACAAACGGCCGATCAGGTGATCGCACTCATGCTGCACCACCCGCGCATGGAAGCCATCGGCAAAGCGGTCGATCGGGTTGCCGTCGGGGTCGACGCCGGTATAGCTGATGTGCTTGTAGCGCGGCACCACGCCACGCAGCCCCGGCACCGAGAGGCAGCCCTCCCAACCATCCTCGACCTCGGTGGACATCGGCGTGATCACCGGGTTGAGCAGGATGGTCCGCGGCACGGCTTCGGCATCCGGGTAGCGTTCGCTGCGCTCGAAGCCGAAGATCACCAGTTGCAGGTCGATGCCGATCTGCGGCGCGGCCAGGCCCACGCCACCGACGTGGGCCATGGTTTCGAACATGTCGTCGATCAGCTGGCGCAATTCCGGGCTGCCCAGCATGTGCTCGGGGACCGGCGGGGCGATGCGCAGCAGGCGTTCATCGCCCATCTTGAGAATGTCACGGATCATCAGGTATTCGGCTCGCGGGTTTGAGGGGCGTGTTCCACGGGGTGTTCATGGCCAAGCACGGTGATGGTATCCCGGTGCTGGTCGCCCGCGAAGTCCTTCTCGCCCGGGTTCTTGCCTTCGGCCGACAGGTGCTCGATCACCGCGTTCATCTCCGCCCCCAACAGCAGCACGGCGGCGGAAATGTAGAAGTACAGCAACAGCACGATGATCGCACCGATGCTGCCGTACATGGCGTTGTAGTCGGCGAACGTCTTCACGTAGTAGGCAAAGCCCAGGGAGGCGACGATCCACACCACCACCGCCAGCACCGAGCCAGGGGTGATGAAGCGGAATTTCTGCTTCACATCGGGCATGACGTAGTAGATCAAGGCCACCGCTACCATCATCAGGATGATGATCGCCGGCCAGCGCAGGATGGTCCACACCACGACCACCGCCTCTTCCAGCCCCACCTGCGAGGCGATCCATTCCATGACCTGCGGCCCCAGCACCATCAGCGCGGCCGCCGCCAGCAACATGCCGGCGATGCCGACGGTGTAGATGATCGACAAGGGGAAGCGCTTCCACACCGGCCGCCCTTCGGCCACATCGTAGGCGGCGTTCATCGCGCTCATCATCAGGCGCACGCCGGCCGAGGCCGTCCACAGGGCGATCACGATACCCACCGAGAGCAAGCCGCCCTTCGATTGCTGCAACTGGTCGATCACCGGGTTGACCTGCTCCAGGGCCTGGGGCGGCAGCACCAGTTCGGACTGCAGGCGCAGCCAGGAGAAGAAGTCCGGCAGGTGCAGGAAACCGATCAGGGCGATCAGGAACAGCAGGAAGGGGAACAGCGAGAACAGCATCTGGTAGGCCAGCGCGCTGGCATAGGTGGACATTTCGTCATCGAGGAATTCCTTGACGGTGCGCACCAGCACGCGGTGCAGGGGCAAACCGCGCAGCTCAGGGAAAATCATAGCGTCTCCTTTCGCCGCTTGATCGTCGTGGCAATACGGACAAGTCTAATAGACCGCGCCGCAGCTGTGACTACTCAACGCCAAATGCAAGAAAACGGCTACAAGCAAGAACACAAAACCGTAGGGGCCAGCCTTGCTGGCTCCTACGGGAAGTCTAAATCACCGGTTGATCAAGGCTTCTTCACCGCATCCTTGACCTTGCCCACCGCCTGCTGCGCTTCGCCCTTGATTTCCTGGGCCTTGCCTTCGGCGCGCAACCGGTCGTTGCCGGTGACCTTGCCAACGCCCTGCTTGATGTTGCCCACGGCCTCGTTGGCCAGCCCTTTCGCTTTGTCTTTGGTACCGCTCATGGGAGAACTCCTTGCGGGAAAGACACGGGAAATCGTGTCGACAACAGATCGACCCGCGGGCTTGCGCCAGAGTTTCAAATTGTTTGAACAGGGCCTGCCGAATGGCGAACAGTGGGCATTCGCGGTACTGGCCCTTTCGCCGGCAAAGCCGGCTTCCTGCAGGTTCGGCGCTTGCCGCGCCCCGCGCCACCCAGCACAATGGCAGGCCTTTCTAGCGTCAACCCGCAGGAACCTGCATGAAACTCGACAAACCCACCGCCATCGCCCGCCGCAACGCGGCGCTGACCCGGCCGGTGCTCGACCGCGACAACACCCTGTTCGCCATCCTCGACAAGAAGCGCAACCTGTGGTGGTTCGAAGTGCCGGTGGCACTGCTGCGCAAGGGCCAGCCCGACTGGGTCAACCTGTTGCTGCATACCCCGGAAACCGACGAGTTGCAGCACCTGAAGGTGCCGGTCAACTTCCTGCGCGCGCATCAGGAGCAGATGGAAGTGCGCCACCCCGGCAAGCGCCGCTCCACCATCAGCCTGGCCCTGAGCGCCGACCGCGACTCGCTGCTGCGCGACACCCGCCCGGGCGGCGAGCAACTGGATTTCCGGACCTTCGTGCAGGCCTGATCAGGCCCGCTCGATGCGATCGTCATGGATGACGATCCGGCCCTGCTTGAACAGTGCGCCGATCGCCTTCTTGAAGTTGCCCTTGCTGACATTGAACATCTGGCTGATCACCGCCGGGTCGCTCTTGTCGCACACCGGCAGCACGCCACCAGCGGCTTCCAGGCGCTGCATGATCTGCTCGTGCAGGGTGTCGGCCAGCGCCTCGCCGACCGGTTGCAGGCTCAGGGCGATCTTGCCGTCATGGCGCACTTCCTTGATGAAGCCCTTCTCGTGCATGCCCGAACGCAGGAACTTGAACACTTCGTTCTTGTGGATCAGGCCCCAGTGGCGGTTGTTGATGATCGCCTTGAACCCCATCGGCGTCTCGCCGGCCACCAGCAGCTCGACCGGCTGGCCGGCCTTGTAGTCCACCGGGGTGCGATCCAGGTAGCGGTCCAGCTTGGCGGTGGCGGTGATGCGCCGGGTGCGTTTGTCGAGGTAGGCGTGAACCACGCAGTAGTCGCCGATCTTCAGCGGCCTGGACTCTTCCGAGTACGGCATCAGCAGGTCCTTCGAGAGGCCCCAGTCGAGGAAGATGCCTGCGCCGTTGATGTCCTTGACCTTGAGGCTGGCGAACTCGCCCACCTGCATTTTCGGCTTCTCGGTGGTGGCGATCAGCTGGTCTTCGCTGTCGAGGTAGATGAACACGTTGAGCCAGTCGTCGAGTTCGAGCTCGGCGTCCTTGGGGAAGTAACGCCGTGGCAGCAGGATTTCGCCGTCGGCGCCGCCGTCCAGGTACAGGCCGAACTCCACATGTTTCACGATTTGCAAACTGTTGTAACGCCCAAGCAGAGCCATTTCCGAAGATCCTCAAGACAAGGCGGCTATTCTAACACCTGACCCGCCCGGCCGCCCGAGCGTCCATTCGCCGGAGCCGCCGCGCGCCCCTTGCGTCCCAGCCCTGCAGGGATCCGCCATGCTCAAGCGCCTGCTCATCGCCGTTGCCCTCGCCCTCACCCTGGCGGCGTGCAATCGTATCGACGTGGCCTATCGCAACCTCGACCACCTGGTACCCTGGTCGCTGGGCGACTATCTGGACATGAACCGCGAGCAGAAGCGTTTGCTCGACGAACGGCTCAAGGAACAGCTGGCCTGGCACTGCCGCACGCAGCTGCCCGGCTATCTCGACTGGCTCGACCAGGTGCGCTCGATGGTCGCCAACGACGCGGTGACCGATGACGCCTTGCAACAGCGCGCGCGGGAGGCGCGCCAGGCCATTGGCCGGGTTGCCGTGGCCATCACCCCGTCGGCCACCGAACTGTTGCGCGGTATGAACGACGAGCAGGTGGCCGAAATGCGCCAGGCGTTTCGCGCCGACATCGCCAAACGCCAGAAAGCCTACGCCGACACGCCGCTGGTCAAGCAGATCGAGCAGCGCGCCACGCGCATGCAAAAGCGCCTGGAGCCCTGGCTGGGCGAACTCAGCAGCGAACAGCACCAGCGGGTGATGCGCTGGTCCCAGGCTCTGGGGGACCAGAACCGCCAGTGGATTAAAAACCGCGCCCACTGGCAGCAGCAACTGGTGCTGGCGCTCAACCAGCGTGCCGACGCCAGTTTCGAGCCGCGCCTGGCGCAGTTGCTGCAGCGCAAGGAGAGCCTGTGGACGCCGGAGTATCGCCAGGCGTTCCAGAGCAGCGAACAAGAGGCGCGCAGCCTGCTGGTGGACCTGATGAAACAGAGCAGCCCAGCGCAGCGTCAGTACCTGCAACAGCAACTGGGCAAGGTGCGGGCGGATTTCAGTGAAATGAAGTGCCTGAAGCGTTGAGCAAGACTTCTGTAGGAGCGGCTTTAGCCGCGATCACCCGCGAAGCGGGTGCCAGACACCGCGTTGCCTGCATCGCGGCTAAAGCCGCTCCTACAAGGAATCCCCCGCTCTCAGCGCCCCCTGCGCCGATACGGAAACACATCAATCACTTTCCCGGCGCGAATGGCCTCCTGCAATTCCTTCCAGTAATCGGCGTCATACAGCTCCCCATGCAAACGGCTGAACAACCGCCGTTGGCCGATATCGGCGAACAGGAACGGCGGGAACTCCTCGGGAAACACATCGTGCGGCCCGATCGAATACCACGGTTCCCCCGACATCTCGTCCTCGGGGTAGCGCGGCGGCGGGATATGCCGGAAGTTGACCTCCGTAAGAAAGCTGATTTCGTCATAGTCGTAGAACACCACCCGGCCATGGCGGGTGACACCGAAGTTCTTCAGCAGCATGTCGCCCGGGAAGATGTTCGCCGCCGCCAGTTGCTTGATGGCCAGCCCGTAGTCCTCCAGCGCCTCCAGCACCTGGCCCTCGCTGGCATGCTCCAGGTACAGGTTGAGCGGGGTCATGCGCCGTTCGGTCCAGCAGTGGCGGATCAGCACCGTGTCGCCTTCCAGGCTCACCGTCGAGGGGGCTACCTCCAGCAGCTCGGCCAGGCATTCGGGGTCGAACTTGCCCTGCGGGAAGCGGAAATCGGCGAACTCCTGGGTATCGGCCATGCGCCCGACACGGTCGACGCTTTTCACCAGCCGGTACTTCTCGATCACCGTGGCGCGGTCGACGGTCTTCGACGGCGAGAAGCGGTCCTTGATGACCTTGAACACGGTGTTGAAGCCCGGCAGGGTGAACACACTCATGACCATGCCACGCACGCCAGGGGCCATGACGAAGCGGTCATCGCTGTTGGCCAGGTGGTTGATCAGGGCGCGGTAGAACTCCGACTTGCCGTGCTTGTAGAAACCGATCGAGGTGTACAGCTCGGCGATGTGCTTGCCCGGCAGGATGCGCTTGAGGAAATTGACGAACTCACCCGGCACCGGCACGTCGACCATGAAGTACGAGCGGGTGAAGGAGAAGATGATCGACACTTCGGCTTCGTCGGTGATCAGCGCGTCCGCCTCGATCCCGTGCCCTTCGCGGTGCAGCAGCGGGATCACCAGCGGCCACTGCTCGTCGGGGGTGTACAGGCGCCCGACCAGATAGGCGCCCTTGTTGCGGTAGAGCACTGGGGTGAACAACTCGATCTTTAGCTGCGGGTCTTTGCAGACCCAGTCGGGCAGGCATTCGCGCAACTGTTCCTCAAGGCGTGACAGGTCGGCCTCCAGGTTGCCATAGGGCACGTCGAACGCGTAGTCGGCGAAGATCGCCCGCAACAGCCCCTTGAGCCCGTCCGTCAGCGCATAGGTACGCGTCTGCGCCGCACGTTCATGGCCGCGCATCGAGGGCCGGGTGGTGTGGATGAACATGCAGCCATCGCTGATCTGGTCATGGCTGAACAGGCTGCAGAACAGCGAGTTGTACCAGGTCTCCGACAACTCATCGTCCAGGCGCGGGTCGATCAGGCGGATATAGGCGTTCTTGACCAGCGGCCACTGCTCGACGTCCAGCAGCGTCTGCGCCTCGAACCCTTTGCGCAGCCAGCCGTTGGCCTCGGCGACCTTCTCTTCGTACAGGTTGATGCGTGCCGCCGCCGCGTGCTGGATGTCCTGCCACTGCGCCTGCTCGAAGCGCTCGCGGGCACCGAGGGTGATGCGGCGAAAATGCTCGCGGTAGTCATCGAAACCGTCGAGGATCACGCGGGCGATCTCGGCGGCGGGCCAGGGTTGGGTCATGCGGAGCCTCCGGTGCAGGGTGCAGCGCTGAGCTTAGCCCATTCCATTCACCGGCAAACCAGCCCCCACAATCCAGCAGGAGCCGGCTTGCCGGCGAACAGCCTCCCCCGTTTACACAGCAAGAAAGCACAAGAATCCGGCCCATCCCCTGACGTACACTCGCGCCCCTGCCCTACCGCCGGAGATAACCGTGAGCCCCACCGCCCTAGCCCGCCTGCTGACCCTCGCCGCCGTCTGGGGGGCGAGCTTCCTGTTCATGCGCATCATCGCCCCCGAGCTCGGCACGGTGCCGACGGCGTTCTTCCGGGTGTCCATCGCTTGCCTGGGGCTGGTGGCGATCCTCGCCGCGGCACGGGTGCGCTGGGACTTCCAGGGCAAGCTGGGAGCCTGCCTGGTGCTGGGGATGATCAACTCGGGGATCCCGGCAACCTTCTATTCGGTGGCCGCACAGGTGCTGCCGGCCGGTTACTCGGCGATCTTCAACGCCACCACGCCATTGATGGGGGTGCTGATCGGTGCCTTGTTCTTCCACGAGGCGATGACCCTGCCCAAGCTGTGCGGGATCTTCCTCGGCCTGTTCGGCGTGGGCATCCTCAGCGGCGCCGGCCCGGTGGCGCTGGACATGGCCCTGGTGCAGGGCGCCCTGGCGTGCCTGGCGGCGACCACCTGCTATGGCTTCGCGGGCTTTCTCGCCCGGCGCTGGGTCGCCGGGCTGGACAGCCGGCTGTCGGCGCTGGGCAGCATGCTGGGGGCCACGCTGCTGCTCAGCCCGCTGTTCGCCTGGAGCGCACTGACCCAGCCACCGGCCAGCTGGGGTGGTTGGGAGGTGTGGTTGTCGCTGCTGGGGCTGGGGCTGTTGTGCACGGCATTCGCCTACATCCTGTACTTCCGCCTGCTGGCCGAAATCGGGCCGGTCAAGGCCAGTACCGTGACCTTCCTGATCCCGGTGTTCGGGGTGCTGTGGGGGGCGTGGCTGCTGGATGAGCCACTGTCGATGGCGCATCTGTATGGCGGGGTGTTGATTGGCGCGGCGCTCTGGCTGGTGTTGAAACCTGCCAGAGCGTGACAGGCCTTGCTGGCGAATGCAGCTGCGTTCGCCGGCAAGGCTGGCCCCTACAGGGTTACGCCGCGGCTGCGCGTAGCGCCGGCTTGCGGAATACGAACAACAGCCCGACCACGATCAGCCCCATCCCCAGCAGGCTCAATGGTGCCAGGCGGTTACCGAAGATGAAGAAGTCCATCACCGCGGTCACCGCCGGCACCAGGTAGAACAGGCTGGTGACGTTGACCAGGTTGCCCTTGGCGATCAGCCGGTACAGCAGCAGGGTCGCCAGTAGCGATACCACCAGCCCCATCCACAGCAGCGCGCCAATGAAACTCATGTTCCATTCGACGTGCAATGCCTGGAACGGCGCGAACACCGCGCATAGCGCGAAGCCGGCCAGGTACTGCAACGGCAAGGTCCCCATGGGGTTGTCGGTGATGCGCTTCTGCAGGATCGAACCCAGGGTCATGCTGGCCAGCGCCAGCAAGGCGAACAGCATGCCGACGAGCGAGACGCCGCCCAGGTTGATGCCCTGGTAGACCACCATCACCAACCCGGCCAACCCGAGCCCCAGCCCGAACAGGCGGGTGAGGGAGCGCTGGCGCTCCATCAGGACCACGGTGAGGATCGGCTGCACGCCCATGACCGTGGCCATGACGCCAGGGGTGACATGGGTATTCAACGCCAGCAGGTAGAAGATCTGGTAGGCACCGAGCAGCACGCCCCCCGTGCCCAGGGCACGCAGGATCGCGCCCCGGCTGCGCGGCCAGCGCAAGCCGAGCATCGGGCTGATCAGCAGCAGACCACAGAGCGCCAGCGCCGAGCGCAACAGCAGGAAGGCGAACGGGCTGGCCTGGGCCAGGCCAAGCTTGGAGACGATCGCCCCGCTGCTCCACAGCAGGACGAACAGGCTGGTGGTGGCCGCCGAGGCCACGGATGCTTTGGATAAGACAGACATGTATTGCCACCTGTATACGGGCAAATGAGCCGTACGGAGGGCCTATCGCATAGGGGATGGCCGACCGTGTTCAGTAGGGTGCGCGTGCGGTGGGGAGACGGCCAGCGGCCGGTCAGCCCAGCACCACGACTGCGCGAGTGGGCGGAGCTACGCCGCCTACAACGCCACTGACAGGTGGTGGGTAGTGACTGATCATGGCCGGCTGCTGGCTGCCACGCACGACCACGCCCGCGACAGGCGCGAGAACGTAAGCGGTGGTGGAAGGGATGGCTGGCATGAACAGGTCTTCTGGGAAGTGAATGTTTCGGAATATAGCGGTGGAATCATCGCGGGGCAAGCCCGCTCCCACGAGGAGCGAGCCTGCCCATGCGATTCAGAACAACCAACGATACAGCGCGTAGGCGACCACCACCGCCAGTACCGGCCGCAGCACGCGGTAGGCCTTGGGGTTGGCGCGCTTGAACTGCTTGACGCGGGTGCTGATGACATTGCTGAAGCGCTTGCTCCAGGCGTAGGCCTGGTTGATCCCGCCGACACGTTCGTCATCGGTGTTCTGCGGCGCGGTGGCGCGGCCGAGGAAGGCGCTGACCTTGCGGTTGATGCGGGTCATCAGCGGGCTGTTGAGCGGGCGCTCAACGTCGCAGAAGAGGATCACGCGGGTGACCTCGGTCTCGTTCTTGACCCAGTGCACGAAGGTTTCGTCGAACATCACGTCCTCGCCGTCACGCCAGGCATACGGCTGGCCGTCGACGTAGATGCGGCAGTTGTCCGAGTTGGGGGTGGACAAACCCAGGTGGTAACGCAGGGAGCCGGCGAACGGGTCGCGGTGCGGGTTCAGGTGGCTGCCGCCGGGCAGCAGGGCGAACATCGCGCCCTTGACGTTGGGGATGCCGCTGACCAGTTCGACGGTCTTCGGGCAGAGCGCTTCGGCCGACGGCAGCGGCTTGTCGTACCACTTCAGGTAGAAGCGCTTCCAGCCCTTCTTGAAGAAGGAGCCGAAACCGGCGTCGTTGTCTTTCTCCGCGGCGCGGATGTACCCCTCGTCGAACAGGCGCATGGCCTCCTCGCGGATCACCTCCCAGTTATCCTTGAGCACGTCCAGCTCCGGGAAGCGCTGGCGGTCCAGGTAGGGTTTGGAGGGCACGCCGGAGAACAGGTACATCAGGCTGTTGTAGGGGGCGAACAGCGCCGAATGGTTGACGAACTGGCGCAGCACCGGCAGGCGCGCCTTGCCGCGCAGGTGCACGAACAGCACACTGGCGAAGAACACCAGCAGGACACCTGCCTTGGCGACAAAGGATAAGGTCATGCAACACTCCTTGGAGGGGAAATCTGGCCATCCCCGGATAGCCGGACATCATAAACCCATCCTGCCCGGGTAAAAACAACCGGGGCAGGATCGCAGTGTTAAGGATTGTGCAATAAAGATGCGCATCCGGTATTGCGCCGGATCAGAGGTGCGGCGGATTTGGGGGCGCGTTGCGCCCCATCGCCGGCAGGCCGGCTCCTACAGGTCAGCGGCCTACTGCTGGTTTTCCTGTTCGGTGAACATGTCGCTGAACAGCATGCTCGACAGGTAGCGCTCGCCCGAGTCCGGCAGGATCACCACGATGGTCTTGCCCTGCATCTCGGGTTTCTCGGCCAGGCGCACCGCCGCCGCCATCGCCGCGCCGCAGGAGATGCCGCAGAGGATGCCCTCCTCCTGCATCAGGCGGATGGCCATGGCCTTGGACTCCTCCTCGGTGACGGTCTCGACCTGGTCGACGATCGACAGGTCGAGGTTCTTCGGCACGAAGCCGGCGCCGATGCCCTGGATCTTGTGCGGGGCGGGCTTGAGCTCTTCGCCGGCCAGGGTCTGGCTGATCAGCGGCGAGTTAACCGGCTCCACCGCCACCGACAGGATCGACTTGCCCTGGGTGTGCTTGATGTAGCGCGACACACCGGTGATGGTACCGCCGGTACCAACACCGGCCACCAGCACGTCGACCGCGCCATCGGTGTCGTTCCAGATTTCCGGGCCGGTGGTCTTCTCGTGGATGGCCGGGTTGGCCGGGTTGTCGAACTGGCCCGGCAGGAAGTGCTGGGCCGGGTCCGAGGCGACGATCTCGTTGGCTTTCTCGATGGCGCCCTTCATGCCCTTGGCCTTGTCCGTCAGCACCAGCTCGGCGCCCAGCGCTTTCAAGACCTTGCGCCGCTCCAGGCTCATCGAGTCCGGCATGGTCAGCACCAGCCGGTAGCCACGGGCGGCGGCGACGAAGGCCAGGCCGATGCCGGTGTTGCCCGAGGTGGGTTCGACGATGGTCATGCCCGGCTTGAGCTTGCCGCTGCTCTCGGCGTCCCAGATCATGCTGGCGCCGATCCGGCACTTCACCGAATAGCCCGGGTTGCGCCCCTCGATCTTGGCCAGGATGGTCACCCCGCGCGGGGCGATGCGGTTGATCTGCACCAGCGGCGTGTTGCCGATGGAGTGGGCATTGTCGGCGTAGATTCGGCTCATGGCAGCGGTCCCTTGAATGCATGGACGGGCGGATGGACCTTCAAGGGTAAGCCTGCCTTGCAGGGGCGTAAAGCCCGCTCCAGAACGTGGGGTGACGGACCATTCAGGGACTGAATACCCGGTCTGCGTTTGCAGGCGCCGGGTGCGGGGTTATAGTCGCTGACAAATGACAAACATGTGTTGTCCGGGCCGGCCCATTCGAGGGTAAACCCGCCCCCACAGGTTCGGCACAACCCTCAAGGGTAGTGCTGTACCCGCGAATGGGCCGGCACCGACACCCCACAGAGGATGGCTACATGAAGTTCGAAGGCACCCGCGACTACGTCGCCACAGACGACCTGAAGCTGGCGGTCAACGCGGCCATCACCCTGGAGCGCCCGCTGCTGGTCAAGGGCGAGCCCGGCACCGGCAAGACCATGCTCGCCGAGCAACTGGCCGCCTCCTTCGGTGCCCGCCTGATCACCTGGCACATCAAGTCGACCACCAAGGCCCACCAGGGCCTGTACGAGTACGACGCGGTCAGCCGCCTGCGCGATTCGCAGTTGGGCGTGGACAAGGTCCACGACGTGCGCAACTACCTGAAGAAGGGCAAGCTGTGGGAGGCCTTCGAGGCCGACGAGCGGGTGATCCTGCTGATCGACGAGATCGACAAGGCCGACATCGAGTTCCCCAACGACCTGTTGCAGGAACTCGACAAGATGGAGTTCTACGTCTACGAGATCGACGAAACGATCAAGGCCAGGCAGCGCCCGATCATCATCATCACCTCCAACAACGAGAAAGAGCTGCCCGACGCCTTCCTGCGCCGCTGCTTCTTCCACTACATCGCCTTCCCCGACCGCGCCACGCTGCAGCAGATCGTCGACGTGCACTACCCGAACATCAGCCAGTCGCTGGTCAGCGAGGCGCTGGATGTGTTCTTCGACGTGCGCAAGGTCCCGGGCCTGAAGAAAAAACCGTCCACCTCCGAGCTGGTCGACTGGCTCAAGCTGCTGATGGCCGACAACATCGGCGAAGCGGTGCTGCGCGAACGCGACCCGACCAAGGCCATCCCGCCGCTGGCCGGCGCCCTGGTCAAGAACGAACAGGACGTGCAGCTGCTCGAGCGCCTGGCCTTCATGAGCCGGCGCGGCAACCGCTGACAGGAGCCGGGCCATGCTGCTCAACCTGTTCAATGAAATGCGCGCGGCCAAGGTGCCGGTATCGGTGCGCGAGCTGCTCGACCTGCACCATGCCTTGCAGAAGGGCGTGGTGTTCGCCGACATGGACGCGTTCTATTACCTCGCCCGGGCCATCCTGGTGAAGGACGAGCGCCATTTCGACAAGTTCGACCGGGCATTCGCCGCCTACTTCAAGGGCCTGGAGAACCTCGACCGGCATATCGAGGCCTTGATCCCCGACGAATGGCTGCGCAAGGAATTCGAACGCTCGCTGACCGACGAGGAGCGCGCGCAGATCCAGTCCCTGGGTGGCCTGGACAAGCTGATCGAGGAGTTCAAGAAGCGCCTCGAGGAGCAGAAGGAACGGCACGCCGGTGGCAACAAATGGATTGGCACCGGTGGCACCAGCCCGTTCGGTTCAGGCGGTTTCAACCCCGAGGGCATCCGCGTCGGCGAGGCCGGCAAGCGCCAGGGCAAGGCCGTGAAGGTGTGGGACCAGCGCGAGTACAAGAACCTCGACGACCAGGTCGAGCTGGGCACCCGCAACATCAAGCTGGCGCTGCGCCGCCTGCGCAAGTTCGCCCGCGAGGGTGCCGCCGAAGAGCTCGACATCGACGGCACCATCGACCATACCGCACGCGATGCCGGGCTGCTGAACATCCAGATGCGCCCCGAGCGGCGCAACACGGTGAAACTGCTGTTGCTGTTCGACATCGGCGGTTCGATGGATGCCCACGTCAAGGTGTGCGAGGAGCTGTTCTCGGCCTGCAAGACCGAGTTCAAGCACCTGGAGTACTACTACTTCCACAACTTCATCTACGAGTCGGTGTGGAAGAACAACATGCGCCGCACCTCCGAGCGCTTCGCCACCTTCGACCTGCTGCACAAGTACGGCGACGACTACAAGGTGGTGTTCGTTGGTGACGCGGCCATGGCGCCCTACGAGATCACCCAGCCGGGTGGCAGCGTCGAGCACTGGAACGAAGAGGCCGGGTATGTGTGGATGCAGCGCTTCATGGAGAAATTCAGGAAAATCATCTGGATCAACCCGTACCCGAAGCAGGCCTGGGACTACACCGCCTCGACCCACCTGGTGCGGGACCTGATCGAGGACAGGATGTTTCCGCTGACCTTGCAGGGGCTGGAAGACGGGATGCGTTACCTGTCCAAATAGATCAGCGGTACCTTCTTCGCGGGTAAACCCGCTCCCACAGGGTACGGTGTAATCCTGGCGGGAGCGGGTTTACCCGCGAAAGGGCCGGCAGCCTCACCGCCAATGTTGCAGATAGACCTGCTGATCCCGCCACGCCTCATCTTGCACCACCGCCTTGAAGCGCACCGCCCCCCCCGGCATGCACTGTGCCAACCGTGCCAACGCCAACGGCGTCAATGCTCCCAGCCTTGGATAGCCACCAATGGTCTGCCGGTCATTGAGCAACACGATCGGCTGCCCATCGGGCGGCACCTGCACCGCGCCCAATGGAATTCCCTCGGAGATCATCGGCACGCCCTGGTACACCAACTGCGGCCCGAGCAGACGGATACCCATGCGGTCGCCCCGGCTGTCCAGCGTCCAGTCACGGTTGAACACCTCGAACAGGCTGGTGCCGCTGAAGTCGCCGATCTGCGCGCCCATGACCAAATCCAGCACGGGCTTGTCCGCATACACCGGGCGTAGTGTTTCCGGCACTTCACGCAGCACTGGCAAACCCGGCCCAAAAGCCAGCACTTGCCCCTTGTTCAGCGCCCTGCCCTGCCCATCGATGCCACCCAGTTCTTCACGTACCACGGTGGCACAACTGCCCAGCACTGCCTCGCCCTGGAAGCCGCCCGGCGCCGCCAGGTAAGCGCGCACGCCGTGCCGTGGCTGGCGCAGGCTCAGGCATTGGCCCTTGCCCAGGCGGAAACTGCGCCATGGCGCCAGCGGCTGGTCGTCGATGCGGGCGTCCAGGTCGGCACCGGCCAGCGCCAGTACGCAATCCTGCTCGGCCACGACGGTGAAACCACCCAGGGCAACCTCGACCACTGCACTGTCCAGGGCATTGTCGAGCAGCCAGTTGGCCCAACGCATCGCCACCCAATCCAATGCCCCGCCCTGGGTCACGCCCAGGTGCCGCACACCAAAACGCCCGGCATCCTGCAACAGGCACAACGCCGTGCTGGCCTCGATCCTCAACTGGCTCATGCCTGGGCCTCCAGCGGGCTGTCGTCACCGCCCAGGTTGATGAATTGCGCATGCTCGACCGCCACGAAGCGCACCCGGTCGCCGGGCTGCAACAGGCTGTTCCCCTTCCTGTCGAACAAGCGCACCGGAGTGCGCCCGATCAAATTCCAGCCGCCCGGAGACACGGCCGGGTAGGCGGCAGTCTGGCGCTCGGCAATACCGACGCTGCCCGCCGCCACGCGCTTGCGTGGCGTGCTCAGCCGCGGCGTGGCGAGGCGCTCGTCGACCAGGCCCATGAAGCCGAAACCGGGCGCGAAGCCCAGGGCGAACACGGGGTAGTCACGCCCACTGTGCAGGCGGATCACCTCGGCTTCGCTCAGGCCTTCACGGGCTGCCAATACCGGCAGTTCCGGGCCGACACTGGCGTGGTACCACACCGGAATTTCGTGTCGACGCCCAGTATCGCCGGCGTCCGGCTGCAAGCCTTCAAGCGCTTGCAGGATCAGCCCGCGCGCCTCACTCGGCGCCAGCTCGAACTGAACCATCAATGTGGTGTAGGACGGCACCAGGTCGATCAAACACTCGCCGAACGCCGCCCGCAGGCGCTGGCTGGCGGCGAGGATCCACGGCATGTTGGCTTCGTCGATGCTGTCGAACAGCCGCACCATCAAACTGTCGATGGCGACCACTTCGAGACGTGCCTTCATGGTTGCCCCAAAGCATCGAGCGCCTGGCGAATCTGGCGCACCGCAGCCACGGAGCTGTCGTTGTCACCGTGGACACACAACGTGCGGGCCTGCAGACGCACGGCACTGCCATCGTCGGCCACCAGCATTTCGCCACGGGCCAGGCGCACGGCCTGCTCGACCACCAAGGCCGGGTCGTGATGCACCGCGCCGGGCAGGCGCCGTGACACCAGGTGCCCGCTGGCGGTATAGGCCCGGTCGGCGAACGCCTCGAACCAAAGCGGCACACCGACCTCATCGCCCAAGGCCTGGGCCGCACTGTCATCGGCGGTGGCCATCAACATCAACGGCAGGCTGGTGTCGTAGGCCGCCACGGCTTCGAGCACCGCGCGCAGCTTCTGCGGGTCGGCCATCATGTCGTTGTACAGCGCGCCATGGGGCTTGACGTAGGCCACCCGCCCCCCGAGCACCTTGCAGATGCCGTCCAGCGCGCCGATCTGGTAGTGCAGCAAGTCTCGGATTTCGTCGCTGCTGCACGCCATGGAGCGGCGCCCGAAGCCGACCAGGTCCGGGTAGGCCGGATGGGCGCCGATGGTCACACCGTGCTCAAGTGCCAGGGCCACGGTGCGGCGCATGGTGCCGGGATCGCCGGCATGGTAGCCGCAGGCGATGTTGGCGCAGTCGATGTAAGGCATCACCTCGGCATCCAGGCCCATGCGCCAGCTGCCAAAGCTTTCACCCATGTCGCAATTGAGTAGCAGGCGTTTCACCTGGCGGACTCCCGTATCGATGTTCATGTGGCCTACCTTAACGCGCCTGGAGTTCTTTGCCGCGGGTTTCCGGCAGGCTCAGCGCCGCCAGGATCACCACGCCGTAGGAGACTGCGGCAAACGCGCCGATACCCAGCCCCAGCGGCACTTTCTCGCCCATCAGGCCGATCAGCAAGGGGAACAGCGCGGCGATGACCTTGCCGATGTTGTAGCAGAAGCCCTGGCCCGAACCGCGGATGCGGGTGGGGAACAGCTCGGTGAGAAACGACCCCATGCCACTGAAGATGCCCGAGGCGAAGAAGCCCAGCGGGAACCCCAGCCACAGCATCACGCCATCGCTGACCGGTACCTGCGTGTACAGCAGCACGATGACGAACGAGCCCACGGCGAACAGGATGAAGTTCTTGCGCCGCCCCAACAGGTCGCTGAGGTAGGCGCTGACCACATAGCCGATATAGGAGCCGACGATCACCATGGCCAGGTAGCCCCCGGTGCCCAGCACGCTCAGGCCACGCTCGTTCTTGAGGAAGGTCGGCAGCCACGAGGTGATGGCGTAGTAGCCACCCAGCGCACCGGTGGTCAGCAGCGAGGCGCGCACGGTGATCCAGAGCATGCCCGGGGCGAAGATCTCGTAGAAGTGAGAAGGTGCCTCGGCGGTTTCGGCGGCCTTGGCTTGGCGATACACCTCCGGGTCCTTGACCAGGCGGCGGACGAAGATCACGAAGATCGCCGGCAGCAAGCCCAGCAGGAACAGCGCGCGCCAGGCCTGTTCGGCCGGCAGCCAGGAGAACAGCAGCGCATAGAGGATCGCCGTCAGGCCCCAACCAATGGCCCAGCCCGATTGCACCATGCCCACCGCCTTGCCACGGTCCTGGGCGCGGATCACCTCGCCGATCAGCACCGCGCCGGCGGTCCACTCGCCACCGAAGCCGAAGCCCATCAGGGTACGGGCGATCAGCAGTTGTTCGTAGTTCTGGGCGAAGCCGCAGAGGAAGGTGAAGAAGGCGAACCACAGCACCGTCAGTTGCAAGGTGCGCACCCGGCCGATGCGGTCGGAGAGGATACCGGCGACCCAGCCGCCCAGGGCCGAGGCGATCAAAGTGCTGGTGTGGATCAGCCCGGCCTCGGCAGTGGTGATGCCCCAGAGCATGATCAGCGTGGGGATGACGAAGCTGAGCATCTGGGTGTCCATGCCGTCCAGGCCGTAGCCGATCTTGCAGCTCCAGAAGGTGCGTCGTTGCTGGGAGTCGATGTCGCGGTACCAGGCGAAGGGGCCGCTCGAAGAACGGGCGGGGGCCTGCTGCTGCACGCCGGTCGGGTTCATGGATGCCTCGGCTTGTTGGTATTGTTTTATGGGCGACGTCGGGCGTCGCGGCCTGCGTATCATGTTCGAAGGCCGCGCCACCTGCGTCCAACGAGAAAAACCGCCGGTCTGGAACAAGAAAAACTGATCATGAACCTACGTTTCCTCGAAACCTTCGTCTGGGTCGCCCGGCTCAAGAGCTTTCGCCTCACCGCCGAGAAGCTGTTCACCACCCAGGCCTCGGTGTCCAGCCGCATCGCCGCCCTGGAGGCCGACCTGGGCGTGAAACTGCTGCTGCGCGACTCGCGTGGAGTCAGCCTGACGCCCGAGGGCGGCAAGGTGCTGGAATACGCCGAGCGCATGCTGGAGACGGCCAAGGCGATGAAGCAGTCGCTGGACAGCGACCGGGCCAAGACCGGACGCATCCGCCTGGGGGTGATGGACACGGTGATCCATACCTGGATGAGCGCCCTGGTGGCAGAGCTGACCGAGCGCTACCCGCAAGTGGAGATCGAACTGGTGGCCGACACCGCGCTGAACCTGCGCGAGCAGCTGCAGAAGGGCTTTCTCGACGTGATCCTGCAGACCGACCTGCTGCGCGAGCAGTCCATCCGCAGCCTGGACCTGGCGCGCTACCCGATGGGCTGGATCATCGCCGCCGGCTCGCCGCACCATCGTACTTACGCCTCACTGGCAGAGTTGGCCCGCGAGCGGATCGTAACGTTCTCGAAGAACTCGCGGCCGCATCAGGAGGTGCTCAGCCTGCTGCAAGGCGCCGGGGCCGAGGCGCCGCGGTTGAACTGCGTGAACTCGGTGGCGGCCATCACCCGGCTGCTGCGTGACGGCTTTGGTATCGGCGCCCTGCCGCCGGCACTGGTGGATGGCGAGTTGAGCCGGGGCGAGCTGGTGTTGCTGGAAGGCTTGCAACCGCCACCGAGCCTGGAGCTGGTGGTGGCCTGGCAGACCGGGGTGGCATTGGTGGACGAAGTGGTGAGCGTGTGCCGCCAGGTGCTGGAGCGCTATGCGAGGGATGTGGGCGGGCAGCGAATCGTGCTGGTCTGAAAGACCCATTCGTCGGCAAAGCCGGCTCCTACAGGTTGAGCGCGGCTCTTGCTGGCGAATGGACCGCAAGGCGGCCTCTAGCGCCAGCTCTCTTTCACCACCTTGCGCCGCCCGCCGAGAATCACCCAGCCCACCAGCAACAACAGACTCTCGACCACGAACGCCAGCACGAACCCGGCGCCGATCCCCCAGCCAATCGCCTCTGGCACCAGCAGGATCTGATAGCCATAGCCCTTGAGCGTCTCCTCGCGCAGCGCAGGTTCCGGTTGCACCAGCACATGCCAGGTGCGGCTCACCCACGAGCCCTGCAACGCCTGCCACTCGTGTTCGAGCAGTTGATTGCGGATCAACAGGCTCTCGATGCTGTTGGCATCGCTGTTGAACACCGGATCGTCACTGCTGCGGTAGTGCCGCACCAACGCCTGTAGATCGCCATTGAAAAACCGTTGGGCGGTCTGACGGAAACCGTCGAGCGCCTGGCGCGATTCGAACAGGTGTGCCTCGACGCGCTGGCTGTAGTCCTTGACCAGCCCCGGGACCTGGATCCCGGCCAGCAGCCCGAAAGTGAACAACAGCAAGCGCAAGTAGCTTCTGAACATGCGGGACGTCCTTAGCTCTGCCCGTGGGCGACGCACTCGCCGTGGCGCCACAGGGCCCATTGGCCCGGCTCATAGCGGTGCCAGGTCTCGTTTTCAGTCAGGGCCTCGGTGGCGATCACCGTGACCACATCATTGGGGGTGGTCTCGGTGTGGAAATCGACGATCAGGTCGACATCCTTCAACCGGGCGGCACCGAACGGCGCGCGGCGGGTGATGTGCACCAGCTTGGTGGAGCAGAAGCAGAACAGCCAGTCGCCGTCGCTGAGCAGGCAGTTGAACACGCCCTTGCCGCGGTACTCGGCGCACGCCTCGACCAGCACCGGCAGCAACTGTTCGATCTCGACCGGTTCGGGGAAGGTGGCGCGCACACGGTTGAGCAAGTCGCAGAACGCCGCTTCGCTGTCGGTGTCGCCGACTGGCCAGTAGAACGTGCGCTGGCCACTGAACTCTCCCAACTGGCCGTTGTGCGCGAAGCACCAGTTGCGCCCCCACAGTTCGCGCACGAACGGGTGGGTGTTGGACAGGCAGACCTTGCCGACGTTGGCCTGGCGAATATGGCCGATGACCACTTCGCTCTTGATCGGGTAGCGTTGCACCAGGTTCGCCACCTCCGACTCGCTGCTCGCAGCCGGGTCCTGGAACAGGCGCAGACCGCGCCCTTCGTAGAAGCCGATGCCCCAGCCATCGCGGTGCGGGCCGGTACGCCCGCCGCGCTGCATCAGGCCGGTGAAGCTGAAGACGATGTCGGTGGGGACGTTGGCGCTCATGCCCAGCAGTTCGCACATGTTCGCGGCTCCTGGCTTACAGACGGGGTTCGACGCGGCCCTGGCCTGGGCCGGAGCGACGCACGGGCGCGGGGGCCGGGTCGTCGCGGTAACGGTCACGGCGGTCAGCGGCCACCGGGGCCTCGACGCTCACCTCATCATCTTCCTTTGCTTGACGCTGGGCAGCGGCCTCCTTCGCGGCGCGGCGCTCGCGTGCGCGTTTTTCCAGCGGCCAGCGGATCAGCACGAAAACGATGTACAGGGCGAAGGCGATCATGCCGTACATGGCCAGGTCGGCGGCGGCGCGCAACTCGTTGTTGCCCACCTTGAACGCCACATCCAGCGCGCCGATGGCGATGGCCGGGGCGAAGCTGTCCTTGACCGGGTCGACGATGGTGGGGGTGAACAGCAGGACGGCGACCAGCACCCGCAGCGGCTCGCGCAGCCAGCGCCACATCCAGTTGGTGAGCTTGAAGGCCACCAGCAGGCAGCCCAGGGCGGCAACGGCGTACAGGCCCCAGGCCAGCGTATAGTCGTGTTCGGTCATGGTGTTGGTGCATGCCAGGCAAAGAGACGCCTATGATAAACACTTTTACCGGCGCAGTGAGCCTGTCAGGGCCCTTTCGCGGGTAAACCCGCTCCCACAGGGATATCGCATGCACCTGTAGGAGCGGATTTATCCGCGAAGAGGCCAGCAGCCCCAACCAAGAGATCCCCAATGCCCAACGCCCCCCGCCCCCCCATTGCCCGCCCGGCCGAAGGCGACGACCCCTACGCCTGGCTGCAAGACCGCGACGCCCCCGAAGTGCTGGCCTACCTGAACGCAGAAAACGCCTACCAGCAAGCCTGCCTGGCCGACCAGGCGACGCTGCGCGAACAGCTGTTCGAAGAGATCAAGGGCCGCATCCAGGAAACCGACCTGTCGCTGCCTTCCCCTTGGGGCCCTTACCTCTACTACACCCGCACCACCGCCGGCGACGAATACCCGCGCCACTATCGCTGCCCACGCCCAACTGACGACAGCAACACGGTCGACGAAAGCCGCGAAGAGCTGCTGCTCGACCCCAACGCCCTGGCCAACGGTGGTTTCCTCGCCCTCGGCGCATTCAATGTCAGCCCCGACCACCGCCTGCTGGCCTACAGCCTCGACACCAGTGGCGACGAGGTCTACACCCTGTACGTCAAGGACCTGGCCAGCGGCGCGCTGACCACCCTGCCCTTCGACGACTGCGACGGCAGCATGACCTGGGCCAACGACAGCCAGACGCTGTTCTTCACCGAGCTGGACGACACCCATCGCCCCTGGCGCCTGCGCCGCCACACCCTGGGCGAGGCCGGCGCGACCACGGTGTTCGAGGAGCCCGACGGGCGTTTCTTCCTGCACTGCTACCGCGCCAGCTCCGAACGCCAGCTGGTGCTGCTGCTCAACAGCAAGACCACCAGCGAGGCCTGGGTGCTCGATGCCGCCACGCCGCTGGCCGCGTTCACCTGCCTGGCGCCACGGGTCGAAGGCCATGAGTACTACCCCGACCACGGCCAGCTCGACGGCCAGTGGCGCTGGTTCATCCGCAGCAACCAGGACGGTATCAACTTCGCCCTGTTCCAGGCGCCGACAGACGGCGTGCCGACCCGCGAGCAGTGGCAGGTACTGGTGGCGCACCGCGACGACATCATGCTCGAAGGCGTCAGCCTGAACGCTGCGGCGCTGTCCCTGAGCCTGCGCGACGGTGGCCTGCCGATCATCGAGGTGCACCCGCAAGGGTTGCCGGCCTACCGTGTCGAGCTGCCGGACGCCGCCTACAGCCTCTATGTGCAGGACAGCCTGGAATTTGCCAGCACGCGCATCCGCCTGCGCTACGAAGCGCTCAACCGTCCGGCCCAGGTGCGCCAGCTGGAACTGGCCACAGGCGCCCAGCAGGTGCTCAAGCAGACCCCGGTGCTGGGCCCGTTCGACGCTGACGACTATGTCAGCCAGCGCCTCTGGGCGGTGGCCAAGGACGGTACGCGGGTGCCGATCAGCCTGGTGCGCCGTCGCGTCGACCTGGACAAGACCGTGCCGCTGTACCTGTACGGCTACGGCGCCTATGGCGAAAGCCTCGACCCATGGTTCTCCCACGCCCGCTTGAGCCTGCTGGAGCGCGGCGTGGCCTTCGCCATCGCCCATGTGCGCGGCGGCGGCGAGCTGGGCGAGGCCTGGTACCGCGCCGGCAAGCAGGAGCACAAGCACAACAGTTTCGGCGATTTCATCGCCTGCGCCGAACACCTGATTGCCGAGGGCATCACCGCCCGCGAACAGCTGGCCATCAGCGGCGGCAGCGCCGGCGGCCTGCTGATGGGCGCGGTACTCAACCTGCGCCCGGAGCTGTTCCGCTGCGCCATCGCCGAAGTGCCGTTCGTCGACGTGCTCAACACCATGCTCGACCCGGACCTTCCACTGACCGTCACCGAGTACGACGAATGGGGCAACCCGGGGGAGCCGGAGGTGTACGCGCGGATCAAGGCCTACGCCCCCTATGAGAACGTCCGCGCCCAGGCCTACCCGGCCATGCTGGTGGTCGCCGGCTACAACGACAGCCGCGTGCAGTACTGGGAGGCGGCCAAGTGGGTGGCGCGCCTGCGCACGCTCAAGACCGACCACAACCTGCTGCTGCTCAAGACCGAGATGGGCGCCGGCCATGGTGGCATGAGCGGGCGCTACCAGGGGCTGCGCGATGTGGCGCTGGAGTATGCGTTCGTCTTCAATGAACTGGGCGTGGTGTAAAACGCGTTTTTCGTTGCCATAGGGATCGGTGACCCAACCCGAAAGCACCACACTCCCCCTGTGGGAAAGGTGCTTTCTCGACATGCGAAGAAGAACAACACATGCCCGACGCCCAGCACCTGAACGCCGAGATCCGCGACATGCTCATGGACTGCGGCCTGTTCGACACCCTGCAGCCCGGCGACTTTCTTGCCGCCGCCGGCTACTTCAGCCTCACCGCCATCGATGCAGGCCAGGCCATCTTCAGCGAAGGCGATGCCGGCACCTTCATGTGCATCCTGCACCGTGGCGTGGTTTCGGTGCGCAAGCGCGACGCCAACGGCGTTCAGGTGGAAATCGCCACCCTGCGCAAGGGCCGGGCCTTCGGTGAGATGGCCGTGCTCGACGGCGAGCGGCGCTCGGCCACCTGCGTGGCGGCCAGCGACTGCCAGTTGCTGACCCTGGGCCGCGACTCGCTGGACAAGATGATCAATGACGCCCCACGCATCGCCGCACGCATCATTCGCGCCCTGGCCGTGGCCTTGTCCAGGCGCCTGCGCATGCAGGACGGCCAGCGCCTGGCGCAACAGATCTAGTCGTCGACCGGTCCCTTCGGTGTTGTTTGTTGCAACCCAGGCAAGGGTTGGTCCTTGGGCGGCCCTGGCTGCGGCATGGGCGGCAGCAGTGGCGCTCCCGGCTGGTTGTCACCTGCCTTGGGCGGCGTGCTGGGCGTGATCTGCGGGTAGGGGGTCGGCGTCGGCGTGCCGGGCGCGCCCGGCACCGGCGTCAAGGGCCGCTGCTGCAAGCCGGCGGCGTCGGCCGTGGGTACTGTGCCGAGCAACAATGCGGCAAGGATCACATGCAACATCTGCAGCCTCCCGTCTGAACCTTCCTACAGACTAAGCCCAATGCCATGTAATTGCCTGTCCGGCCGCCCCACAGGCGCGCTAGACTCGATGGCATAACCGTCATTCGCCTGAATCAGAAGAAAGGTAACACCATGAGCGCCACCTCCGACGCCACCGCCCGCCTCGACCGCATCCTCGCCGACGCCAAGCGCGACAAGGAAATGGGCTACCGCGACAAGGCCCTGAAAATGTACCCCCACGTCTGCGGCCGCTGCGCCCGCGAGTTCTCCGGCAAGCGCCTGTCCGAGCTGACCGTGCACCACCGCGACCACAACCACGACAACAACCCCCAGGACGGTTCGAACTGGGAGCTGCTGTGCCTGTACTGCCACGACAACGAGCACTCGCGCTACACCGACCAGCAGTACTTCGGCGAAGGCTCGCTGAGCTCACCCAAGACCTCCGTGGCCACCCATAACCCGTTTGCCGGGCTGGGCGCGCTGATGAAGAAGGACTGACTGTCGATTCCCGCACCCGCCGCCTCGGCAAGCCCGTATAATCGCGCTCTTTTTTGCGAAGGGCCCCACAGGTGGCGAACAAACGGTACAGCTGCATTGGGTTGTTCAACCCCAAATCGGCGGAGAACGTCGGCTCGGTGATGCGCGCCGCGGGCTGCTACGGCGTCAACTCGGTGTTCTACACCGGCAAGCGCTACGAGCGCGCCCGCGACTTCGTCACCGACACCAAGCGGGTGCACTACGACATCCCGCTGATCGGCATCGACGACCTGCAGCGCATCATTCCCCTGGGTTGCACACCGGTGGCCGTGGAACTGGTGGAAGGTGCCCGGCCGCTGCCGGAGTACACCCACCCCGACCGCGCCATCTACATCTTCGGCCCCGAAGACGGCTCGCTCGATGCCGACGTGCGCGCCTGGTGCGAAGAGACCATCTACATCCCCACCGTGGGTTGCATGAACCTGGCGGCGACGGTCAACGTGGTGCTCTATGACCGCATGGCCAAGGGCCTGAATACCCGCTCGGGGCCCAAGTTCAAGTAATCGGCAGGGATGGCACCGGCTGCGCCGGTGTTCGCCGGCAAGCCGGCCCCGGCAGGGTTGCGTGAAGCGCTGAGTCAGTGCAGCAGCTTGCTCTGCAACACCTCGGACTGGCGCCCCAGCACGTTCTCGGCGATCTGCACGAACTCCTCGGTGCTGACACTGGACAGGCGCATCAGCGCCCGGGCGACGTCGTCCAAAGAGCGTTTGTCCTGGTTGTGAAGACGAATTTCGCGGTCCAGCGCCTGGAGCAGCATCACGCCCCGGGCGACCTGCGCGGCGTCGGCCTTGACACCCTTGAGCTGGGTAACTTTCGCACCCTGCTTATGCCGTAGAGCCTGCAGCGCTTCGTAGCGGTCATCGCTGATGCCACCGGCCCTGCGCAGCAACTCGGTGGCGTAATAGTCGGTGAGGCTTTCACCCAGCCAGTCGCTGCCCTCGCGGTCGTTGATCTGGGCGAACAGCTGCACCAGCTCGCGCAACACCGGGCTGGTGCCATTCTCGTTGATCAATGGGCGGCCGCTGTGCAGGTACAGCGAGTTGTTGCCCCCCAGCGCACCACGCCACATCTCGTCACGGGCGCCGACCAGCAGCAGCTTGGGGGGATTGCGTGGGAACACCGCTTGCAGTTGCGGCCAGACGAAGGTGAGCAAGGTCAGCGTATCCATGCGCCGCATGCCCTGCCCTTGCGGCGCGGCGACGGTCACTTCGGTTTCGCCCAGGCGTGCGCGGCGGCTGCCGAGGTTGCCGGCGAGCATCCAGCCGGTGGGGCGGTCGAACAGGCGCGAGACGTCGTCGATGCGAAACTTCTGCCGACCGATCCGCGGCCAGGCCGTCTCGACACTCTTCCAGCCCGGCGGCAGGTCGAACGCCAGGCGCGCCACCAGCTCGGTACCGTCGTGCTGGTCGAGCCGCGCCGGAGGCACCAGCTGGTCACCACGGAACAGCGCCCAGTGCGGCGTGATGCGCGTTTCATGGGCCGCACCACGCGGCTGCTGGTCGAGCAGCACCCGGTAGCTCAGGCTGGTCTTCCCCGCTGCCGGGCGCCAGATGCCACGACCGCCCTGCACCTGCCACTGGCCGTCGGCCAGGAAATCACTGTAGGCACTGCCGTTACCCAGGTCGAAATCCAGGCTGCGCACCACCGCGCCATCGGCCAGGGTCAGGCGCACCTCGGCCTGGCCACTCTGCGGCAGCAGGCGAACCTGGTAATCGAGGTCGACTTTCTTCGCCCAGGCCTGGGCGCTGGCCAACAGGCCAAGGGCCAACAACAGCGGGTGACGCATACAGAAACTCCTTGTTCCCCAGAGGCGAATAGCGACAAGCCAGGCGGCTCAACCGGCGCGGAAAATCAGGTGGTCTTCCCAGTCGTCTTCATCCACGTCGTTCTCGCTGAGCATGCGCCCAGAGCGGGAGATCCGCTGTTCATGGACCTGCGTGCGATCGCCGCTGACCAGGTGGTGCCAGGCCGGCAGGTCCTGCCCTTCGCTGACCAGGCGGTAACCGCAGGTCGGCGGCAGCCACTTGAACTGGTCGGCCTTGCCCGGAGTGAGCTGGATGCAGTCGGGCACGTGCTTGAAGCGGTTGGGATAGTCACTGCACTGGCAGGTCTGCAGGTCCAGCAGCTTGCAGGCGATGCTGGTGTAGTAGACGCTGTTGTCCTCTTCGTCCTCGAGCTTCTGCAGGCAGCACAGGCCGCAGCCATCACAGAGCGACTCCCATTCCTTGCTGTCGAGCTGGTCGAGGGTCTTGCGCCGCCAGAAGGGCGCGGTGTCAGCGTTCATCACACGTGTTCCTGCAGTCAACTTGAATCCGCGGCGCGCGGCGGCGCCAGTCTAGAGGCTGTCCGGCGGCAACGCCAGACCGCTTGTCAGTGCTCGCCGGACGCAGTAGCGTGCGGAGTTTCCCCCCGTCTCTCGCAGGAGCCCCCATGAGCGCCAACCCTCGCATCGCCGACTACGCCATCAACGAGCAGTTCATCAACCGCTGGTCGCCACGCGCCTTCACCGGCGAGCCGATCAGCCAGGAGACCCTGCTGAGCTTCCTCGAGGCCGCGCGCTGGGCGCCTTCGGCCTACAACTCGCAGCCCTGGCGCTTCCTCTACGCCCGCCGCGACACGCCGAACTGGGCGCGCCACCTGAGCATCCTCAACGAGTTCAACCGCAGCTGGGCGCAGCATGCCTCGGCGCTGGTGCTGATCATCTCCAAGACCACCTTCGCCGCCCCTGGCTCCGATGAGGAAAAGCCCGCCCTGTGGCACACCTTCGATACCGGCTCCGCCTGGGGCCACCTGGCGCTGCAGGCCAGCATCAGCGGCTGGCACACCCACGGCATGGCCGGTTTCGACCAGGAGCTGGCGCGCCGTGAGCTGAAGATCCCCGAGGGGTACGTGCTGCACGCGATGGTGGCGATCGGCAAGCTGGGCGATAAAGCGACCCTGGCCGAAGGGCTGCAAGCCCGTGAAGTCCCGAGCCCGCGCCGGCCACTGAGCGAGCTGGCGGCGGAAGGCGAGTTCAGCCTGTAATTCTCTATCGCCTGGGCCGGCCTTTCGCGGGTAAACCCGTCCCCACAGGGGCAGCACTGCTCTGAAGGTCAGTGATGAACCTGTGGGAGCGGGTTTACCGGCGAAGAGGCCGGTTCGGGTCAATAGCCTCGCTGGAAGTCCACCTCGCCACGCAACCCCTGCCCTGCCTGGTACGCCCGCATATTCTCGACGAACAAGCGCGCCATCGCCGCCGGCGAGGTCGGCGCCGAGCTGTGCCCGGTCAGCAGCAACCCCCAGGCGGTCCAGAACGGGTGGCGCTGGGGCAACGGCTCCTGGCGGCACACGTCGATCACCGCGCCGGCCAGGTGGCCTTGCTTGAGCGCCTCCACCAGGTCGGCATCGACCACCGCCACGCCACGCCCGGCGTTGATGAACAGTGCGCTGGGCTGGAAGCACTTGAACAGCGTCGCGTCGTACAAGTCATGGGTGGACGGCGTATCAGGCAGCAGGTTGAGCACGTAGTCGGCCTGGCCGACCATGCGTGGCAACTGTTCCAGCCCCACCACCTCGACGAACGGCGCCTGTTCGCGGGCGCTGCTGGCCACGCCATACAGCGTCACGCCAAATGGCACGAGGAATTCGGCGACGCGCTGGCCAATGTCTCCGGTACCCACGATCAGCACCCGGCGCCCTTCCAGGGTGCGACCCGGCCGGTCATCCCAGCGGCGCTCCACCTGGCTGACCAGGCGCGACAGCACCTCGCGCTCGTGCACCAGCATGTAGGTGAGCATGTACTCGGCCATCACCTGGCCGAAGATACCCACCGCCCGGGTCAGCCGATAATCACGCGGTAGTCCCTTGGCGAGCAGTGGGGTGATACCGGCCCAGGTCGACTGCAGCCACTGCGGCTTGTGGCCCTGGCGCAACAGGCTCGCCAGCAGGTCCGGCTGGCCCAGCCACACCGGGCAATCGCAGGCCAGGCGCGCCAATTCGGCGGAATCGCCACTGGTCAGGACCTCCAGGTCCGGTGCCGCCTCGCCCAGCAGGCGAGCGTAGTTGGCATGATCCTGTTCAGCGATCAGAACGCGCATGTGAAACACAACCTTGGCAGACAACGAAATGTGGCCCGGCAAGCGGGCCACGACAAGGAAAGGCGCCCCGGTTCAGGCCGGGTCGTTGCGGCGCAGCAACTCTTCGGGCAGGTGCTCGATGTAGTCGTCGTCCGGCGGTGGCATTTGCAGGTGGTAGCCCTGGCTGTCGAGGTTTTCCAGCACTTTCGCGATGTCTTCGCGGGCCAGCTTGCGCTCGGGGCTGAGCACAAGATCGAAAGCGTGCATGGGCGTGCCGAAGAAGGGCAGCAGGCCCTCCGGCACGCGCTCCAGGCCGTCGGCCTTGAGCACGTAGAGGTACATTTCGTTCTTGCGCGGGCTCTTGTAGATCGAACAGATTCGTTTCATTGCTTGTCTCCGGCGCCCGCCAGGTCGTCCAGCAGGGCCTGCCCCATGCGCTCGCGGCGCCAGCCGCGCAGCGACTCGGGCAATTGATAGGGGCCATTGGGGAAGCCGCTCTTGAGCAGCGCTTCGAGGGTCTTCTTGCGCAGCATCAGCTCTGGGACGATCAGCAGGCGCTCACCTTCGGCCTGGCCGATAGCGCGCAGGCGCTTGAGGATACCCGAGGCCTCGATGGGCAGTGGCTCGGGCAGCGGCGCTGGCCACTGGTCCTGCGGCAGGGCGGCAGCACGCTTGATCAGCTGGATAAGGTACTCGCCGTCCTGGCGGATCGTGCGCGGGTGCATCTCCTCGATTCTCCCCAGCGCCGACAAGCTGTCGGGCTGGCTCTTGGCCATGGGCCACAGCGAGTGTTCCTTGAGAATGCGGTTGCGCGGCACATCGCGGCTGCGCGCCTCACGCTCGCGCCAGGCGCACAGCTCGCGCAGCACGGCCAGCTGCTGGCGGCCGAGCTTCCAGGCCAGCTTGACGTCGCGGTACAGCGTCTCGGGCTCGACCTCGCGGCGCAGCGCGGCGACCAGCTCGGCACCGTCGTCCAGCACCCAGGCGTACTTGTCGTCCGACAGTTTCGGACGCAGGGCGCTGAACAACTCGGCCAGGTGCACGGCATCTTCCGCGGCATAGCTGACCTGGGTTTCGGACAACGGGCGCTGCAACCAGTCAGAGCGGGTTTCGCCCTTGGGCAGTTCGAGGTTCAACACCTCTTGCACCAGGCGCGAATAACCCATCGAGAAACCGATGTTCAGGTAGCCGGCGGCCAACTGCGTGTCGAACAGCGGCTGGGGCAGCTTGCCGGTCAGGCGCAACAGCACTTCGAGGTCTTCGCTGCAGGCGTGCAGCACCTTGACCACGCTGCTGTCGTCGAGCAGCTCGGCAAGCGGCTGCCAGTCACTGATCAGCAACGGGTCGATGAGGAAAGCCTGATTACCGTCGCCGATCTGTACCAGGCCGGCTTTCGGGTAGAAGGTGTCGACCCGCATGAATTCGGTGTCGAGCGCGACGAAAGGCAGCTTGCGCCAGCGTTGGCAATGCTCGGCCAGGGTCTGGTCGTCACGGATCCAGTGAATTTCGATGGCCACGAGGCTCTCCCACTTACATTGGCGCGCAGTATATACGGCGCGGACGCTCTGGGTGAAACCTCGCAAGCCACGCCATCCTTGGTGCCGACCGTTGGTACGGTCAGCGGCCGGCTGCCAGCCATGGGCGGCAGCTGGCGAACATGTCCAGCGATTGCTTGTAGACCTCGGTATGCACCTGCAGCAGGCCGAGCATGGAATGGAACAGGTTGTCCTGCGACAGTGGCGCGTCGCGCAGCTTGGCCATGCAGTCGGTATCCAGGCCGAAGTCCTGGGTGTAGCTGTCGGAGAACCAGGCCAGCAGCGGCACGTGCTTCTGTTGATCCGGCGCCATCACATAGGGGGTGCCGTGCAGGAACAGGTTGTACTCGCCCAGCGACTCGCCGTGGTCGGAGAGGTAGATCATCGCGGTGTCGACCTTGTCCTGCTTGCTGCGCAGGGTGTCGATCAGCGAGGACAGGACCTTGTCGGTGTAGGCCAGGGTGTTGTCGTAGCCGTTGATGATCTCTTCACGGCTGCACTGGTTCAGGGCGTTGCTGCGGCACACCGGGGTGAACGGCTCGGCACCGCCGGGGTAGCGCTTGAAATATTCCGGGCCGTGGCTGCCCATCTGGTGCAGCACCAGCACGGTGTCCTTGTCGAGGTTGTCGATCAGCTCGGCCAGGCCCTGCAGCAGGATCTCGTCATGGCATTCGCCATCGGCGCACAGGGCCGGGTCCTTGAGGTTGCTGACATCGATGAACTGCACGCGGTCGCAGGTGCCCTTGCAACCGGACTGGTTGTCACGCCACTGCACGGCCAGGCCGGCGCGCTGGAGGATGTCGAGCAGGCCCTCGCGGTTCTTCGCCACGCTGGCGACGTAATCCTTGCGCCCCATGCCGGAGAACATGCACGGTACCGACACGGCGGTCTCGGTGCCGCAGGAGTGGACATCGGTGAAACTCAGCAGCCCCTGCTCCTTCGCCAGGTTGGGCGTGGTGTCGCGGGCATAGCCGAGCAGGCCGAAGTTCTCCGCCCGGGCACTTTCGCCCACCACCAGCACGGTCAGCGACTTGCGTTCATGCTGCTGCCAGGCCGCATCACGACGGGCATCCTCGCCATAGGCCTGGAACGGGTGCGCGGCGGTGCCGATCTGCTCGCGGACATAGCCGATTGAAGCGCCGACGATATTGCTCGGGGTGAGCATCAGGCGCAGTTCGTGGTGATTGCGAAACAGCGAGGACAGCCCTTGATAGTTGACCAGCGCCACCGACCCCAGCGCCGCCACGCATGCGCCGCTGACCACCAGCTTGCCGAGCAGTTCGCGGTGCCAGGGGCGATAGGCGATGGGGGCTTTCCATACCAGTAGAGAAGGCACAACACCGAGCAGCAGGATGTACAACGCAAACTTGATCGACAGCAGGTCGCGAACTTCCGCGACATTGGTTTCGGCGACATTGCGGAACATGCCCGCGTCGATAAGCACGCCATATTGGTTCATGAAGTAAGCCACGCCCGCGCCACTCATGAACAACAGGATCAATACCGGTTTCAATACATAACGGAAGGCCAACAACGTCAGCACGAGGTTGAACGCGAACAACATCAGCACGGCGAACGCCAGGCTCAACCACAGCCCCACCATGCCGGGCGGCACGATGGATTCGAGGTGTTCCCAGAGAAAGGTGTTCAGGCCGATCAACAGGTAAAGGCTGGCCAGCAGCGTGACCCATTCAGTCCGCAGGGATTTGAATTTCAGCATGGTGTTCGCAGTGAGAGTTGTCAGCGGCCAGCGCACCGGGAAGGCACTCTGGGAAGTTGGCCGAACTCTAGAAAGCGTCGCATCAATTTTTTGTGAAAAAGACGCCAACAATTGGTGGGAAGGCGTCTTTTATCGATTAAACACGTTTCATTCAGCGTTTGTTCAGCCAGGCAGGTGAAGCTTGGCGTAGGGCTGGCGATCGATGTCGAGCACCTCGACGCACAGCTGGATGTCCAGCCCGGCTTCGGCGGGGATGGCTTCATGGAGCACTTCCAACAGGCTGCTGGAGAGTTGCTGCTTGACCTGTTCGGAACGCCCGCTGAGGATCGCCAGGCGCACATGGGCGAAGGCGCGCTCCGCTGGCGCGGTACCGACGCGGTACTGGGCGAAGGCCTGGGCGCGGCTCTTGATATCCAGCTCGTCGGCGAACTGGCCGCTGCCGACCAGTGCTTGGTTCAGGCGCAGGAGCAGTTGGTCGACGTTCAACTGGCGCAGGTTGTCGCTGTATTCCAGGTTCAGGTGAGGCATGGCGCGGGTTCCGGTCGCGGGAGGATGTGCGACAGCCTACCCCAGTCACGCAAAGCGGCAAAGGCGGCTATTCTCATGGTTCAGGCTCGTTTACCAACCCTGAAAGAGGTGAAGAAATGCCAGTACCGCATGATCTGCTCGCTGACCTGCATGTATCCGCCAACCAGTTCCAGGCGCTCATCGACAAAGACCACGCGCTGCATCAATTGCACAAGGAATACAACGCCAAGGACAAGGAAGTGGTGGCCGCCGAAGGCAACGGCACCGCCGACGACAAAGTCAACCTGCTGCGCAAGGAGCGCCTGCTGCTCAAGGACAAGATCGAACGGATCGTCCATCCGCCCAAGTCCTGACTGAGATTCAGAACATTCGCCGGCCTCTTCGCGGGTAAACCCGCTCCCACAGGGCCATCACCGCCATCCAGATCATTGCGGTACCTGTGGGAGCGGGTTCACCCGCGAAAGGGCCGGCAGCCTTCACCTCGAGGCCGAAGCCTTCAAAGCGGTGTCCAGGTCCTCGATCAGGTCGCGGTAATCCTCGATCCCCATCGACAACCGCACCAGGTTCTCGCTGATGCCCATCACGCCCTTCTGCTCAGGGCTGAGCGAATTGTGCGACATGCTCCAGGAATGGTTGATCATGCTCTCCACGCCGCCCAGCGAGTCAGCCAGGACGAAGATCGACAGCGCCTCGACCAGGCGATTGACCGCCGCCCGGTCACCCTTGATGCGCATCGCCACCACCGCACCGCCGGTGCGCATCTGGCGCTTGCTCAGCTCATGCTGCGGGTGGCTTTCCAGGCCGGGGTAGTACACCTGCTCGACCTGCGGGTGATGTTCGAGGAACTGCGCCACGCGCAAGGCGTTGGCGCTCTGTCGCTCCATGCGCACGTCGAGGGTCTTGAGCCCACGCAAGGCCAGGTAGCAGTCGAACGGCCCCTGGATCGCGCCGACCGCCATGCTGATCTTGCGCAACCGCGCCAGCAGTTCTTGGTTGGCCGCCACCACCACACCACCGGTGAGGTCGGAATGGCCGCCGATGTACTTGCTCGCCGAATGCATCACCAGGTCCACGCCCAGGGTGATCGGCTGCTGGTTCCATGGCGAGCAGAAGGTGTTGTCGATGCAGGTCATCACGCCACGGGCGCGGGCCAGGTCGCACACCGCCTTGATGTCCACCAGGTGCAACAGCGGGTTGGTCGGCGACTCGATCCAGATCAGTTGCGTGTCGGGGCGGATCGCCGCGGCCACGGCGTCGATGTCGTTGAGGTCGACGTAAGTGGTGGTCAGGCCCGAGGTACGCCCACGGTAGTCTTCAAGCAGGCGGAAAGTACCGCCGTAGACGCCGTTCATCACCACCACATGGGCGTCCTTGGACAGCAGTTCCAGCACCGTGGCGGTGGCACTTACGCCCGAGGCGCAGGCGACCGCGCCGACGCCCTCCTCCAGTGCGGCGACACAGGTTTCATAGGCGTGCCGGGTCGGGTTGCTGACGCGGCTGTAGGCGTATTCGGGGTTGTCGTCCAGGCCGCGCTTGATGAACGAGCTGGAGGTGACGATGGCCGGGAAGATGGCATTGTCGGCAACGCTGGACTGCTCGCCAGCGTGGATGGTGCGGGTGGCGAAATTGCGCGGCTTGTCGGACATGGTCGGGTCCATTGACTGAGTGGAAAACCACCACTATCTCATATCCGTGGCTGGCAGGCGCCGCCGGGAACGATCATTTCATTCTTGAGAGCGGTCAAGTTCCAATGCATTCGCGCAACCGCTAATCTCTGGAAACTTTTTCCCGATTCGAGCCCCGTCACGCCATGGACAGTTTCGACCAGCACATCCTGACCCTGCTGCAGCGCGACGCCTCGATTTCGCTCAAGGACCTGGCCGAGGCGGTCAACCTGTCGACCACCCCCTGCTGGAAGCGGGTCAAGCGTCTGGAGGAGGAAGGCTACATCCGTGGCCGCGTCGCCCTGCTCGACCCCGAGCGCCTGGGGCTGGGCCTGACCGTGTTCGTCCAGCTCAAGACCCAGCGCCATGACAGTGCCTGGCTGGAGCGGTTCGCGGCGACGGTGACGGCGTTCGAGGAAGTCATGGAGGTGTACCGGATGTCCGGCGACTGGGACTACATGCTGCGGGTAGTGGTGGGCGACATCGCGGCGTACGACCGCTTCTACAAGAAGCTGATCACCAGCACCGACGGGCTGTCGAACATCACTTCGAGCTTTGCCATGGAGCAGATGAAGTACACCACGGCGTATCCGGTGTATCGCTGATCCTGGTGATCGAATCACTTGCGCTGATGTGTAGGAGCGGCTTCAGCCGCGATCACCCGCAAAGCGGGTGGCAGACACCGCAGTGCCTGCATCGCGGCTAAAGCCGCTCCTACAGAGACGGCGATCAGTCAGCGGATGACGCCTGGATCAGGTTCCCGACCTTGGCCTTCTCCAGCTTGATCGCGACGAACTTCGAGGTCGGCGTGTAGGTGCCCTCCCCATAGCTCTCCAGCGGCACCAGCGGATTGGTCTCCGGGTAGTAGGCCGCCGCCTGGCCTTCAGGCACGTCATAGGCCACCAGGCGGAACCCCGACACCCGCCGTTCGCGGCCATCCTCCCACAGCGACACCAGGTCCACCTGCTCACCCGGCTCGAAGCCCAGCCGGCGGATGTCCGCCTCGTTGACGAAGACCACCTCGCGCAGGCCGAACACACCGCGATAGCGGTCATCCAGCCCGTACAACGTGGTGTTGTACTGGTCGTGGGAGCGCAGGGTCTGCAGGATCAGGTCGGGCTTGTCGCCACGGGCCAGCACCTGGGCGTTGACCAGTTGCTCCGGCAATGGGCTGGGCGTGAAACGTGCCTTGCCGGTGGCGGTGCGGAAGTTGCGGTCGGCCGCGTTGTTGCCCAGGTGGAAGCCGCCGGGATGTTGCAGGCGCTCGTTGAATTCGCTGAAGCCCGGAATGACGTCGGCGATCATGCTGCGGATGCGACCGTAGTCGGCAATGGCGTATTCCCAGTCGATCGGCTTGTTGCCGAGAGTAGCCTTGGCCATGCCCGCGACGATCGCCGGCTCCGAACGCAGGTGCGGCGAGCGCGGCTTCAGCTGGCCGTGGGAGATGTGCACCATGCTGAAGGTGTCCTCCACGGTAACGCCTTGCGGGCCTTCGCCCTGGATATCGATCTCGGTGCGTCCCAGGCACGGCAGGATCAACGCATCACGCCCGGTGATCAGATGCGAACGGTTGAGTTTGGTGGCGATATGCACGGTCAGTTCGCAGTTGCGCAGCGCCGCGTGGGTGCGCGGGGTATCCGGAGTGGCCTGGGCGAAGTTGCCGCCCAGCCCGATGAATACCTTGGCCCGCCCCTCTTCCATGGCCTTGATCGCCAGCACCGCATTATGGCCGTGCTCGCGCGGCACCTTGAACCGGAAACGTTTTTCGATGGCGTCGAGCAATTGCGTCTTGGGCTTCTCGTCGATGCCCATGGTGCGGTCGCCCTGCACGTTGCTGTGGCCACGCACCGGCGAAAGGCCCGCGCCTGGCTTGCCGACGTTGCCGCGCAACAACTGCAGGTTGACGATTTCCTGCACGGTCGGCACCGAGTGGCGGTGCTGGGTGACGCCCATGGCCCAGCACATGATCACCCGTTCGGCCTTGCGGTACATGCGCGCGGCCAGCTCGATCTCGGCCTTGCTCAGGCCGGACTGCTCGACGATATGCGCCCAGGGCGTGGCATCGACCACGGCCAGGTAGGCCTCGACACCGCTGGTGTGCTCGGCGATGAAGGCATGGTCGAACACCGCAGGCTCGTTGTTCAGTTGCGCCTCGCGCTCCCACTGCAGGAGGTACTTGGCGATCCCGCGCATCGCCGCCATGTCGCCGCCCAGAGCCGGGCGGAAGTAGGCGGTGTTGGTCGGTTCGGAGCCGTTGCTGAGCATCTCGAACGGGTGCTGCGGGTGCTGGAAACGCTCCAGGCCACGCTCCTTGAGCGGGTTGAAACAGACCACCTGGGCACCGCGCCTGACCGCCTCGCGCAACGGTTCGAGCATGCGCGGATGGTTGGTGCCGGGGTTCTGGCCGATGACGAAGATCGCGTCGGCCAGCGCCAGGTCGTGAAACACCACGGTGCCCTTGCCCACCCCCAGGGTTTCGGCCATGCCCACGCCACTGGCTTCGTGGCACATGTTCGAGCAGTCGGGGAAGTTGTTGGTGCCGTAGGCGCGCACGAACAGCTGGTAGAGGAAGGCGGCTTCGTTGCTGGCCCGGCCGGAAGTGTAGAACTCGGCCTGGTCGGGCGACGCCAGGCCATTGAGGTGCTTGGCGACCAGGGCGAAGGCCTCGTCCCAGCTGGTCTCGACGTAGTGGTCGGTGGCGGCGTCATAGCGCATCGGGTGGGTCAGGCGGCCCTGGTACTCCAGCCAGTAGTCGGTCTGTTCGAGCAGGGCGCTGACGCTGTACTTGGCGAAGAACGCCGGGTCCACCGAGCGCCCGGTGGCTTCCCAGTTGACGGCCTTGGCGCCGTTCTCGCAGAACTTGACCATGTCGCTTTCCGGCGACTCGCCCCAGGCGCAGCCGGGGCAGTCGAAGCCGCCGTTCTGGTTGGTCTTGAGCATGGCCCGCAGGTTCTTGAAGGCGTTCTCGCTGCCCAGCCAGCTCTTGGTCACGCTCTGGAGCGCGCCCCAGCCGGCGGCCGGCCCCTTGTAGTCCCTGATGTGTTCGTCCTGGCTCATGTTCTGTGTGTTCCGCGCGGTGTTTTTTTCAGCCTAAGAACCCACCTCGGGTGCGTCCAATCGAAATAAGTGAAGGCCTGATAAACCGTCTCGATCATGGCACCAAAGCCACGGTTTGCAGGGCTTGGGGCGGTGATAGAGGAGACTGATCGAATGGTCGGGGAAAGCAATTTGACGCCAGAGGACGCAAGTAATAGCTTGAACCTTGTCTGCGGCTTTCGCCGCCCCAACTCCCTTCACTGCCGAGCGCGAACGTGGAAAAGAACCCCCAGGCCCTGGTCGACGGTTTCAACCGCAAAGTCGATTACCTGCGGATGTCGGTTACCGACCGCTGCGACTTCCGCTGCGTCTATTGCATGGCCGAGGACATGCAGTTCCTGCCGCGCCAGCAAATTCTCTCGCTCGAAGAGCTGTACCAGGTCGCCGAGCGTTTCGTCGCCCTGGGTACGCGCAAGATCCGCCTGACCGGTGGCGAGCCGCTGGTGCGCCAGGGCATCGTCGAGTTGTGTGGGCGCATCGCCGCCCTGCCCGGCCTGCGCGAACTGTGCCTGACCAGCAACGGCTCGCAACTGCCACGCTTGGCACAACCGCTGTTCGATGCCGGCGTCTCCAGGCTGAACATCAGCCTCGACAGCCTGGACCCCGACCGCTTCCGTGCCCTCACCCGCACCGGCGACCTCAAGCAGGTGATCGCCGGCATCGACGCCGCGCGCGCCGCCGGTTTTCGCCGCACCAAGCTCAACGCGGTGGTGCTCAAGGGCCGCAACGACGACGAGATCGTCGACCTGGTGCGTTTCGCCATCGACCGCGAGCTGGACATCTCCTTCATCGAAGAAATGCCGCTGGGCGTGATCAGCGAGCATGAGCGTGGGGAATCCTTCTGCTCCAGCGATGATGTGCGCAACCGCCTGGCCGAGCACTTCACCCTGGTCGAATCGGCCGAATCCTCGCAGGGCCCGGCCCGTTACTGGCGCCTGGCCGAAGCCCCCAACACCCGGGTCGGCTTCATTTCGCCCCACAGCCACAACTTCTGCGCCACCTGCAACCGCGTGCGCCTGACGGTCGAAGGCCGCCTGCTGCTGTGCCTGGGCAACGAGCATTCCGTGGACCTCAAGCAGGTCCTGCGCCAGCACCCCGGCGACACCGCGCGCCTGGAGAAGGCCATCCGCGACGCCATGCAGCTCAAGCCCTACCGTCACCACTTCGAAGTGGGCGGCGAGGTGCAGATCCTGCGTTTCATGAACATGACCGGCGGCTGATCGGCCGCCTCTGGAACCGCCTTGATCGTCCACCCACGCCCCGACATGCTGCGCGTGCTGTTCACCCTCAAGGGTTCGATCGTCCAGCGCATCGCCCTGCGCTGCCTGGCGGTGACCCTGCTGGCGGCGCTGATCGTGCTCATCGAGCGCCACTACCCGGCGCTGTTCTACCCGGTCAGCGCCACGCCCTTCACCCTGCTCGGCCTGTCGTTGTCGATCTTCATGAGTTTTCGCAACAACGCCTGCTACGACCGCTGGTGGGAGGGCCGCAAGGCCTGGGGCAGGATGATCATCGAGGTGCGGTCGTTCGTACGCGAAAGCGTGGTGATCGAGGACGACCCGTTGCGCGCGCGGATGTTGCGCAGCCTGTGTGGCTTCGCCCATGCCCTCAACGCGCGGCTGCGCAACGAGGAAGAACTGCCCCTGGCCCGCACTTGGCTGGCCGAGGACGCGCAGGTCACGGCGCACAATGTCTGCGATGGCATCCTGCGCGACATCGGCGCGCAGTGCTCACGGCTGGCAAAGGAGAGTGCGATCAGCGAGTTCCGCTACACCGTGCTGGAACAGCGCCTGACCGGTTTGTCGGACGTCCAGGCCACCTGCGAGCGGATCAAGGGCACACCGCTGCCGTTCCCCTACACCCTGCTGCTGCACCGCACCATCTATATCTTCTGCCTGCTGCTGCCGTTCGCCCTGGCCGAACCGCTGGGCTGGCTGGCACCGCTGTTCACCACCATCGTCAGCTACACGTTCTTCGGCCTGGATGCGATCGGCAACGAGCTGGAAGACCCTTTCGGGCGCGATGAGAACGACCTGCCGACCGACGCCATGGTGCGCACCATCGAGCGCGACGTGCTGGCGGCGCTGGGGCATGAGCCGCTGCCGCCGGCGCTGGTGCCGGTGGATCATGTGTTGAGTTGATGCAGCCATTCGCTGTAGGAGCGGCTTTAGCCGCGATTACCCACGGCGAGTAACAGGCACTCCGGTGCCTGCATCGCGGCTAAAGCCGCTCCTACAGAGGTCAGCCGCGGCTCTCGCAGGCCGCGATCGGCTTCAGGTGCGCCACGAAGTTGCACGGCCGGTGCCGCGCATCCAACTGCTCTGCCAGAATCCCTTCCCAGGCCGTACGACAAGCCCCGGTCGAACCCGGCAGGCAGCACACCAGGGTACCGTTGGCCAATCCGGCCAACGCCCGGCTCTGCACGGTCGAAGTGCCGATATCGAGGATCGACAGCGCGCGGAACAATTCGCCAAACCCATCGATACGCTTGTCCAGCAGGCAATCCACCGCTTCGGGCGTGCTGTCGCGACCGGTAAAGCCGGTACCGCCGGTGATCAGTACCACCTGCACCTGCTCGTCGGCGATCCAGGTGGCGACCTGGGCGCGGATCTTGTACAGGTCGTCCTTGAGCAGCACCCGGTCTACCAGGCGGTGGCCGATCTGCACCGAGCGCGTGGCCAGCAGCTCGCCGGAGGTGTCGTTGTCAAACGTACGGGTATCGCTGACGGTCAGCACGGCAATGTTGAGCGGCACGAACACCGCATCCGGTTTCACACTCATGGGTCTGCTCCAGGATGGTCAACGCACCACGTTAGAACCAAGCCCTGGCAGCGTCCAATCGATAGGACGAACCACATGATCAAGGGGCTCTATCACCGCGTGATCAACGCCCTCTATCAAGCGGTCACCATTAAAGATTGGCCAGCCCGCGCGGAGTTGGTTAAGGTCGCGAAACCCGCCCACCCCGCTCGCCAGGCCGCCCCATGGACATCAAGCAGCTCAAGTTCCTCATCGCCCTCGACCAGACCCGCCACTTCGGCCAGGCCGCGGCGCTGTGCCACATCACCCAGCCCACGCTGTCCATGCGCCTGCGCAACCTGGAGGATGAGCTCGACCTGGTGCTGGTCAAGCGCGGCCAACGCTTCGAGGGTTTCACCGAAGCCGGCGAGCGCATCCTGGCCTGGGCCCGCACCCTGCTCGCCGCCCACGACGGGCTGCAGGCCGAGGCCGCCAGTTGCCGCGGCCAGGTGGTCGGCAGCCTGCGCCTGGGCACCGTGCCGCTGGCCAGCTTCAACCCCATGCAACTGCTGATGCCCCTGCGCGCCAAGTACCCCGAGCTGAACTTCCAGCTCTCGTCGCTGAGCTCCGAACAGATCATCGACGGCCTGAGCCGCAACCAGCTCGACCTGGGCATCTGCTACCTCGATCAGGTCAACGCCAGCTTCTTCGAAGTGATCGAGCTGAGCACCACCACCATGGGCCTGCTGCACGACACCCGGCACTTCGGCTTCGACACCGACACGCTGCGCTGGGACGAACTCGGCGAGATCCCCCTCGGCTTGCTGAGCAAGGGCATGCACTACCGCCAGTCCCTGGACTTGAGTTTGCGCAGCCGCGGCCTGGAGCCCAACGCGGTGCTGGAAAGCGACTCGACCTTCCAGCTGATCCAGGCCATCAACGCCGGTGTGTGCTGCGCGATCATGCCACTGGATTGCGGGCTGGAAGAGCTCAGCGAGCACATGCGCATCATCCCCGTGGCCGACGCCAGCATCCACAGCCCGGTCGGCCTGTTGCTGCGCCGCAGCGAACCTCGGTCGGCGATTGCCGAGCAGTGCTTCGACGAGGCTCGCGCACTCTTTCAGGCTTCCTGACCTGCCGTAGCCTGCCGGTACTGCCTGGGGGTGAAACCGGTCAGTTGCTTGAACTGCCGGCTGAACGCGCTGTGGTCGGTGTAGCCGCAACGCAGCGCCACTTCGATGATCGGCAGGTCGCTATGCAGCAACTGGTGGGCGTGTTCCAGCCGAGCCTTGTGAATCATCTGCCGGGGCGTGAGGTGGAACACCCGCTTGCAGTAGCGCTCCAACTGCGCCACCGAGATCCCGGCGAGACGGGTCAATTCATTCATGCTGATCGGCTGGTGGAAGTGCGCGCGGATATGCGCATC
The DNA here is from genome assembly GCF_018417595.1 of Pseudomonas entomophila. Lineage (NCBI taxonomy): Bacteria > Pseudomonadati > Pseudomonadota > Gammaproteobacteria > Pseudomonadales > Pseudomonadaceae > Pseudomonas > Pseudomonas entomophila. The sequence continues at coordinate 4,448,254 of NZ_CP070982.1, forward strand.
CACGGCGGCCAGGCGCTGGTAGGCGGGGTGGGTGTCGGCGGCGGCTTGCAAGTCGATGGAAATGCCCACCAAACCGATGATCCTCCCGCTGGTGTCATGCAACGGGCGCTTGTGGGTCAGGCACCAGCCCGGTTCGCGACTGCCGTACAAGTGCAGTTCCAGTTGATCCTCCAGCACCAGGCCCTGCTCCAGCACACGACGATCCTGCTCGGTGTAGCCAGGGCCGAGCCGTGCCGGGAATACCTCGGCGCTGGTCTTGCCCAGCAAGGGTTGCAACTGCTTGAGGCCGCAGCGCTGGACCAGCGTGCGGTTGGCCAGCACGTAGCGGGCCTGGTCGTCCTTGATGAAGATCGCCGCGTTGGTGATCACGTCGAGCATCGGCAATAGCCAGACCACGCCGTTGAGCAGAGCCTCCAGGGATTCGGGGCGGTGCTGGTCGAGGGTCTGGTACAGGGTTGGCAGTGGGTCAAGTGACATTGAGCAAGGTCTCCGGTGGCAGTACTGGCCCTTTCGCGGGCAAGCCCGCTCCCACAGTTCTCGAAGTCGCCGCGGTACCTGCAGGAGCGGGCTTGCCCGCGAAAGGGCCAGCACTGTCACTGCATCTCTCCAACCCTTTTCAGGCATGAAGTCCAGCCTATCCAGCGCAACCACCCGCCCGCCAGTACTTTCGGCAACTGTGCCGATTTCGTCACCCGCCCTGCAGAAAACCATCAAGAACCGGCGCCCGGATCGGCCCACTCTATGCCCCACGCAAGCCGCCCCTCGACCTACAACAACGCGGCCCGATCAGCCGCATCGTGACATCAGACCTGCCAATCCAAAACCTACAAAAAGGCGCAACCATGTCAGGCAAATTCAAGAAACAGCTGTCATTGCTGGACCTCACCTTCATCGGCCTTGGTGCCATCTTCGGCTCCGGCTGGCTGTTCGCCGCCAGCCACGTCTCGGCCATTGCCGGCCCGGCCGGCATTCTCTCCTGGTTCCTCGGCGGCTTCGCCGTGCTGTTGCTGGGCATCGTCTACTGCGAACTGGGCGCCGCCCTGCCCCGCGCCGGTGGCGTGGTGCGCTACCCGGTGTACTCCCACGGCCCACTGCTGGGCTACCTGATGGGCTTCATCACCCTGATCGCCTTCTCCAGCCTGATCGCCATCGAAGTGGTCGCCTCGCGCCAATACGCCGCGGCCTGGTTTCCCGGGCTGACCAAGGCCGGCTCCAGCGACCCGACGGTGCTCGGCTGGCTGGTGCAGTTCGCCCTGCTGTTGCTGTTCTTCGTGCTCAACTACCGCAGCGTGAAGACCTTCGCCAAGGCCAACAACCTGGTCAGCGTGTTCAAGTTCATCGTGCCGCTGCTGGTGATCGGCGTGCTGTTCACCTTCTTCAAGCCGGAGAACTTCGAGGTCCAGGGCTTCGCGCCGTTCGGCCTGTCCGGCGTGGAGATGGCGGTGTCGGCCGGCGGCATCATCTTCGCCTACCTGGGCCTCACGCCGATCATCTCGGTGGCCAGCGAAGTGAAGAACCCCCAGCGCACCATCCCCATCGCGCTGATTCTCTCGGTGCTGTTGTCCACCGCCATCTACGCGCTGCTGCAACTGGCCTTCCTCGGCAGCATCCCGACCGAAATGCTGGCAAACGGCTGGGCCGGGGTGACCAAGGAACTGGCCCTGCCCTACCGCGACATCGCCCTGGCCCTGGGCGTCGGCTGGCTGGCCTACCTGGTGGTGGCGGACGCGGTGATATCGCCCAGCGGCTGCGGCAACATCTACATGAACGCCACCCCACGGGTGGTCTATGGCTGGGCGCAGACCGGCACCTTCTTCAAGTACTTCACCCGCATCGACGAGCAGTCCGGCATCCCGCGGCCGGCGCTGTGGCTGACCTTCGGCCTGGCGGTGTTCTGGACCTTGCCGTTCCCGTCCTGGGAAGCGCTGATCAACGTGGTGTCGGCCGCCCTGGTGCTGAGCTATGCCGTGGCCCCGGTGTCGGTCGCCGCCCTGCGTCGCAGCGCCCCGGACATGGCCCGGCCGTTCCGGGTCAAGGGCATGGGTGTACTCGGGCCACTGTCGTTCATCATCGCCGCGCCGATCGTCTACTGGTCGGGCTGGAACACCGTGTCGTGGCTGCTGGCCCTGCAGATCGTGATGTTCGTGCTGTACCTGCTGTGCCGCCGGTTCGTGCCCACCGAACACTTGTCGCTGGGCCAGCAGGTGCGCTCGTCGGCGTGGCTGATCGGCTTCTATGCCGTGACCATTTTCCTCTCCTGGCTGGGCAGCTTCGGTGGCCTGGGGGTGATCGGGCACCCGTTCGACACGCTGGTCGTGGCAGCCAGCGCGCTGGGGATCTACTACTGGGGCGCGGCCACTGGCGTGCCGGCGCGGCTGGTACGGCTGGATGGCGACGACGAGAGCGAGGCCGGTGCGCAGCCACAAGCAGCCCATCGCCCTGCAGTCATTGCTTCATGAAACGTGCTGGCCCTGTTCGCCGGCAGGCCGGCTCCTGTAGGAGCGGCTTCAGCCGCGAAAGGGCCCGAACAGACAGCACAAGACATTGCTCTCAATTCCAAATGGACACACTCATGAAACAGGTTCATGTCATCGACTCCCACACCGGCGGCGAACCCACCCGCCTGGTGATGAAAGGTTTCCCGGCGCTCACCGGCCGCAGCATGGCCGAGCAGCGCGACGAGCTGCGCGAGCTGCACGATCACTGGCGCCGCGCCTGCCTGCTGGAACCGCGCGGCAACGATGTGCTGGTCGGCGCGCTGTACTGCCCGCCGGTCTCGGCTGACGCCACCTGCGGGGTGATCTTCTTCAACAACGCCGGCTACCTGAACATGTGCGGCCACGGCACCATCGGCCTGGTCGCCTCGCTGCGGCACCTGGGGCTGATCGAGCCCGGCGTGCACAAGATCGACACGCCGGTCGGCCAGGTCAGCGCCACGCTGCATGACGACGGCTCCGTCACCGTCGGCAATGTACCGGCCTACCGCTACCACCGCCAGGTGGCGGTCGAAGTGCCCGGCCACGGCGTAGTCCACGGCGACATCGCCTGGGGCGGCAACTGGTTCTTCCTGGTCAGCGCACACGGCCAGCGCATCGAACTGGACAACGTCGAAGCCCTCACCGACTACACCTGGGCGTTGCTCAAGGCCCTCGAAGCCCAGGGCATCCACGGTGAGCACGGCGCCCTGATCGACCATGTCGAACTGTTCGCCGACGACGCCCACGCCGACAGCCGCAACTTCGTCATGTGCCCCGGCAAGGCCTACGACCGCTCGCCCTGCGGCACCGGCACCAGCGCCAAGCTGGCGTGCCTGGCCGCCGACGGCAAGCTCACGGAAGGCCAGGTCTGGACCCAGGCCAGCATCACCGGCAGCCAGTTCCAGGGCCGCTACGAACGCGAGGGCGAGCGTATCCGCCCGTTCATCACCGGCCGTGCCCACATGACCGCCGACAGCACCCTGCTGATCGACGAGCAGGATCCATTCGCCTGGGGCATCTGACCCCGTTCATTTCCCACTGAATACCGCCAGGAGTGACAACAATGACCGACAACATCTTCACCGGCACCATGCCCGCCCTGATGACCCCCTGCACCGCCGAGCGCAAGCCGGACTTCGACGCCCTGGTGCGCAAGGGCCGCGAACTGATCGACGCCGGCATGAGCGCGGTGGTGTACTGCGGCTCGATGGGCGACTGGCCGCTGCTGACCGAGGCCGAACGCCAGGAAGGGGTGGCGCGCCTGGTGGCCGCCGGCATCCCGACCATCGTCGGCACCGGCGCGGTGAACACTCGTGAAGCAGTGTCCCATGCCGCCCACGCCGCCAAGGTTGGCGCAGCCGGCCTGATGGTCATCCCCCGGGTACTGTCCCGCGGCGCCTCGCTGATCGCCCAGAAGCATCATTTTTCGGCGATCCTCGCGGCCGCGCCGAAGCTGCCGGCGGTGATCTACAACAGCCCCTACTATGGTTTCGCCACCCGTGCCGACCTGTTCTTCGAACTGCGCCACGCCTACCCCAACCTGATCGGCTTCAAGGAATTCGGCGGCGGCGCCGACCTGCGCTACGCCGCCGAGCACATCACCTCCCAGGATGACGCAGTGACCCTGATGGTCGGCGTCGACACCCAGGTGGTGCATGGTTTCGTCAACTGCAACGCCACCGGCGCCATCACCGGTATCGGTAACGCCCTGCCCCGCGAAGTGCTGCAACTGGTCAGCCTGAGCAAGCGCGCCGCCAAGGGAGACGCCAAGGCCCGGCGCCTGGCCCGGGAGCTGGAGTCGGCGCTGGCGGTGCTGTCGTCGTTCGATGAGGGCTGCGACCTGGTGCTGTACTACAAGCACCTGATGGTGCTCAACGGCGACCGCGAGTACAGCCTGCATTTCAACGAAACCGACGCCCTTACCGATGCCCAGCGCCACTACGCCGAGCAGCAGTACGCGCTGTTCCGCACCTGGTACGCCAACTGGTCGGCCGAGCAGAACCTGGCCTGAGGCATCCCCATAGATTTGGCGTGACCTCTTTAGGGGCGGCTTGAGCCGCGATCACCCGTGACGCGGGTGCCACACACCGCGTTGCCTGCATCGCGGCTAAAGCCGCTCCTACAAGCGCCACAACGCATACACAAAACTGCGAAGGAAGCCCCATGCCCCTTACAGGCAACCTGCTGATCGGCCAGACCAGCGTCCCCGGCAGCCGCGAAGCTATCCGCGCCATCGACCCGGCCACCAACCAGGCACTCGAGCCCGCCTATGCTGGCGCCACCGGCGAACACGTGGCACAAGCCTGCGCCCTGGCCTGGGCTGCATTCGATGAATATCGCGAAACAGCCCTCGAACAACGCGCTCGCTTTCTCGAAACAATTGCCGAGCAGATCGAAGCCCTGGGCGACGCGCTGATCGACCGCGCCAACGCCGAAACCGGCCTGCCCAAGGCTCGCCTGCAAGGCGAACGCGCCCGCACCTGCAATCAGCTGCGCACCTTCGCCCGCGTGGTACGTGCCGGCGAATGGCTCGACGTGCGCATCGACAGTGCCCAACCCGAGCGCCAGCCGCAACCACGCCCGGACCTGCGCCAGCGCCAGGTGGCCCTGGGCCCGGTGGCGGTGTTCGGCGCCAGCAACTTCCCGCTGGCGTTCTCGGTGGCCGGCGGCGACACCGCCTCGGCACTGGCCGCCGGCTGCCCGGTGGTGGTCAAGGCCCATGGCGCCCACCCCGGCACCAGCGAACTGGTCGGCCAGGCCGTGGCCCGGGCGGTCAAACTGAGCGAATTGCCCGAAGGCGTGTTCTCGCTGTTGTACGGCGCTGGCCGTGAAATCGGCATCGCCCTGGTCAGCGACCCCCGTATCAAGGCGGTCGGCTTCACCGGGTCACGCAGTGGCGGTATCGCCCTGTGTCAGGTGGCCCAGGCACGCCCCGAACCGATTCCGGTATATGCCGAAATGAGCTCGATCAACCCCGTGTTCCTCTTCGCCGCCGCCTTGCAGGCCCGCGCCGAGACACTGGCCCAGGGCTTCGTTGCCTCGTTGACCCAGGGTGCCGGCCAGTTCTGTACCAACCCGGGGTTGGCGATCGCCCGCCGAGGCCCCGCGCTTGAGCGATTCATAACGGCCGCCCGCGACCACATCCAACAGACGATGTCACAAACCATGCTCACTCCTGGCATCGCCAGCGCCTATGCAAACGGCGTCGCGGCGTTGAGTACCAACAGCAACGCCCAGGCAGCCGCCTGCGGTCGGCCCGAACAAGGCCCGAATCAGTGCCAGGCGCAGTTGTTCGTCACCCAAGGCCAGGCGTTCCTTAGCGATCCGGCGCTCCAGGCCGAAGTCTTCGGCGCGGCCTCGCTGGTGGTGGTTTGCGACAGTGACGAAGAGATCCGCGAGATCGCCGAGCACCTGGAAGGTCAATTGACGACCACGCTGCAACTGGATGCCGACGACCTGCCCAACGCCCGCACGCTATTGCCCACCCTCGAGCGCAAGGCCGGGCGCATTCTGGTCAACGGCTGGCCGACCGGGGTCGAGGTGTGCGACGCGATGGTCCACGGCGGGCCGTTCCCGGCCACTTCCGATACCCGCGGTACTTCGGTGGGCACTGCGGCGATCCAGCGCTTCCTGCGCCCGGTGTGCTACCAGGACTTCCCCGACGCGCTGCTGCCCGAGGTGTTGAAGCACGGCAACCCTCTGCTCCTGCGCCGGTTGCTCGACGGCAAGCGGGAAGGCTCATGAGCACTACCGATACCGACATCGCCGTGGTCGGCGCCGGCATCGTCGGCGTCGCCTGTGCCCTGCAACTGGCCCGCCAAGGCCAACGGGTACTGCTGGTCGATCGCCAGGCACCCGGCCACGGCGCCTCCTACGGCAACGCCGGGCACCTGGCCACCGAGCAGGTCTTCCCCATCGCTGACCTGTCGATCCTCAAGCGCCTGCCAGCCATGCTGATGGACCCGATGGGGCCGTTGCGCCTGGACTGGAAGTATCTGCCCCAGGCCATCCCCTGGTTCACCCGCCTGCTGCTCAACCTGCGCCCGGCGCCGTTCCAGCGCAGCGTGGCCGGCCTGCGCGCCCTGAACGAGGCCAGCCTCGGCGCCTGGCAGCGCCTGCTCGGCAGCCTCGGGCGCGGCGACCTGCTCCGCGAGGACGGCTCGTTGCTGGTATTCGAACGTCCGGCGTCACGCTCGGCACTCGAGGCCTTGCAGGCACGCCTGCAACAGCAGGCGGTGCCGGTCGACTGCTGGTCGGCGCGAGCAGTACGGCATGCGGCGCCGCAGTTGAGCACACAGATTCAGGGTGGCCTGTTCTTCCCTCGCACCGGACATTTCATCGATCCGTACCGGGTAGTCAACGCATTGTTCGATGCCGCCCAAGCGGCAGGTGTACGGTTTGCCAACCAGGACATCCATAGCGGTCGGCTGCACAGTGATGGCGTAGCCTTGCGCAGCAACCAGGGCGAACTGCAGGCCCGGCAGGTGCTGATCGCCTGTGGCGCCCATTCGGCAAAACTGGTTGAAAACCTGACAGGCACCCGTGTTCCCCTGGACACCGAGCGCGGCTATCACCTGATGCTGCCCAACGAACAGCAGCGGCTACCGTTCGCGGTCACTTCGCTGGAGCGCAAGTTCATCATGACGCCCATGGCCGACGGCCTGCGTCTGGCCGGCACGGTGGAGTTCGCGGGGCTGCACGCGCCGCCGAGCATGCAACGGGCGTGGCAGTTGCACCGGTTGAGTCAAGGTTTGTTCCAGCGAGACCTGGATGCCGAAGGGGCAACGCCGTGGATGGGTTTCAGGCCATCGCTGCCCGACTCCCTACCAGTGATCGACCGAGTGGCGGAGGGCCGGGTGCTGTTGGCGTTCGGGCATCAACACCTGGGGTTGACCCAGGCGGCGGTGACGGCGGAGTGGATTGGACGGTTGGCGCAGGGCCCCCGGGATACACATTTGGACGCGTACAAGGTGGATCGGTTTTGACGGCGCCGGCTCCTACGGGGGCGGGATAATTCCCGTAGGAGCGGCTTTAGCCGCGATGCAGGCAACGTGGTCTCTGGCCACCCGCATTGCGGGTGATCGCGGCTCAAGCCGCTCCTACAGAGGTTGTGCCAAATCATTAGGCCAGTTCAGATTGCCGGCCTCAGCGATAACGCTCAAGCCAGTGGGCGTAAGGCGCCGGCAAGGTCCAGGAGGCCTTGTCCACCCCCAATGCCTTGGCGGCAAAGTACGGCCAATGCGGATCGGCAAGGTGCGCACGCCCCACCGACACCAGGTCGAGCTGATCGGCTTGCAGCGCCCCTTCAGCCAGCTCCGGCGTGCCGAAGCCCCATGCCGAGGTCACCGGAATGCCCGCCTCACGGCGCACGCGCTCGGCGATTGGCCCCATGAACGCCGGCCCCCAGGGAATGTTGGTCTCAGGAATGGTGAAGCCGACGCTGACACTCAGCAGGTCCAGCCCGCCCGCCTTGAAGCGACGCGCCAGCTCGATGGACTCCTCCAGGGTCTGTTCGTCGCGCCCGTCGTACTCCAGCACCCCGAAGCGCGCCGTCAGCGGCAGGTGCTCCGGCCAGACTTCACGCACCGCGGCCAGGGTCTCCAGGAGAAAGCGGCTGCGGTTGTCGAAGCTGCCACCGTAGGCGTCGGTGCGCTGGTTGGAATGCTCGGAGAAGAAGCTCTGGCCCAGGTAGCCATGGGCGAAGTGCAGCTCGATCCACTCGAAGCCTGCGTCACGAGCGCGACGGGCGGCATCGACGAAGTCCTGGCGAACCCGGGCGATGTCATCCAGGGTCATGGCTTGCGGCACCTTCGGCAGGTGCGCGCCAAAGGCGATGGCCGAAGGGGCGATGGTCTGCCAGCCACGGGCATCATCCGCGGCGATATGGTCGTCGCCTTCCCACGGGCGGTTGGCGCTGGCCTTGCGCCCGGCGTGGGCGATCTGGATGCCCGGCACGGAGCCTGCAGCCTTGATCGCCTGCACCACCGGCACGAAGGCCTGGGCGTGGGCGTCGCTCCAGATGCCGGCGCAACCAGGGGTGATGCGCCCTTGCGGCGATACCGCGGTGGCCTCGACCACCACCAGGCCGGCGCCGCCACGGGCCAGGCCCGCCAGGTGCACATGGTGCCATTCGTTGATCAGGCCATCCTCGGCCATGTACTGGCACATCGGCGGGATGGCGATGCGGTTGCGCAGGGTGACGTCCTTGAGGGTGTAGGGCTGGAACAGGGCTGACATGGCAATTCTCCGGGGGAGATTCAATTACGGTAGTTCGATCATATTCGAACTATGGCAATTTATGAAACCCCCGTTATCATGTCGAGCATGCGAGCCTACTCCCACCCCAACCCCGAAGACCTCACCCTCGAGCGCCTGCTCTACGCCCTGAGCGACCCTGTGCGCATGGAAATCGTCCGCCACCTGGCCGGCGTGCCTGAAGCCAGTTGCGGCGAACTCGACGGTGGCCGGCCGAAATCCAGCATGTCCCATCATTTTCGCGTGCTGCGCGAAGCGGGGCTGGTGTATACCCGCAACATCGGCACCACGCATATGAATTCGCTGCGTGGCGAAGAACTCGAGACGCGTTTTCCCGGTTTGCTTGGCAGCATTCTCGGGCAGCGCTGAGGCACACCCGGCCACGCCAATCTCAAGCCTTGCTCGGTTCTCAGGCATAAAAAAACCACGAGGCCGCCAGGGGCGACGCTCGTGGTGGGTGTTGCCGGGCAGGCCCGGCAAACCGTCTGGCCTTACAGCGCCATGTCGTTCGCAGGCTTGCTCTCGACCGGTGCGCTCGGCACAACGGTGGTGCCGACGCTCTGGTCGATCACCGGCGGTTTCTCCAGCTGCAGCACTTCGGCGGTGTAGTTCCACTCTTTCTGGGTGGCGGCGGCCGAATCGTTCAGCTTGGTACCGTAGCTCGGGACGATCTCCTTGATCTTGGCCTGCCACTCAGGGGTGGCGACCTTCTCCTTGAACACGGTTTCCAGCACGTTGAGCATGATCGGCGCGGCGGTCGAGGCACCTGGCGAGGCGCCCAGCAGGCCGGCGATGGTGCGGTCCTGGGAAGCGACGACTTCGGTGCCCAGTTTCAGCACGCCGCCCTTCTCTTCGTCACGCTTGATGATCTGCACGCGCTGGCCGGCCTGCCACAGTTTCCAGTCTTCCTTCTTGGCGTTCGGGAAGTAGGTCTGCAGGGCGGCGAAGCGGTCGTCGTCAGACTGCATCAGCTGGCCGGCGAGGTATTCCACCAGCGGGTACTGGTCGATACCGACGCGCGCCATCGGCCACATGTTGTGGGTGGTGGTGCTGCTCAGCAGATCCAGGTACGAGCCGTTCTTCAGGAACTTGGTCGAGAAGGTGGCAAATGGCCCGAACAGGATCACGCGCTTGCCATCGAGCACGCGGGTATCCAGGTGCGGTACCGACATAGGTGGCGCGCCGGTCGAGGCGATGCCGTAGGCCTTGGCCATGTGCTGCATGGCAACGGTCGGGTTTTCGGTTACCAGGAACGAACCGCCCACCGGGAAGCCTGCGTATTCCTTGGCTTCCGGGATGCCCGACTTCTGCAGCAGCTTCAGCGCGCCGCCGCCGGCACCGATGAACAGGAACTTGGCGTCGGTGGCCGATTCGGTACCGTCCTTCAGGTTCTTGTACTCGACGTGCCAGGAGCCGTCTTCGTTGCGGGTGATGTCCTGCACTTCGCTGGACAGCTTCAGGTCGAAGTTCTCTTTGGTCTTCAGGTGACCGACGAACTGACGGGTGATCTCACCGAAGTTGACGTCGGTGCCGATCGGCGTCCAGGTCACGGCCAGCTTCTGGTTCGGGTCGCGCCCTTCCATCATCAGCGGCACCCACTTGGCGATCTGCGCGTGGTCTTCGGAGTACTGCATCGAACGGAACAGCGGGCTGGCCTGCAGGGCCTCGTAGCGCTGCTTCAGGAACTTGATGTTGTCATCGCCCCAGACGAAGCTCATGTGCGGGGTGGTGTTGATGAACGAGTGCGGGTTCTTCAGCACGCCCTGGCGCACTTGCCAGGCCCAGAACTGACGGGAGATCTGGAACGACTCGTTGATCTCGATGGCCTTGGTGATGTTGACCTTGCCGTCTTTGTCCAGCGGGGTGTAGTTGAGCTCGGCCAGCGCGGAGTGGCCGGTACCGGCGTTGTTCCAGCCGTTGGAGCTTTCTTCGGCGACGCCGTCCATGCGCTCGACCATTTCCATCGACCAGCTTGGTTCCAGCTCGTTGAGCCAGACAGCCAGGGTGGAACTCATGATGCCGCCGCCGACCAGCAGCACGTCGACTTTCTTGGTGTCTGCGGCGTGCGCTTGCATGAAGCTCGCCGCGACTGCCAGACCCAGCAAGGTCTTGCCAGCTTTCTTGAACATTGATCGATTCCAGTCAGTAGAACGGAGGGTGGGCCTGTGGCTGGCCCTGGTTTCCATGTTCTTCAGCGCAGGCTTGTTGTGATCATTGTTCAGCAGCCAGAGAGACATTGGACGCGCCAGCCTTTGGTCGGATTGACCGACAAGGCTGAAACGATTTACGGATTGTAACCGAATTGCCAGCACAAACAAACGCGGGCCGGAGCGTCAATACGACAGGTTGCCACGCGACAAGCCGCCACGCAGGTCGGTGGCGAATCCCATCGTCAGAAAACAAAAACCCCCGGCCAAGTCCTTGGTCGGGGGTCTTGGATCAAGCCGCAATCGGCCTGATCAGGGGTATCCCAGGATTACTGCTGCTGAGGCAGTTTATCGATCGGGCCGCAGCCGCCGATCATCTTGGAGATGGAAACCGATGGGTGGAACAGGTAGTCGTACGAGCAGTTCTTCGGCTGGTTGTAGACTTGGCCAGTGCAACCGGACAGCAGGGCAACGCCCGAAACGACAGCAACAGCAACAGTAGCTTTGATCAGCTTTTTCATAAAAATCCTTTAAGTCCATGATCCACCATCAAGCTGATGGCGCGCGGATCATACGGGAAAAGGATGAAAGTGTGAACGCTGTTAGTACATACGCACTAGTTGTGGATCGTGAACTCATCCATTCTCGGAGCCGAAACCAAGCCTGCTAAATCGTTACAGGCAGCCTTATTGGGCATGAATCGACTCTACTTGCCCTCCTGTAGGCGCGGATTCATCCGCGAAGCAAACACCGCATTTTTTGACGACTGTCGAGGCATATGCACCTGCTTGCCAACGTCAACTAAACCGACCAGAGTTCTACATTCCTATGTTTTGTCTGTACCCTCACCGCCGCCCAGCACACCGCGATGATCCATACCAAACCGCCCGGCCAGGTCATGGCATTGACCGCCGTCCACGAATTCGACAGCGCACGCACTTTGGTCGAGATGGCCTTGAGCCGTGTACAGGCAAGGCATTGATCGCGTCACCCCGCGAACAAGGAGAATCGGCATGAGCAAAGAAAGGCCCACTACCACAATCGGCATCTGAAGTTTTGTCGAAAGCGGTGAAATCAACAACGAACAACCGCTGTTTTGAGTGTCACGCGCTGGACTATGCGCTGGAACAATCCACAATATTGATGACCTGTACCCACACCCTGAGCGATATCGCGCTGACGCACGACCTGAAGAACGCCCCTACATTGTTAGCCGCCGCACACTATCTCACCGGCATGGCCAAAGCACTGTCGCAAGATGTCTCCCACGCAATTACGAACAACCCGTCTGTTTAATGCAAAAAGCCCCGTAGCGCGAACTACGGGGCTCTCCGCAAAGAGGCTGGAAGGGAAACTTGATCCCGTAATCCCATGCATTGAAATCGTTTCAAACTTCATTGCACGCATTCTTTCGAGCGAAAGTGGCGACTCTCTTCAAGGCTCGACAGACACGTAAATAGTAGCACTTAGCCATGTCAACGCCTTGCCTAATAGCCGGTAGTCCATTTCCGAATCGAGTATTCAGGCCCGCCAACGTGTTGCCGCTGGCTGGGTGCTGCTCTAGGCTCTTCCTCGTCGGAGCCCTAGACGAACAGATCATGGTGCTTCAGGAGCTATTCGTAGTGGAGGCCGCAGATGGCTAAAAAAGACACACCAGGCGGTGGGCCGCGAAAACCCTGGGCCAACCATCTTCAGCGGCTTCATGCAGCAGGCATGGGCTTGGGTGGACGTGACAAGCCAGCAGAGTGGGTTGATGCTGCAACCCTAAACGGCCTGACCCGCGAAGAACTCAATGCCAAGTTCGAGACCATCGAGATCAAGATGGATGCTCGGGTAGAAGCCATCGCTTCGAAAATCGACGGTTTTCTCGGCGCCCAGACAGAGCGCGACAAGCGTCTGGATGACACGATCACAGGCGTGCGTCGAGACATTGTTCGGCTAGGGAACCTGAAGCTGAATATCTGGGGCGCCATGCTGACCGCTGTTGCGCTTGGTGTAGCGGTGGCAGCACTGAGCGTGTCGCTTTATCAAACAGGTAAAGGCGACATCCTGCCCCAGTCGTCACCTGCGATCCAGGCACCCGCCTTGGACCACGCTACACCCGACGCGTAGAAACACGTCGCAGCGAGTCTCTCCCTGAGCTTACCCACTTCCGTAAACGACGAAGCCCCCGAAAACTTACGTTTCCGGGGGCTTCGACTACTTCGCGTATGGCGGAGAGATAGGGATTTGAACCCTAGGTACTGTTGCCAGTACAACGGATTTCGAATCCGTCCCGTTCGACCACTCCGGCATCTCTCCAATGGCGCGCATCATACCAGCGTTTTCGTTTCTGGCAAACCTTTTTTGAAAAAAATTCGCGTGGTATCAGGCGCTTGCGTGAACGCGCCGCTTACAGCGGCACGCCCAGGCGTTTGGCAACTTCTTCGTAGGCTTCGATCACGTCGCCCAAGCCCTGGCGGAAGCGGTCCTTGTCCATCTTCTTGCGGGTCTCTTTATCCCACAGGCGGCAGCCGTCCGGGCTGAACTCGTCGCCCAGGACGATCTGGCCGTGGAACACACCGAACTCCAGCTTGAAGTCGACCAGCAAGAGGCCTGCGTCATCGAACAGCTTGCTCAGCACTTCGTTGACTTTCAGCGACAGCTTCTTCATCTCGACCAGCTGCTCGGCGGTGCCCCAGCCGAAGGCGACGACGTGGGATTCGTTGATGAAGGGGTCGCCCTTCTCGTCGTTCTTCAGGAACAGTTCGAAGGTGGACGGCTCCAGCTTGATGCCCTCCTCCACGCCCAGGCGCTTGACCAGGCTGCCGGCGGCATAGTTACGCACCACGCATTCGACCGGGATCATGTCGAGCTTCTTCACCAGGCACTCGTTGTCGCCCAGCAGCTTGTCGAACTGGGTTGGTACGCCGGCTTCTTCAAGCTTCTGCATGATGAAGGCGTTGAACTTGTTGTTCACCATGCCCTTGCGGTCCAGCTGCTCGATGCGCTTGCCGTCGAACGCCGAGGTGTCGTTACGGAACAGCAGGATCAAGCGGTCGGCGTCGTCGGTCTTGTAAACCGATTTGGCCTTGCCGCGGTAGAGTTCGTCGCGTTTTTCCATGATGGGCTCCGCTTGCTTGAGTAGGTGGGCTAGGCGATCTGGCGCCAGTCGAGCCCATGGTCCTGGTTGGCCACCTGGAGCCAGTCCGGGTCGCACCCGAGGGTGTCGACAAAGCACTGGCGGGCCAGATGTGGCAGGTTGTTCTTGCTGCTGAGATGGGCCAGCACCAGGTGCTGCAGGTGCTGCCAGCCCAACTCGGCCACCAGGCTGGCGGCCTGGTGGTTGTTCAAATGTCCCTGGCTGCCGCCGACCCGTAGCTTGAGAAAGTTCGGGTAATGACCGCGGGCCAGCAGGTCACGGCAATGGTTGGCCTCGATCAGCAGTGCGTCCAGCCCTTGATAGCGCGACAACAGGTGGTAGTCGTAGCTGCCCAGGTCGGTGAGCATGCCGAAACGCCGGCGGCCATCGCTGATCACGTACTGCAACGGTTCGTAGGCGTCGTGCTCGACCCGGGTGGCGCTGACCTGCAGGTCACCGACCGTCAGCACATCGCCACAACCGAGAAAACCGGCCACATCCACCGGTTTGCGCAAACCGCGCAACGTGCCTTGGCTCATGTAGACCGGTACATTGTAGCGGCGCGACAGCAACCCTACCCCATGCACGTGGTCGGCATGTTCGTGGGTCACCAGCACCGCGCTCAGTTGCGAGGCCGACACCCCGAGCAGCGCCAGGCGCCGCTCGGTTTCCCGTAGCGAGAAGCCGCAGTCGACCAGGATGAAGGTGTCACCACTGGCGATCAGCGTGCCGTTTCCCTGGCTGCCGCTTCCAAGAACCGCGAAGCGCACTTAGCCCAGGTGGTCCTGGATCGCGCTCAGCACGCGGCGGGCCACATCGGCTGGGGCCACGGTGTTGATGTTCTTCTCGACGGTGACCTGAACGTTCTCGCCCACCTTGCTCAGGCGTACCTGATAACGCTCGGCACGGGCTTCACGCTCTTCCTTGCTTGGTTCGCTGCCGAACAGGCGGCTGAAGAAGCCAGGCTCCTTCTGCTTGTCGTCGGGCTTCTCGGACAGGTTGATGTAGTACAGGCCCAGGCTGCGGTTGATGTCCTCGACGCGCCACTCGCCCTGCTCCAGGGCACGGCCCACGCCGGACCAGGCACGATCGAGATCGGAGCCCAGGTACAGCACCGGGTTGCCGCTGCCGTCCTCGCTCAGGCTGACCTGGCTCGGGGCGTCGAAGTCACGCGCGGCGAGCAGCGACACCGAACCGCCTTTCTCGGCGTTGCGGTTCATGCTGGCGAGCATCTCGTCGACCAGCAGCGCGTCGGCGCCGGTATTGCTGGAGGTGGACGGGAAACTCGGTTCAGCCGTGCTGCCGGCCGGGCGCTCGACGCTGACCACGTACACTTCTGAGGTGTTGCGCTGCACGCCCGGCTCCATGCGCACCCGCACACGGACTTCGCTGTCCGGGCTGCTGGAGGCGCTGGCCAGACGCTGGCCGAGGGAGGCGGACAGCTCGTCGAAACGCTGCCAGGTGGTGCTGAACTCGCCAGTCTGCGGACGCTCTTCGGCGATGCGGAAGCCGTTGTCCTCGAAGAACTGGCGGGTCACCGGCCAGACTTCGGCCGGCGAGCGCTGGGCCAGCACCCAACGGCTGCTACCGCTGCGCTGCAGGCTGAAATCGCTGACTTCGGCGGTGGCCGACAGCGCTTGTGGACGCGGCACTTCGAACTCGCCGGTAGCGCGATCGTCGGCGACGTTACGCGGGATCGGCAGCAGCGGGTCCATGCGCTTGACGTTGCTGGCGTCCGGCGGCAGCTGCATCGGCGCGGTGGGGTGCGCCTGCAGGTAATCGCTGCCGCGGTCGCGGAAATAGCCATCCTCGCCCCACAGCCAGCCACACCCACTGGTGCTGGAGATGATCAGGGCGAGCGTGGAAAGACCAGCCAGTCGCTTCATGCGGTGTACTTCCTCGATTAAACCAGTACGCCGGACTGGCGCAAGGCAGTACGGACTTTTTCGTGACAGCCTTCGCTCAGCCAGGTCAGCGGCAGGCGGATACCTTTGTGCATCAGGCCCATCTCGACGAGCGCCCATTTCACCGGAATCGGGTTGGCCTCGCAGAACAGGTCCTTGTGCAGCGGCATGAGTTTTTCGTTGATTGCGCGGGCCTTCTCGGCATTGCCCTCAAGGGCGGCCTCGCACAGGTCGGCCATTTCGCGCGGGGCGACGTTGGCCGTGACGGAAATATTGCCCTTGCCGCCCATCAGAATGAGCTCGACGGCAGTCGGATCATCGCCGGACAGGACGATGAAGTCCTTGTCGACGCCATCCAGGATGGCCTTGGCGCGCTGCAGGTCGCCGGTGGCTTCCTTGATGCCGATGATGTTCTTGACCTTCGACAGGCGGATCACGGTGTCGGCCTGCATGTCGCAGGAGGTGCGGCCGGGCACGTTGTAGAGGATCTGCGGGATGTCGACGGCTTCGGCGATGTGCTTGAAGTGCTGGTACAGGCCTTCTTGCGTTGGCTTGTTGTAGTACGGCACGACCAGCAGGCAGGCGTCGGCACCGGCATTCTTGGCGTTCTTGGTCAGGTGCACGGCTTCGGCAGTGGAGTTGGCACCGGTACCGGCGATCACCGGGATTGGCTTCTTGCTGTGCTTGACCCGCTCGACCACATGCTTGATGACCAGGATGTGCTCTTCGACATCCAGCGTTGCGGATTCACCGGTGGTGCCGACAGCGACGATCGCGTGGGTGCCATTTTCCAGATGGAAGTCTACAAGTTTGTCGAGGCTGTCCCAATCAAGACGCCCTTGTGCATCCATGGGTGTGACCAATGCCACCATACTGCCCGCAATCATGTAACTGCTCCTGCCGGAAAAAGAGAGCGGTAATGGTACTGGCGCCATCGGCCTTGCACAAGCGAAGCAGGCGGGCGGAGCATTCCCCTTCGCGCCGCTTTTCGCTACCCTTGACCCTTTGATCGTTGCAGCGCGGCCCGCCGGGCCGTCGACAGTGCGCCTCGCCTGCGTCCACAGCCCATTAAACCGGCCGGGGCCCGCTGATAAAGGAGGCTTGCCCCCGTCCTGCATCGACCGCTCATCGCTTTAGGAATGCTGCATGTCCACCCCCACCGTTCGCGAACAATTCCTCGTCATCAGCGCCCTGGGCCCCAACCCCATGGAGCTGGCCAACGTCCTGAGCCGCGCGGCCTTCGACAACCGCTGCGCGGTGGTCACCTCGCGCCTGACCCGTCACGGCGAAACCAGCGCCCTGGTGCTGCAGGTCGGCGGCAGCTGGGATGCCCTGGCGCGCCTGGAGGCCACCCTGCCTGGCCTGGGCAAGAAGCATGGCCTCACGCTGGACGTGGTGCGCAGCGCCGACCAGGAAGTGCGCCCGCAGGCCCTGCCGTACGTCGCCTACGTCAGCGCCGCCTATCGCCCGGACATCATCAACGAGCTGTGCCAGTTCTTCCTCGACCACCGTGTCGAGCTGGAAGCGATGACCTGCGACACCTACCTCGCCCCGCAGACCGGCAGCAGCATGCTCAACGCCCAGTTCACCGTGATCCTGCCGGCCGGCACCCAGATCAGCTGGCTGCGCGACCAGTTCCTCGACTTCGCCGACGCCCTGAACCTGGATGCGCTGATCGAACCGTGGCGCCCACAGAACCCTGTGTAAGGAAGCTCCCATGGCCGTAGCACTCGACCAACCCGTTGCCGATTTCCACGCCCAGGCCACCAGTGGCCAGGCTGTCAGCCTCGCCGCGCTCAAGGGCCAGCAGGTGGTGCTGTACTTCTACCCCAAGGACAGCACTCCGGGCTGCACCACCGAGGGCCAGGGCTTCCGCGACCAGTACGCGGCGTTCCAGGCGGCCAACACCGTGGTGTTCGGCGTGTCGCGCGATGGCATCAAGTCGCACGAGAACTTCAAGGCCAAGCAGGCCTTCCCCTTCGAACTGATCAGCGACAAGGACGAGGCGCTGTGCCAGCTGTTCGACGTGATCAAGCTGAAGAAACTGTATGGCAAGGAATACATGGGCGTCGACCGCAGCACCTTCCTGATCGACAAGGACGGTGTGCTGCGTCAGGAATGGCGTGGGGTGAAGGTGCCCGGGCATGTGGATGCCGTGCTGGCGGCGGCCGAGGCCCTGGACAAGGCCTGAAGTCGACAGCGGCCTCTTCGCGGGTAAACCCGCGCCCACAGGGATATCACTGAACCTGTGGGAGCGGGTTTACCCGCGAGGAAGACACCTCATTTCTAAAGCATCGGCGCGACCGACGACTCCTGCCGCGGCCAGGCATCCAGCACGGCCTTGAACAACGTCGCCAGCGGGATCGCGAAGAAGATCCCCCAGAAGCCCCATAAGCCACCGAACAACAGCACCGCGCAAATGATCGCCACCGGGTGCAGGCTCACGGCCTCGGAGAACAGCAACGGCACCAGCACGTTGCCATCGAGCGCCTGGATGATCGCGTACACCGCCATCAGGTAGATGAACTGGTCGCCCCAGCCCCACTGGAACAGCGCGATCAGCGTCACCGGCACGGTCACCACCACCGCCCCCACGTAGGGCACCACCACCGACAACCCCACCAGCAGCGCCAGCAAGGCCGCGTAGTTGAGCCCCAGGCTGATGAAGGCGATGTAGGTGGCGATGCCGCAGATCAGGATCTCGATGCCCTTGCCACGGATGTAGTTGGCGATCTGCCGGTTCATTTCCACCCCCACCCGATTGAGCAGCGTGCGCTGGCGCGGCAGGTAGCCGCTGACCCAGCGGCCGATCAACTCGCGGTCCTTGAGGAAGAAGAACACCAGGATCGGTACCAGCACCAGGTAGATCATGGCGTTGACCAGCAGCGGCAGGCTCGACAACGAAAAGGTCAGCGCCCATTGGCCGAACTTGCCGATCTCGCCCCGCACCGACTCGATGGCCCGCAGTACCTGCTCGTCAGACACCAGGTGCGGGTAGCGCTCCGGCAGCAACAGCAGCAGCGACTGCCATTTGCCGAGCATGCCCGGCAATTCGTTGAACAAGGTGATCAACTGATGCCAGAGCAGCGGCACCAGCACCAGCATGAACACCGCCAGGGCGCCCATGAACAGGGTGAACACCAGCCAAACCGCCAACCGGCTCGGCACCTTCAGCCGCTCCAGGGCGTTGACCAGCCCTTGCATCAGGAACGCCAGGACCATGCCCGCCAGCACCGGCGCGAGCATGCCGCCCAACGTGAGCACCACGGTGAAGGCCAGGAACAGCAGGACCGCCAGCACCACCGCCTCCTCGTCGGAGAAGTAGCGCTGCATCCAGTCGCGTAGCACTTTGAACATTGACGATCCTTGGAAAAGACTCAGGCCTTGCGCAGCCAGTAGGTGTATACCCCGGCTTCGGCCGTTTCGCGCAACAGCGTATGACCGGCAAGCTGGGCGAAAGTGCGGAAATCGCGCTGCGAACCGGCATCGGTGGCGATCACCTTGAGCACCGCGCCGCTGGCCAGGCGGTTGAGTTCCATCTTGGCCTTGAGCAGCGGCAGGGGGCAATTCAGCCCGCTGGCGTCGAGTTCGGCGTCGCAGGTCGGGGTGTCGCTCATCAGGCATGTCTCCGGGGCGGGGCAGAAAAGTCCCGTAGGATAGCGCCACTGGTCGGCATCGCGCGACCCGGCTACAGTAAGCCTTTTGACCGACGCGAGCTTCTGCATGAATCTACTGCGCCCCACCCTGTTGACGCTGGCCTGCCTGATGGCCCTGCCCGGCCACGCCGACGACCTGCCGTCACTGGGCGATGCCAGCTCCGCGATCGTTTCGCCGCAGCAGGAACACCAGCTCGGTCGCGCCTGGCTGAGCCTGTTGCGGGGCCAGGTCAACCAGCTGAACGACCCGCAGCTCAAGGACTACGTCGAAACCACCGTGTACAAGCTGGCCGAGACCAGCCAGGTACAGGACCGCCGCCTCGAGTTCATCCTCATCGACAGCAAGGAACTCAACGCCTTCGCCGCGCCCGGCGGCATCATCGGGGTCAACGGCGGCCTGTTCCTCAACGCCCAGACCGAAGGCGAGTATGCCTCGGTACTGGCCCACGAACTGGCGCACTTGTCGCAACGCCACTTCGCCCGGGGCGTCGAAGCCCAGCAACGCATGCAACTCCCCATGATGGCCGCGCTGCTGGCGGGCATCGTGCTGGCCGCCGGCGGCGGTGGCGATGCCGGTATCGGCGTCATCGCCGGCACCCAGGCCGCGGCGATCCAGGAGCAACGGCGCTTCTCCCGGCAGAACGAGCAGGAGGCCGACCGCATTGGCATCCTCAACCTGGAAAAGGCCGGCTACGACCCGCGCAACATGCCCAACATGTTCGAGCGCCTGGCCCGCCAGTACCGCTATGACGCCAAGCCACCGGAATTCCTCCTGACCCACCCGGTCACCGAATCGCGTATCGCCGACACCCGCAACCGCGCCGAACAGGCCCGCAAGGACGGTACCGAGGATACCCTGCGCTACCAACTGATCCGCGCCCGCGTGGCACTCACCTACGAAGGCACCCCCGGCCTGGCTGCCAAGCGTTTCCGCGCCCAGCTCGACGAGAACCCGCAGATGGATGCGGCGCGCTATGGCCTGGCCCTGGCGCAGATCAAGGGTGGCCAGCTCAATGAAGCACGGGAAAACCTCAAGCCGCTGCTGATAAAGGCGCCCAACGACATCACCTACAACCTGGCGCAGATCGACCTGGATATCACCAACAACCGCCTGGCCGACGCCCAGCAACGCGCCCAGCGCCTGCAGGGGCTGTATCCGGGCAACTATCCGTTGAAACAGGTGCGCGCCGACCTGCTGATCAAGCAGGGCAAGCCGTCAGAAGCGGAAAAGGTGCTGGACGACCTGGTCAAGAGCCGACCGGACGATCCGGATGTGTGGTACGACGTTGCCGAAGTGCGCGGCCTGTCGGGCAACACCATCGGCCTGCACCGCGCCCGTGCCGAGTACTTCACCTTGGTCGGCGACTTCGACCAGGCAATCCAGCAGCTCGACTACGCCAAACGCCGCGCCGGCAGCAACTTCCCGCTGGCCTCGCAGATCGACCAGCGCCAGCGCGAGATCATGGAGCAGCAGCGGATGGTCAAAGAGATGATGGGGCGCTAGGTTCCGGCACTGACCCTCCAGCAGGAGCGGCTTTAGCCGCGATCACCCGCGAAGCGGGTAACAGAAACCGCGGTGCCTGCATCGCGGCTAAAGCCGCTCCTACAGAGGCAACAGTCCAGCGATCGCCGGCAAATTGCGTCAGGCGTTACCGGACAACTTCAAGCGCGCTGCCTGGGTGAAATCCAGCATGCGGTTCAACGGCTTGATCGCCTTGGGGATCAGCGCCGGCTCGACGAAGATCTCGTTGCTGCCCTGGCGCAGGCAATCCAACACCCGCTCCAGCGTGTTCATGGCCATCCACGGGCAGTGCGCGCAGCTACGGCACGTCGCGCCGTTACCGGCGGTCGGCGCCTCGACGAATTCCTTATCCGGGCACAACTGCTGCATCTTGTAGAAGATGCCGCGGTCGGTGGCGACGATGAAGGTCTTGTTGGGCAGGGTCTGCGCCGCCTTGATCAACTGGCTGGTGGAACCCACCGCGTCGGCCAGGTCGATCACCGCTTCCGGAGACTCCGGGTGCACCAGGATCGCCGCGTCCGGGTACAGCGCCTTCATGTCGGCCAGTTGGCGCGACTTGAACTCTTCGTGGACGATGCAGGCACCGTCCCACAGCAGCATGTCGGCACCGGTCTGCTTCTGGATGTAGCGGCCCAGGTGCTGGTCCGGGCCCCAGATGATGGTTTCGCCGTTGTCCATCAGGCTTTCGACGATTTCCAGCGCGCAGCTGGAGGTCACAACCCAGTCGGCCCGCGCCTTCACCGCGGCGGAGGTGTTGGCGTAGACCACCACGGTGCGCTCGGGATGCTGGTCACAGAAGGCGGAAAAGGCTTCCACCGGGCAGCCCAGGTCGAGGGAACAGGTCGCCTCGAGGGTGGGCATCAGCACGCGCTTTTCCGGGGTGAGGATTTTCGCGGTCTCGCCCATGAAACGCACGCCGGCCACCACCACGGTCTCGGCCGGATGATTCTTGCCGAAACGGGCCATTTCCAGTGAGTCGGACACGCAACCGCCCGTTTCCTCGGCCAGTGCCTGGATTACCGGATCGCAGTAGTAGTGGGCGACCAGCACGGCGTTCTGCCGCTTCAGCTCCGCGGCGATAGCCGCACGGTAATCGGCTTCCTGCTCGGGCGTCAGCGGATTGGGCTGCTTGGCGTCAAGATGGGCCTGAACCAACAGGCGTTCGGAAATCTGGGTCATGATCGCTGGACCTGCGGGGCGCGTGGGCGCGTCAGTCGAGTGTATCACCCGGCCCTGGCAGATCGGCTAACGGTGCCGGACGGCCAGCGTCACGGCCCCTCTGCGGGCGCGGATTATTATCGGACGCGAAGGCTACAGGCAATCGGGGCGATGCAAAAGGGGTTTTTGCGCAGGCCAGCAGGGCGACCGGCGTTGCGCCGATCACGGGGCAAGCCCGCTCCCACGGCGGGTGAGCGGGCTGCACCTGCGAGATCAGCCTTGCGGCGACAGCGCTGCCAGGTGAGCGCTGATCAGCATGGCGAACTCTTCGACGGTCATCTTCTTGCCGTTGAAGTCGACCATGCCATCGGCGTACTGCAGGCTGGCCACCACATCGCTGCCTTGCACCGTGGCCATGCCGCTCTGCACGGCCATCATGCCGACCATTTCACCGGCCTGGCCGGACTGCTGGGCAATGGCCTGGGCATCGGTTTCGCCTTCGAGCAGTGCCTGCAAGGTAGCCAGGTCACCGATCATCGGCTTGGACACGCTCAGCTTGCCATGCAGCTGCGAAATCAGCTGCTTGCCCAACTGGTCCGGCGGCAGGTCGAAGGAGCTTGGGTTGGCGAAGTCCATCGACAGGCTGAAGCGGCTTTCGCCATTGGCGGTCTTGAACGCCAGGCTCTCCAGCGCCAGCTGAGGCTTGCCGGCGAGCATCTTCTGCAAGTCACCCTGGACCTTGGCCTGCTCTTCAGGAGTCATGTCGAAGGACGGCATGGCCTCACCCTCGGCGGCGGCCTGCTGGACCTCCGGCAGCTTGGTCTGGTACCACTCCATCAGCGCCTGCATGGCCGGGATGTCGATGGACTTCATGGTGAAGACCATCTCGCCGCTGCCCACCTTGCGTCCGGCGTAGCTGATGTCGGCGACCTTGTACTCCAGGCGGCCGGACAGTTTATCCTTCGCATCGCCCTCGGCGTTGTACAGGTTGTTCTGCTGCAGCCCTTTGAGCACCAGCACTTCCTGCTTCGGCCCGCTGGTGATCTGGGCGTCGCCCAGGGCCATGTCGAGGTTGCCGACGTAGATCATGTCGTGGTCGGTCTCGGTGAGCTTGCCACCGATCTTGAAGCCGTTGAGCAGGATCTTCACCGGTGCCTGCTGCTCGTCGGCGAAGTTCAGCTCCAGGCGCTCGGCATTGCCGTGGACGGTGACGGCTTTGCCGTCACGATCGCTGCCCATCAGCAGCTGCAGGCCGGAGAAGTCCAGGACCTTGTCGCCGTCCTGCTCGAGCTTGACCGGGGCCAGGCGGATGTCGCTGTCGATGCCGCCGTCATAGCCCAGGCTGACCTGCGCAGTGACCGGTGCCTTGTCGCCAGTGGCGGTGAACCAGCCAGCGGTGAAGTCATCCTTCTCCAGTGCGCTGTTGCTGGTGGCCATCACCGGCATCAGCTTGAACGCCTTGACCCGCGACCAGGGGAACGGGCCGTGCTCGATCTGGTCGACCACGCCAACGTCGAAGTTGAGCGCCTCGGCTTCGCCGAGCTGCACGTTCTGGGCCTTGAGGCGGTAGTGCGCGGTGCTGGTGAAGAAGTGCTGCTCCAGCGAGGCCAGCTCGATGGTCATGCTGCCGCCGTTGCCGGCCAGGGCCTTCTTGAGCTCTTCGTTACCGCGCGCGACGGAGCGTTCCAGCTCCGCCGGCAGCTGCTTGCCGGTGTACCAGGCGCCAGCGGTGGTTGCGGCGGCGATGGCGACGGCCAGGCCGCAGAGGATGCCTACTGATTTCTTCATGAATAGAACCGATTGCTGTCCATAGGAGGGCGAATACGCGGCCCAGGGAGGTGACCGCGCAAGGGTGCAAGAATATCACCGACAGCCCGGGAACGCGGTGCTTTCACCGGGTTTTCTCTCTGGAAGGGCTACGCCCGAAATGCAAGAACGGGACTGTGCGACCTGTGGGAGCGGGCTTGCCCGCGAGCAGGATGCTGAGGCAACCGACGCTTTCGCGGGCAAGCCCGCTCCCACAGGAAGAAAACTCGCATAGCGATTGTAAATTTTTACGAACACCGAAATCGACTTACGCTCCCTGAAACGACAAAAACAAAGCAAAACGCGACCAAAAAACCCGATACCAATAAGGGTCATCTATCCCTTTGTCATGTTTAACTTGACACCCGATCCCCCATCGTTTTTATTTCCCCCACCTTGCACGCGCCCCACTCACAAAGAAGAAAAAAGCGCCGCCATGATGCCCAATCGCCCCAACCCCCAAGCGCCGCCGTCCTCGTCCCGGCGCTGCCTGCCCTGATACCCGCGCCCACCCCGCGCACTCCCTCGCTCCAACATAAAAGGTGAACAACATGGAGCCTGTCCGCTCGACCTTGCCGTGCCCGCCGCACGCCGTGCCCGTTGCCCAGGATCAGGAGAGCCGCCCGCATGCAGCCTGACCACAGCGCACCCGGCAACGGCCAGTTCCGCAAATCCCTGCGCCTCTGGCATGTGGTGATCATCGGCCTGGCCTACCTCACGCCGATGACCGTGTTCGATACCTTCGGCATCGTCTCGGGTATCACCGCAGGCCATGTGCCCAGCGCCTACATCCTGGCGCTGCTGGGCATCCTGTTCACCGCAGTGAGCTATGGCACCCTGGTGCGACGCTTCCCGCAATCCGGCTCGGCCTACACCTACACCCAGCGCGCCATCAACCCGCACGTGGGCTTCCTGGTCGGCTGGTCGTCGCTGCTGGATTACCTGCTGCTGCCCATGGTCAATGCACTGCTGGCCAAGCTCTACCTGTCGGCGATGTTCCCCGAGGTGCCGGGTTGGGTGTGGGTGACCGGGTTCGTCACCCTGATCAGCCTGATCAACATGCGCAGCGTCAACCTGGTGGCGCATTTCAACCTGCTGTTCGTTGTCGTGCAGGTGGCGATCATTGCCGTGTTCCTCTACCTCTGCTGGCGCGGCCTGGGCCACGGCGAAGGGCTGGGCACCGCCTGGAGCCTGGTGCCGTTCGCCGATGACCAGACCCAGTTCGCCGCGCTGGCCGCCGGCGCGACCATCCTGTGCTTCTCGTTCCTGGGCTTCGACGCGGTGACTTGCCTGTCGGAAGAGACCCGCAACCCAGGCAAGACCATCCCCCGGGCGATCTTCCTCACCGCCCTGATCGGCGGTGCGGTGTTCATCCTGGTGTCGTACTTCATCCAGGCCTACTTCCCAACCATGGCGCGCTTCCACGACCAGGAAGCGGCCCTGCCGGAAATCGCCCTGTACGTCGGCGGCAAGCTGTTCCAGTCGGTGTTCATCGCCTGCACGGTGATCAACACCATCGCCTCGGGCCTGGCCTCGCAGACCAGCGTCTCGCGCCTGCTGTACGTGATGGGCCGTGACAACGTGATCCCCGCCAGCGTGTTCGCCCGCCTGCATTCGCGCTACAAGACCCCGGTGATGAACATCGCAGTGGTCGGCCTGATCTCGCTGTCGGCGATCTTCTTCGACCTGGTCACCGCCACCTCGATCATCAACTTCGGCGCCCTGGTGGCGTTCAGCTTCGTCAACCTGTCGGTGATCAACCACTGCTATATCCGCGAGGGCCAGAACAAGGGCCTGACGAACAACCTCAAGTATCTGGTGGCGCCGACGATAGGCTTCTGCATCATCGTCTCGCTGTGGCTGGACCTGAACCAGAACTCGCTGCTGTTCGGCGGGATCTGGGCCGCGCTCGGGGTGCTGTACCTGGCCTGGCTGACCAAGGCTTTCCGGGTCGCACCGCCCAACTACGTCGCTGAATGACACCCGCCCACGACAACGCCCGCGCCTGACCGCGGGCGTTGTGCTTGAACCAAAAGGAACGTCACCATGCCGCTGCGTCGCCTCTCCATCCAGTGGAAGATCACCTTGCTGGCCGGCCTGTGCCTGCTGGCCATCGTCGCTCTGCTGGTCGCCACCTCGCTCACCCAGGCCAGGCGCAGCGCGGCGCTGGTCAGCCAGGCCAACGCCGAGATGCTCGAGCACAGCGCGCGCCTGCGCCTGCAAGCCCACGCCGAGACCCAGGCCCTGCGCATCCAGCGCTACTTCATGGATGCCTACCAGTACGGCAACGGCTTCGCCCGGCTGGTACAGGTGCTCAAGGCACGCGGTGACGTCGACTTGCGCGCGGCACTGACCGCCCAGGCCCGCAACGCCCTGGCGGGCAACCCTGACCTGACCGGCCTGTATCTGGTCTTCGAACCCAATGCCCTGGACCACCAGGACAACCGTTTCGTCGCCCAGGCCGACCAGGGCAGCAACGACAGCGGACGCTTCTCGCTGTACTGGTCACAATCGAGCCCTGGCGCGCTGCAGGCGGAAGCCATGCCCGAGTCGATGCTGGCCGACACCACGGTCGGCGCCAACGGCTCCCCTTACAATCGCTGGCTGACCTGCCCGCAGCAGAGCGCCAAGGCTTGCGTGCTCGACCCGTATTTCGACGAGGTCAACGGCCGCCAGGTGCTGATGACCAGCATCGCCCTGCCACTGCTCGAAGGCGGCAAGGTGGTCGGCGTGGTCGGCCTGGACATTGGCCTGGACAATTTGCAGCAACTGAGCCTGGATGGCCGCAAGGAACTGTTCGACGGCCAGGGCCAGGTCAGCATCGTCAGCCCTGCCGGGTTGCTGGCCGGCAATAGCCGTGATGCCAGCAAGCTGGCCAAGCCCCTGGAGCAGACCGTGGCCGACGGCCTGCTGCGCGTCGCCCGACCGTTCACCCCGATTCCCGACGCCGCGCCCTGGCAGGTGCTGCTGGAGCTGCCCGAGCAGGTACTGCAGGCACCGGCGGTGGCCCTGAACCAGCGCCTGGACGCCCACAACCAGAGCGCCAACCTCAGCAGCCTGTTGATCGGCCTGGGCGCGGCGGTCGTGGGCCTGCTGTTGGTGTGGCTGACCGCCCGCGGCGTGACCCGGCCGATCCTCGCCGTGGCTGCGCGGCTGAAGGATATCGCCAGTGGCGAAGGCGACCTGACGCGCCGCCTGGACTATGCCCGCGACGACGAACTGGGCCAGTTGACCGGCTGGTTCAACCGTTTCCTCGACAAGCTCCAGCCGGTGATCGCCCAGGTCAAGGGCTCGCTGCAGGAAGCCCGCGGCACCGCCGATCAATCGGCGGTCATCGCCAGCCAGACCAGCGCCGGCATGCAGCAACAGCACCGCGAGATCGAACAGGTGGCCACCGCCGCCAACGAGATGAGCGCCACCGCCCAGGACGTTGCCCACAATGCCTCGCAAGCCGCCCAGGCCGCCCGCGGTGCCGACCAGGCCGCCCGCGAAGGGCTGGCGCTGGTCGACGCCAACCGCCAGGCCATTGGCCGGCTGGCCAACGGCATGGACACCGCGATGCAGGAGGCACGCGCACTGGAAAGCCGCAGCGAGCAGATCGGTTCGGTGCTGGAGGTGATCCGCGCCATCGCCGAGCAGACCAACCTGCTGGCCCTCAATGCCGCCATCGAGGCAGCCCGCGCCGGCGAGGCCGGGCGTGGTTTTGCCGTGGTCGCCGACGAGGTGCGCAACCTGGCGCAGCGCACCCAGGTGTCGGTGGAAGAGATCCGCCAGGTGATCGAAGGCCTGCAGCAGGGCACCCGGGATGTGGTCGAGGCCATGCACGGCGGCCAGCGCCAAGCCCAGGACAGCGCCACGCAGATGGAACAGACCCTGCCCGCCCTGCAGCGAATCGGCGAGGCGGTGGCGGTGATCACCGACATGAACCTGCAGATTGCTTCAGCGGCCGAGGAGCAGAGCGCGGTGGCCGAAGAGGTGAACCGCAACGTGGCCGGGATCCGCGATGTGACCGAGTCGCTGTCGGGGCAAGCCGACGAGTCGGCGCGGATCAGCCAGGCCTTGAACCGCCTGGCCAACCAGCAGCAGGCGCTGATGGAGCAGTTCCGGGTGTAAGCCGACACCCATGGTACACCCCTGTAGGAGCGGCTTCAGCCGCGATCACCCGCACAGCGGGTGCCAGACGCCGCGTCGCCTGCATCGCGGCTGAAGCCGCTCCTACAGGGTCGGCGCCCCTCCAAGACTTTCATGTCGCGTTGACGTTCTTTTCACGTTGCCTGCATTAGCGTCGCCCCCCTTACCCGCCGCTCGCCGGATCCGGCAATTTCAGGTTCATCGAGGCATACGTGTCGACTTCTTCTACCTCCACCCGCAAACGCATGGACTGGGCCGGCCTGGGTTGGCTGCTGCTGTTCTTCTGGTACTTCTCCGGCGTGACCCAGGCCCTGCTGCTGTTCAGCGGCACCACCGGCTTCGCCGGCTTTCGCGACGCTTTCATCCTCAGCAGCCTGTGGCTCGCCCCGGTTCTGCTGCTGCCGCGCCTGACCCGCCCGCTGTCCGCGCTGATCGGGTTGGTGCTGTGGGCTTCGTCGCTGGTGGGCCTGAGCTACTTCGGCATCTATCACCAGGAGTTTTCGCAGAGCGTCATCTTCGTGATGTTCGAATCGAACACCGCTGAAGCCAGCGAATACTTCAGCCAGTACTTCAGTGTCACCCTGTGCCTGGCGCTGCTGCTCTACACGGTCGTCGCCGTGTTGCTGTGGCGACGCATCCGCCCAGTCACCCTGCCCCTGAGCACCCGCCTGCCGCTGGTCGTCGCACTGCTGGCCGCGATCCTGGTCTACCCCTTCTACAAACAGATGGTCACCCAGGAACGCTCGTTCGCCGATGCCCGGGAAAAGGTCGAACAACGCATGGAACCTGCCGTGCCTTGGCAACTGGTGGTCGGTTACCGACAGTACCGCCAGCAACTGGACAACATGCAGGAACTGCTTGACCAGAACGCCGCGCTGCCGCCGCTGCAAGGCCTCAAGGACAGCAACGGCGACACGCCGCGCACCCTGGTGCTGGTACTGGGCGAGTCCACCACCCGCGAGCACATGCACCTGTATGGCTACAACCGCGACACCACGCCCAACCTCGATGCCCTGGCCGCCAGCGACAAGGGCCTGACGGTGTTCCGCAACGTCGTCTCGCCGCGCCCCTACACCATCGAGGTGATGCAGCAGATCCTGACCTTCGGCGACGAGGAGCACCCTGATCGCTTCCTCACCGACCCGTCGCTGATCAACCTGATGAAACAGGCGGGCTACAAGACCTTCTGGATCACCAACCAACAGACCATGACCAAGCGCAACACCATGCTCACCACCTTCTCCCAGCAGACGGACGAGCCGGTGTACCTGAACAACCAGCGCAACCAGAATGCCAGCCAGTACGACGACGTGGTGCTGCCCCCCTTTGAGAAGGCCTTGCAGGACCCGGCGCCGAAGAAGCTCATCATTGTCCACTTGCTCGGCACGCACATGGACTACCGCTACCGCTACCCGGCGCAGTACGAGCACTTCAAGGACAACCAGGGGGCGCCTGCGGCGCTGACGCCCGACCAGGTGGAGACCTACAACTTCTACGACAACGCGGTGCGCTACAACGACTTCGTGGTGTCGAACCTGATCAAGCGCTATTCGGCGAGCACCCCGAATGGCTTCCTGCTGTACCTGTCCGACCATGGCGAGGACGTCTACAGCTCCGGCAACCACGACCGCCTGGGCCGCAACGAAGGCGATCCGACCCGGCCGATGTACACCATTCCGTTCCTGCTCTGGACCTCACCGAGCTGGCAGGCCAGCCACCCACGCGACCTGCAAGCGGCGGCCGCACGCCCTTACAGCAGCGCGCACCTGATCCATACGCTGTCCGACCTGGCCGGCCTCAGCTACGACCTTTACGAGCCCACCAAGAGCGTGGTCAGCGATCAGTTCGTCGCCACACCGCGCTGGATCGGCAACCCTTACGCGAAAAATGGCCTGCATGACTTCGATAAGTTGCCCACCGGCAAGGCCGACAAACAGCAGACAGTCAGCAGTGACACGCCCAAGCCGGGCAAGATCTGAGCACGAAGCAGACCACGCGGTGCCTGGCACCGGCCTTGCCGGTGTTCGCCAGCAAGGCTGGCCCCTACAAGGATGGCGCCATGCCTGCCATCAAGGCGTGGTGATTGCCTGGCGCTTGCCCGCATAGTCGAGGAAGGCGTCCAGGTCGCCACTGCTGAGCATCCGCGCCACCGCCTTCACCTCATCGACCGGCCAGTCCCACCAGGCTGCCTCGAGCAGCGCTTGGCGCACGGGCTCGTCGAAGCGCCAGCGGATGAACTTGCATGGGTTGCCCCCCACCACCGCGTAGGGCGGTACGTCGCGCGTGACCATGGCACCGGCGGCAACGATCGCGCCATGGCCGATGGTGACCCCGGAGAGAATCATCGCATTGGTGCAGATCCAGCAGTCGCTGCCAATCACCACATCGCCCTTGCTCGGCGCATAGTCCTTGATATCGTCCAGGCCATCGATCATGGCCGGGAACGGGTAGGTGGTCAGCCAGTCGGTGCGATGCTCACCGCCCAGCAAGACCTGCACCCCTGCGGCAATCGAGGTGTAGTTGCCGATACGCAGCACCGCATCGTCACCGAACTCGGTGACCACCGGCGTGCCATAGCTACCAACGCCCACGCTGCCACGGGGGTAGCTCAAGCGGATCTTCTCCGCTGCCCGGTCGAGTTTGTCCATGGCGCGCAGACGCTTGCGCTCCCGGCGATTGATCAGTTTCTGCCAGAGATTCAAGAAAGGTATCCAGGGGCGAAGTTGGAAAGAGTCATCAACGGTGGAACAACAGGCGCTTGATACGCCTGAATGTAGTCTTGTTGTAATGGCGCAGCGGAATGCCCCGCAGCAGTTCCCAGGCGTAGCCCTTGTCCGACACCACCGCGTACTTCAGGGCCTTGTGGACCAGCACCGAACGCCCCCAGGCGTAGGCCGGGTGCTCGCGATACGGGGCGATGGTCTTGAGGTCGGCCTCGAGCAGCACCTTGAACTTTCGCGACAGGTTGTTGGGGTGGCGCCGATAACGCGTGACACATACCGGAAGCTCGTGGATTTCGTAGCCCTGCGACGCGATGCGCAGGGTCATCTGGAAGTCCTGGACCTTGATCGACGGGTCATAGAATTTCGCCGCCCGCATCGCCTCCATGCGGTACAACGAAGCCGGTGCACCGATCACCACGGCATCGCGCAGGATCTGCTCGAAACTGAAGGTCTTGATCTCGCTGCGTTGCTGCACCTTGATGTCACGGCCTTCCGTGTCCATGTAGGTGATCAGCGCACCCACGCACCCAACTTGCGGGTGCTCGTCCAGATAACGGGCGCGCACGCTGAGCGAGTGTGGCAGCATGATGTCGTCCAGGTCCGGCGTCGACACATAGACGCCACGGGCATGGGCAAGCCCGGTGTTGAGTGCGCCGCTGACGCCCTGGTTGGCTTGGGTGAGGAGCGTGAAGTTGTAGGTTTTCTGCAACTCGCGCAGCATTTCCACGCTGCGGTCGCTCGAGCCATCATCGACGATGATGACTTCGAAGTTCGGGTAGTCCTGGGCAAAGATACTCTGCAGGGCTTCCTGCAGGTACTTCTCGGCGTTGTAGCAGGGTGCCACGACGGAGATCAGCGGGGGCTGGGTCTCGCGGTGGTGCTCGCTTCCATGTGTCATTGATCTGAGG
The DNA here is from genome assembly GCF_018417595.1 of Pseudomonas entomophila. NCBI lineage: Bacteria > Pseudomonadati > Pseudomonadota > Gammaproteobacteria > Pseudomonadales > Pseudomonadaceae > Pseudomonas > Pseudomonas entomophila. Next base: position 4,480,062 of record NZ_CP070982.1, read on the forward strand.
CGCCTCTGGCCGCGGTGGAATGGCCTCCCGACGGGCAACATGACAGTGTTGCGCCGGGCCAACGAGATTATACGCGATCAGATAGTGAACACGACAAAGCCGGCATATGCAATGCCGCCCACGGACATCCGGCCTGCGGGGGAAGATCGTCACTGCCCCAGTTGCCCCAGGTCCGCCGCCAACTGCAGCCTTGCGGTATACCATTCGACCACCGAACTGACCCGGCGCTGTTGCGCGCTCGCCAGGTCGTTCTGCGCATTCAGCAGCTCGATGATGCTCCCGACTCCGGCCTTGTAGCGCCCCAGTGCCACCCGATACGACTGGCTGGCGCTGTCGACCAGGCGCCGACTGATGGCCAGGGCCTGGGTGCGCGCCTCCAGGGCCTGGCGGCTGCGCCACACACTCAGGGCAATGCTGCGCTCGGCTTGCTGCAAGTCTTGCTCGCGCGCACCCGCTTCATACTCAGCGGCGCGGGTCCGGCGTCGGGCGAGGAAACCGTCGAAAATGGGCACGGTGACTTGCAGACCCACCGTCCAGGTCTCGATCTGCTGGCGCGAAGCCACCTGTTCCACCGGCGTATCGTCGTGCCGATAACTGCTGTACAAGGCGATCTTCGGGCGCCCCTGGGCGCGTTCCGCATCAGCCTTGGCCAGGCTCGACGACCATTCGGCGCGTGCCTTCGCCACGGACGGATGGTTGAGCCTGGCCTGCTCCATCAGGGCATCGACGCCGGCCATGAAGGCCGCCTCCTGCCCCTCGGGCTCATTCAGGGCCTCGAGTCGCAGCGGCGTGGACGGCGAAAGGCTGAGCGCACTGGCAAGCACCCCCTGGGCCGTGGCCAGGTCCCCCTCGGCCAGCACCCGTTCGAGCCTGGCCTGTTCGTAGGTGGTCTGCGCCTGCAAACGGTCAGCCTGCTCGCCCGCGCCAGCCTGGTGCTTTGCGGTCGTCACCTTGAGGCTGTCGGCGGCCAGCGCCTCGATACTGCGCCGCGCTTCGAGCAACGCGCCATTGGCCTGCACCTGATAGAACGCCTTGCTGGTGTCGAGCACCACCTGCTGGATCTTCGCCACCCGGCTGCTGCTCGCTGCATTGAGCAGTTGCCGGGCACTTTCCACCTTGGCTTGGCGCAGGCCGAAGTCGTACAGCACCCAGTTGAGGTTCACGCCATAGCTGCTGGTACGCGCATCCAGTGTCGAGTTGGCGTCGGAGAAGCCCTCGTAACGGGTCTTGCGGTTGGCCCTGCCAGTGCTGGCGACGCCCTGCAGCGTCGGCCAGTAGGCAGATTGCTCGGCCTCCATGCCGGCCTGGCTGCTCAGCTGCGTGCGCCACGCCGCCTCGATTTCAGGGTCGGCGCACAGGGCCATGGCCACCGCCCGCGACAGCCCCAGCGCCTCGCCCGACCGCAAAGGCCCGGGGCACGCCTGCAATGACGCCCCGGCGGCCAGGCACGGCAGGCTCGACAGCGCCAGCACTGCGGCCAAGCGACGCCCCGGGCTCATGGCGCGGCGTCTTGCCGAGGACCATTGCCGGCCAACCGACCGTTGACCAAGACCACCACGCGCTGGGCCGAACGTATGGTGTCTGGTCGATGGGCAACGATCACCCGGGTGATGTTCAACGTTTGCAGGGCCTGGTTGACCGCGTTCTCACGCTGGATGTCCAGGTGACTGGTGGCTTCGTCGAGAAACAGCAACCGTGGCTTGCGATAGAGCGCACGCGCCAGCAGGATGCGTTGCTTCTGCCCACCCGACAGCACCGTGCCCATGTCCCCGACCAGGGTGTTGTAGGCCATCGGCATGCGCACGATATCCTCATGCACCGCGGCCAGCCGGGCGCATTGCTCGACCCAGTCCTGGTCGACGTCACTGGCGAAGAAGCTGATGTTGTCGCCGATCGAGCCGGCGAACAGCACGTCGTCCTGCAGCACTGTGGCGCTGATACTCCGCAGCCGGTCGAGGTTGTTCGCATCCACCGGTTCACCGTCCAGCAGCACCTGCCCCTCGACCGGTGGCAGGACGCCAAGCATGACATTGAGCAAGGTGGTCTTGCCGCACCCGGACGGCCCGACAATGGCCAGCGACTCGCCCGGTTCGACGGTCAGCGAGAGACCATCGAGCACCCAGGGCTCATGGTCCGAATAACGAAACCGCAACTGACGCACTTCCAGCCGCGGCACCGGGCCATCCGGTGGCACATCCACCAGCCCTCCCCGCCCCTCGGCCTGCTGCAGCACGATGTCTGCCAGGCGCTCGCCATGCAGGCGCAACATCACCACATCCACCAGCTTGTCGATCAGCCCCGCCACCCGGCCATTGAACTGGTCCTTGTAGGCATTGAAGGCGATCAACATGCCGGCGCTGAACACGCCTTCGATCACCTGCCTGGCACCCAGCCAGATCACCAGCAGTGTCACTGTGCCGAACAGCAAACCGTTGAACGCGCGATACAACAATTGCAATTTCTGCGGGCGCAGCCCCGCGTTGATCTCGTCCACCAACAGGCCGCCCCAGACCGTGGCGCGCTGCTCCTGGCGAGCGAACAGCTTGAGCGTGCGCACCCCGCGCATGGTTTCCAGGAAGTAGCTCTGCTGCCGGGCGGCACGCACTAGCTCCTCCTCGCTGGCCCGCCGCAATGGACCGAACCAGGCCCAGCGCGCCAACGCATAGAGCAGCATGGCAGCGACAGCGATCAAGGCCAGCGGCGGGCTGTAGAGGAACATCAAGGCCAGGGTGACCAGCGTCATCACCCCGTCGAGCAAGGCCTCGATGAACGACGTGGTCAGGGTGCGCTGGATCGCCTTGAGCGAGCCGAAGCGCGAGACGATATCGCCCAGGTGGCGGCGCTCGAAGTAAGCCACCGGCAAACGCACCAGATGGTTGAACACATTGATCTGCCACTGGCTGCCCAGCAGTGTGCCGAGGTACATCAGCGCCCAGGACCGCGCCAGCGACAGGGCCTGCTGGGCCACCAGCAACAGGCCGAAACCGAGTGCCAGCACCGCCAGCAGGTCGCGGTCGGCGCTGACCAGCACCTTGTCGATCACCGTCTGCAGAAAGAACGGCGTGAGGATCATGCACACCTCCAGCGCCGCGCCCAACGCCAGCACATGCCCCAGCACCCCGCCAAAACCCTGCACCCGGCCGAGCAAACGCCGCAGCGGCAACGGGGTCTTCGTCTCGCCGGGCTGGAAATCATCGTGTGGCCACAGCTCGAGGGCGACGCCGGTAAAGGCCTCGGACACCGCCTGGCGGGTCAGCCGGCAAACGCCACGCGCCGGGTCATGCAGTGTCACCCAACGGGGACCGACTTCCTTGAGCACCACGAAGTGGTTGAAGTTCCAGTGCAGGATGCAGGGCAGCTTGAGCTGCTCCAGCGCCTCCAGCTCCAGGCGCAATGGCCGGCTGGCCAGGCCCAACTGCGCCGCCATGGTCATCAGTTGCTTGAGGGTCGCCCCCTTCATCGAGGGCGACAGCTTCTGACGCAGCGACGGCAAGTCGTGAACCTGCCCGTGGAAGGCTGCGATCATCGCCAGGCAGGCCTGGCCGCATTCGGCCGCCTCGACCTGGAGGATGACCGGCAACTTGCGGCCGACGCCAAAATTCAAGGATTGGGCGATGCTCACAGTCGTTTTCCTATGCCGCGCAGCGGTTCGAGCAGCCATTCATAGAGCGGCAGGTTTTCCAGCATGATGTCGGCGTCCAGTTGCATCCCCGAACGCAGGCGCTCTTCGCGCCCGCGGGCGAACAGGCTCTGCCGCTCCAGGGTGACCCGCACCCGGTACAACGGCCCCTGCTCACGCAACGCTTCGGAAGCCGCGCCCACAGTCATGATTTCATCGGCGGGCAACGCACTGCGCGACACCGAGGCCACGGTCCCCCGGGCCAGGCCGAAATGTTGGTAGGGATAAGCCTGATAGCGCAGCATCACCGCGTGGCCGGGCCGCACGAAACCGGCCGAGCGACTGGGCACGTACAGTTCGGCGTAGAGTTGGCTGTTCCGAGGCACCAGGCTGAACAGGGGGCGGCTGACGTCGGCGCGGGCACCGTTGACCACGCCGATGGCGGTCACCTCCCCGGCGGCCGGCGCGGTGATGACGATCTGCCGCTTGACCTCGCTTTCCAGCAGGCTGCTCTGGCTCTCCAGCAATCGGCGGTCGAGGTCCGCCAGTTGTTTTGTCTGGTTGAAGGGCAGTTCGGCAAGCTCGGCGCGCAGGGCAGCGCTGTCGTTGCGCAGGGCCAACAGCGAGCGGTTCAGCTCCTCGGCCCGCAAGCGCACTTCGAGCACCGCATCCTGCTTGGCTTGCAGCAGATCGCGGGAAACGAAGTCCTGGCGCTGCAATTGCGCATAGCGTTCGGCGATACCCTGGGCCAGGGCCAGCCGTTGAGTGGTCAGGGCAATCTGCGCGGCAACCTTGTCCTGCTCGCCCTGCAGCATCGCCAGGCGCCGCTGCTTGCCCTCGCGCTCCTGCTGATGCAGCACCTTGGTTTCGGTGATTTCGTCGGCCAGGCTGCTGTTGCGGCGCTGGATCAGGCGGCTGATGGCGACCTGGTTCGCATCGGCATCGCCGTTGTGGGTGTCGCTGACCAGGGTCAGCAATGCCGCCCCCGCCTGGACCTGCTGGCCCTCGCTGACCGCCAGGTCCTGGACCACGCCCGTCTGAGGTGCGTAGACCTTGACCAGCCCCCCTTCAGGCACCAGCACACCCGTGACGGCCTCACGCCGGGTGTAGCTGGCAAGGCCGAGGAACAGCGCCAGCAGGATGCAGAACAGCACCGCGCCGGCGCCCGCCAGCCGCAACGACGGCGGTGAAACCAGCACCACACTGCCCAGCTCCTTGTCCCTGCCTGCGTGCAGCGCTTCCTTTCGAAATAGCATTCCCTGACCACGATTCCGGCAAACCTGTACCGCCAGCCTAAACAGGCATAAACCCGTCGGCACTAGTACAGGTGGACTATTGCGCGAAGTTCATGGAGATCGGCTGGAGGGCACCACGACAGTGGCATCGCGACATTAGGTCACCCGTGCTATTGCCGGAAACAGGCGGGGCGGGAAGTATTTCGCCATGCCCTGGACCACAGGGCGTGTATCAGACGGAACAACACCAACGAGAAAGAGGAAGCTCTCAATGAACACCGAACAGGAAACCCTCCGCACCCTCAGCAGCGACGAACTGGACCAGGTCAGCGGCGGCTTCTCGGTCGAGGCCTTTGGCTACCATGTCGGCGCCGACGTCGTGAACTATGGCCAGGGCGACATCCTGCATGTCAGCTGGGGCTCGGGCGGCTCATACAACTTCAAGGAGTTCCAGCTGTGCGCGCAGTGACTGGCGGCCGCCGTACACTCGCCTGAAACGCCATCGCCAGAGGCTCGACAGCCTTGGGCGGGCTGGGCGGTGAAAACGAAAAACCCCGCTCCATTGCTGGAAGCGGGGTTTTTCATACTGCATATGGTGGGTCGTGTAGGATTCGAACCTACGACCAATTGGTTAAAAGCCAACTGCTCTACCAACTGAGCTAACGACCCGTTGGATGGCGCGTATATTACTGATTTCTCAGAGGAAATCAACACCCCATCCGAAATTTTTCAAAAATACCGGGTCGGGTCCTCTACACCGGCAGCCTTGAAGCCATCGGCACGCAGGCGGCAGCTGTCGCACTTGCCACAGGCACGTCCCTCGTCATCGGCCTGGTAGCAGGACACGGTGAGGCTATAGTCCACGCCCTGGGCGATGCCAGCCTGGACGATCTGGGCCTTGCTCAAGTTCTGCAAGGGCGCCTGGATACGAAAGCCCTGCCCTTCGACACCCGCCTTGGTGGCCAGGTTGGCCATGCGCTCGAAGGCTTCGACGAACTCAGGGCGGCAGTCCGGGTAGCCGGAGTAGTCGACCGCATTCACGCCGATGAAGATGTCGCGGGCTTCGAGCACTTCCGCCCAGCCCAACGCCAGCGAAAGAAACACGGTATTGCGCGCTGGCACGTAAGTCACCGGAATGCCCTCACCCGGCGCCTCAGGCACATCGATGCTGCTGTCGGTCAGGGCCGAGCCACCAATGCCGTTGAGGTTCAGGCCGATCACCTTGTGCTCGACAACACCCAGGTCGCGGGCGACCCGGGCCGCGGCATCGAGCTCGGCACGATGCCGCTGGCCGTAGTCGAAGCTCATGGTGTAGCAGGCATAGCCTTCGGCCTTGGCCAAAGCCACCACGGTGGCCGAGTCCAGGCCACCGGAAAGCAGGATTACCGCGCGTTTTTCAGTCATGTCTTTTCTCTCAGCGTCCGGGTTCGTCGTTCCACAACAGCTTGTGCAGCTGCATCTGGAAACGCACGGGCAGGTTGTCGGCGACGATCCAGTCGGCCAGGTCGGTGGCGCTCACCTGATGATGGCTGGGCGAAAACAGCACTTCGCCCGCCCGCTCGGCCAGGTTGAACTGAATCAGCTTGGAGACCGCCCAGTCGTAGTCCTCACGGGAACAGATGACGAACTTGACCTGATCGTTGCGGGTCAGCAGTTCGATGTTCTCGTAGCGGTTACGGTGCGACTCCTCGGAACCAGGGGTCTTGAGGTCGACCACGCGGCTTACCCGGGTATCGGTGCCGGCGATGTCGAGGGCGCCACTGGTTTCCAGCGACACCTCGTAGCCCGCATCGCACAAGCGCTGCAACAGTGGCAAGGCGTTGGGCTGGGCCAGCGGCTCGCCCCCGGTGACACAGACGTAGCGTGGCTTGAAGCCGGCCACCTGCTCGAGAATCGAATCGAGGGTACGCACAGTGCCGCCACTGAAGGCGTAGGCGCTGTCGCAGTACTGACAACGCAGGGGGCAACCGGTGAGGCGCACGAATACCGTGGGCAGCCCAGCCGTTCGCGTTTCACCCTGCAACGAGTAAAAGACTTCGGTGATGCGTAATGTGTCTTGCATGATCGCCACGGGCGTGACAGCTGAACAGGCTGTCCGCCTCCGTCAGGCACTGTCGCGGACTCGACATGGCGTTATCCGCGGCAGCGTGTTTACAAAAAATGGGGTACGGATTCTAACGAAAAAACCCGCGACAGGCGCGGGTTTCTTTCGATACGTATTGCTCAGAGCTTTTGCAGGTCGCGTTGCGCCAGTTGCGCGGCGGAGGTGCCGGGGTACTGGGTGATGACCTGTTGCAGGATGCCCTTGACCTTGTCGGTGTGGCCCATGCGGCGCTCGACGTCGGCCAGCTTGTAAAGCGAGTCCGGCACCTTGCTGTGCTGCGGATACAGCTGGCTGACCTTGGCGAAGGCCTGGCCGGCGCCCTGCAGGTCGCCCTTGGCGAGGTTGACTTCGCCGAGCCAGTACTGGGCGTTGCCGGCGTACTGGCTGTTGGGGTACTTGCGCAGGAAGGCAGCGAAGGCCTGGCTGGCCTTGTCGAAGTCCTTCTGCTTGATCAGGTCGAAAGCAGCTTCGTAGAACAGCTTCTCTTTCGCCGGATCGCCCGGCTCGCCACTGGCGGCCGGTGGCTGCGCGGCGCTTGCGCCGGCGGCGGCACCCGTGGCGGCGTTGACGGCCCCACCGGTGGAAGAATTGTCAGGAGTCGCGGCAGGTGCGGCACCGCTGCCGATGCGGCGGTCGAGATCCTGGTAGCGCTCGAGGTTTTCCTGCTTCATGCGCGACACATCGTTTTGCAGCTCTTCGATGATGCCTTGCTGGCGGGAAAGTTGGTCCTGCATCTGTTGCAGCTGCATGAACAGCTGGCCGTTTGCAGAAGCAGGGGCCGAAGCCCCTGCTCCGGCATAGGCGCCGCTCGTGCCATAACCCGCAGGTGGATAGCCACCCGCGTTGTCATCTACTACGGGAACTGCAGCCCACGCCGAGAAGGGCAGGCTGAGTGCGAGGACGGTCAAAGCACGACGGCACATACGCATAGGAACTTACTTACGCAGTTCTACGCGACGGTTTTGAGCCCAGGACTGCTCGTCGTTACCGGTAGCAACTGGACGCTCTTCGCCGTAGGATACCAGTTCCAGCTGAGCAGGGGAAACGCCCTGCAGAACCAGGTAGCGTTGAACGGCCTTGGCACGACGCTCACCCAGAGCCATGTTGTACTCGCGGGTGCCGCGCTCGTCGGTGTTGCCTTCCAGAACAACGCGGTTGCCGTTGGACTTCAGGTCCTTGGCGTGAACGTCCAGAGCGCGCATGGCTTCTGGCTTCAGGTCCGAGCTGTCGTATTCGAAGTAGAAGGTGGTGATTGCGCGCAGGGCGGCTTCTTCGCTCAGGGAACCGTCAACAGCGCCAGTGTTGGCACCGTAGCCAGCGTTCGGATCAACAGCGCCTTCACCAGCGTTGTCACCGCCTTTCGAGGAGCAACCTACAGCTACAGCCATGGCCAGAGCCAGCGCAGCGAATTTACCAAACTTCAGCATTTCCATCGTGAAACTCCTAATGAAACCCCAGTGTGTTAAGCAAAAGTATTACGCCGCAATCAGTTCAGGTAAGGGGACCAGGACGGTTCTCTGACTTCACCTTGAGCGGTAGGAAGTGGGAGCCTCACGCGGCCATTAAGCGACACGAGCATCAAGACTCCCCGGCCCTGCTGGCGGGTGGCGTAGATTAGCATGGTGCCGTTTGGCGCAACAGTGGGAGACTCATCAAGACTGGTCTCGGTGAGAATCTTTACACTTCCGCGTTGCAAGTCCTGGGCCGCCACCTTGAAGTTGGTGAAGCCCTGCTGGCGATGGATCATCACCAAGGTCTTTTCATCCGCCGACAGTTTCGGGTTGGCGTTGTAGTTACCGACGAAAGTTACACGCTCGGCACCACCACCGCTGACCGACTGCTTGTAGATCTGCGGCTTGCCGCCACGGTCGGAGGTGAAATACAGGGTGTTGCCATCCTTGCCCCAGAACGGCTCGGTATTGATACCCGGGCCCGCGGTGACACGGCTGATCTGGCGCGAGGCCACGTTCATCACATAGATGTCCGGGTTGCCGTCCTTGGACAGCACGAACGCCAGGCGGGTACCGTCAGGCGACCAGGCCGGCGCGCCGTTCAGGCCTTCGAAGTTGGTGACCTGTTCGCGGCGACCGGTGTCGATATGCTGGACGAAGATGCGCGGGCGCTTCTGTTCGAACGAGACATAGGCGATCCGTTTGCCATCCGGCGCGAAGCGTGGCGACAGGATCGGCTCGCGCGACTGCAGCAGGGTCACTGCACGAGCGCCGTCGTAGTCCGAACGCTGCAGGGTGTAGCGGGTGTTGTTGGTCGAGAAACGTTCGGCGGTCACGTACAGCATGCGGGTGGAGAAAGCACCCTTGATGCCGGTTAGTTTCTCGAACGACTGGTCGGCGATGTAGTGGGCCATGTCACGCAGCTGATCGACGCCACCTGCAACGCTACCGGTCAGCACTTGCTGCTCGGTGGCGACGTTGAACAGGGCGTAGCTCACCTGCAGGCGACCACCGGACGGCACGATGCTGCCGACCATCACGTACTGCGCGCCCAGCGCTTTCCAGTCGCGGAAGATCACTTCGCTGGCCTGGGTTGGCAGGCTGATCATGTTCTGCCGCGGGATCGGCCCGTAGTAACCGGAGTTACGCAGGTCGTTGCTGATGATGTCAGCCATGTCTTCCGGCAGCACGCTGCCGCCCTGCACACCGAACGGCACTACCGCGATGGGGGTGGCCCGGTCGCTACCGCTGGTGACCAGGATGTTCTTTTCCTCTGCCATGGCCATGCCTGCCACGCAGCAGAGCAAGACCAGGAGTCCTCTCAGACGTTTAATCACAACGCTAGATCCTCAGGTGTAAATGTCATCTTGAATGAACGATACGGATTGAAATCGCTCGGCTTCAAGCCCTGCATCTCGGTCAACCGACCAATGTTCTTCACTGCGGCCACGGCCGAGCTGTCGAACGGGCCGTCGCCACTGGACTTGGCCACGCTCACATTGGTGACGGTGCCGTCCGGCAACATGTTGATCTGCAGAACTACCGTCATGCCCTTGCGCGCAGATGGCGGACGCGCCCAGCCCTCGGCCGCGCGCATGCGGATCAGGTCGTCGAAGTCGCCGGCCACCTGGTCACCCTGCTCGTCGGCCAGCGCCTGCTGCCGCTCGGTGGTGTCGGACAACAGCTCGGCCAATGCCTGGGCTTTCTTGTCTTCCGCCGCCTTGCGGGCCGCTTCCTGTGCCTTTTTCTTCTGGGCGTCTGCAGCGGCCTTTTTCTTGGCCTCTTCAGCTGCCTTTTTCTTCGCTTCCTCGGCTGCCGCTTTCTTCTTGGCGTCCTCGGCGGCTTTTTTCTTCGCGTCTTCGGCGGCTTTCTTCTTCGCCTCTTCCGCGGCCTCTTTCTTGGCTTCCTCTTCGGCCTGCTTCTTGGCCTCTTCCTCAGCCTTCTTCTTGGCGATGTCGGCCTGCTGCTTTTCAGCGGCCTTCTTCGCTTCTTCGGCTTTCTTCGCCTCAGCGGCTTTCTTCTGCTCGACGGCCTTGGCGGCTTCCTCAGCCTTCTTCGCTTCGGCGGCCTCGCGGGCTTCCTCAGCTTTTTGAGCGGCGTCGGCTTTCTTTTGTTCCGCGGCCTTCACGGCCTCCTGCTCGATCTTCTTCTGCTCCAGCTGCTCGACCTCGGTCTGGCGCGAAGCGGTTTTCTTCGCTTCCCCGGCAATCTTCTGATTGGTCTGGGTGGTCGCCTGGCTCTTCGACTTGAGCTGATAAAGCGTGGCCTGGACGATGGGTTTGGACGGCGGCAGCTCGGGCGTCATGGCAAAACTGACGAACAGCATGCCGAACACCAGCACGTGCAGGCCAATGGCCCAGACACTGGGCCAGAAGTAGCTTTCCGAGGCGGATGGCTCTCGCTGCTGCATCAGGGCGCCTCGGTAATCAGGCCAACGTTACCGACACCGGCCTTCTGCAACCCGCCCATGGCGCCCATGACCGCGCCATAGTCGACAGCCTTGTCGCCACGAATGAAGACCTGGGTCTGTTTGCCCTGGTCGCGACCGGCGGCGATGATCTTTGTCACCGCACCGGTCATTTCCGGCAGGGTCATGGCCTTGTCCATCTGCTTGTCGGTGTCGACTTCGCTACCGAGGTTCCAGTAGTAAGTCTTGTCGGCCTTGATCGAGATAGTCAGAACCTGGACGTTGTTGTCCTGCGGCAGGGCTTCGCTGGAAACCTTGGGCAGATCCACCTTCACGCCCTGGTTGAGCATGGGGGCGGTCACCATGAAGATGACCAGCAGCACCAACATCACGTCGATGTAGGGCACCACGTTCATCTCGGCGACCGGCTTGCGTTTGTGGCGAACTCGGGCCATGGGTTTCTACCTGATCACTCTTCGCTGGTGTGTACTTTACGGTGCAGGATCGCCTGGAACTCATCGGCGAAGGTGTAGTAGCGGCCGATCAGTACTTCACTGCGCGCGGCAAAGCGGTTGTAGGCGATGACCGCCGGAATCGCGGCGAACAGGCCGATCGCGGTGGCGACCAGGGCCTCGGCAATGCCGGGGGCGACGGTGGCCAGGGTGGCCTGCTGGGCGCTGGCCAGGCCGCGGAAGGAGTTCATGATGCCCCAGACGGTACCGAACAAGCCGATGTACGGGCTGGTGGAACCGACGGTGGCGAGGAACGGCAGGCTCTGCTCGAGCTTTTCTTCCTCACGGGAGATGGCGACGCGCATGGCACGGCCGACACCTTCCATCACCGCGTCAGGGTCGACACCTGGCTGCTGGCGCAGGCGCGAGAACTCCTTGAAGCCGGCGCGGAACACCTGCTCGACACCCGAGTCCGGATCCGGGTTGCTGCCCGCCTGGCGATACAGCTTCGACAGGTCGATGCCCGACCAGAAGCGCTCTTCGAAGGCGTCCAGCGCACGACGACCGGCGCGCAGCATGGTGCTGCGCTGGAAGATCATGATCCAGGACGTTACCGAGGCGGCCACCAGGGTGAGCATTACCAGCTGAACCACGACACTGGCATTGGCGACCAGGCTCCACATGGAGGTATGGTCGACGACGTTTGCTTCCACGCTTATTCTCCTGCGTTGGATTGAGTACCCGCACCATCCGCCAGGAACGCGTCGCGCAGCGCTGGGGGAATGGCCCGGGGTTTGAAGGTGTCGGCACGCACGGCGGCCACCAGGAACTGCCCCTCGCAGAGCAGCGTTGCATCCTTTTCCCGCCAGACCTGCTGCACGAAGCGCAGGCTGGCGCGATTCAATTCAAGTACTTGCGCGGTTACCCGCAGTTCATCGTCCAGCCGCGCCGGCGCGTGGTAGCGCGCTTCGCTGGAATGGACCACGAACAGGAGGTTGTCACCGGCCAGCTGCGCCTGGGAGAAGCCCAGGTGACGCAGACGCTCGGTGCGCGCACGCTCCATGAACTTGAGGTAGTTGACGTAATACACCACGCCACCCGCGTCGGTATCCTCGTAATAGACGCGACAGCGGTGTGCGAACGGTTCCAGCCCATTTTGCGCGCGCATACTCTAGTGCTTACTCCCGTGCTTGCCAATCCGCCCCGGCAACTGTTTTTGCATCGATAATGTCGTATTGCCAGCGAGCGTATGGCATGCCAGCGGTAGGACCATGGAAATCCCGATTCGATCTGTCATTCGTCGTCCTGGGCGGCATATTCGCCACCCTCGCAAAAGCGCCCGGGGATATTCAGGCCGAAATGCAGGTAGGCATGCCGGGTGACCACGCGGCCCCGCGGGGTGCGCATGATGTAGCCCTGCTGGATCAGATAGGGCTCGAGCACGTCCTCGATGGTGTGGCGCTCTTCGCCGATCGCTGCGGCAATGTTATCGAGCCCCACCGGACCGCCGTCGAACTTCTCGATCATGGTCAGCAGCAGGCGCCGGTCGGAGTGATCGAAGCCACGCTCGTCGACATCCAGCAGGTTCAGCGCCATGTCGGCGACCGCTTTGGTGATCTCGCCCTTGCCACGTACTTCGGCGTAGTCGCGGACCCGACGCAGCAGGCGATTGGCGATCCGTGGCGTGCCCCGCGCCCGGCGGGCGATCTCGAAAGCGCCCTTGTCGTCCATTGGCAGCCCGAGAATACCAGCCGAACGGCTGACAATGGTGGCCAGGTCCTGGTTGCTGTAGAACTCCAGCCGCTGGACGATACCGAAACGATCGCGCAGTGGGTTGGTCAGCATGCCGGCACGGGTGGTGGCGCCGACCAGGGTGAACGGCGGCAGGTCGAGCTTGATCGAGCGCGCAGCCGGGCCTTCGCCGATCATGATGTCCAGCTGGAAGTCCTCCATCGCCGGATAGAGCACCTCCTCGACCACCGGCGACAACCGGTGGATCTCGTCGATGAACAGCACGTCATGGGGCTCGAGGTTGGTCAGCATCGCCGCCAGGTCGCCCGGGCGCTCGAGGATCGGGCCGGAGGTGCTCTTGACCGACACGCCCATCTCCTGGGCGATGATGTTGGCCAGGGTGGTCTTGCCCAGACCCGGCGGGCCGAAGATCAAGGTGTGATCAAGGGACTCATTGCGACCGCGCGCGGCCTGGATGAACAGCGCCATCTGCTCGCGCACCACCGGCTGGCCGATGTACTCCTCCAGCCGCAGCGGGCGGATCGCACGGTCCTGGACCTCTTCACGGTCGCGGCCACTGGCGGCGATCAGGCGGTCGGTCTCGATCACTTGGTAATCATCCCTTTAAGGCTGCGACGAATCAGCTCCTCGCTGCTCAGGCCGGCCTTGTCCTTGATCGCGGCGATCGCCTTGCTCGCTTCCTGGGGTTTGTAGCCCAGGGAGACCAGGGCACTGACCGCATCGGCCTCTGCCGAGGACTCACTGGCCACCGGCAGAGGGCCGTCGGAAACCAGGGTGAACATCGCCGGGGAGGTTTCCCACGCCTTGAAGCGGTCCTTGAGTTCGACCAGCAGGCGCTCGGCGGTTTTCTTGCCGACACCGGGCACACGCACCAGCACCGAGGCGTCCTGGGCCTGCACGCAGCGCACCAGCTCATCCACTTCCAGGCCGGACATCAGCGCCAGCGCCAGCTTTGGCCCTACGCCATTCAGGCGGATGAGTTCGCGAAACAGCTCGCGCTCGCGCTTTTCCGCGAAACCATAGAGCAGGTGGGCGTCTTCACGTACAACCAGGTGGGTGTGTACGGTCACTGGCTCGCCGACCTTGGGCAGGCGGTACAGGGTGGTCATCGGCACTTCCAGCTCGTAGCCCACGCCATTCACGTCGATAATCAAGTGCGGCGGCTGTTTCTCCGCCAGGGTGCCGCGCAAACGTCCAATCACGTTCCGATCCTTCCTCTCGGGCGCCGGTCGAAAACCGGACCACCCTATCAGCAAATGCGCCAGGTGAGGGTGCCACCCGGACAAAATGTGTATCAGCGCATGAAGCGGTTACAGACGCAAGCGCCCGCCGCGCCGCCGCGCAGTCGCCAGCCCATGGGGAATCAGGCTGGAACGGGTGTGGGCATGGCAAAGGGCGATGGCCAAGGCGTCGGAGGCGTCGATCTGCGGCTTTTGCGTCAGCTTGAGCAGGTGCATCACCATCATCATCACCTGCTCTTTGTTGGCGCCACCGGTGCCGGCCACGGCCTGCTTGACCTGGCTGGCCGTGTATTCGGCGATTTCCAGGCCGGCCTCGGCGGCGGCGACGATCGCCGCGCCACGCGCCTGGCCGAGCTTGAGCGCCGAATCCGCGTTGCGCGCCATGAACACCCGCTCGATGCCCATGGTCACGGGGCCGTGCTGGCGGATGATTTCGCTCACGCCACGGAAGACGATCTGCAGACGCTCATGCAGCTCACCGCCGCCGGTACGGATGCAGCCCGAAGCCACATATTCGCACCCACGGGCAGTTTGGCGGACAACGCCGAAGCCAGTGATGCGCGAACCGGGGTCGATACCAAGAATCAGAGTCATAACGCCTGCGATACAAGTGCAATCTTTACCGGCCTATTCGCGGGCAAGCCCGCTCCCACAGGTTCCCACCACTCCTCAGAGCAGCGACTCGCCTGGGGGAGCGGGCTTGCCCGCGAAAAGGCCGTCTAGGTTAACGACAACCTTAGCCCAGCGCTTCCATGATCTCGTCGGAGATCTGCGCGTTGGAATAGACGTTCTGCACGTCATCCAGGTCCTCGAGCATATCGATCAACTTGAGCACCTTCTCGGCGCCCTCCTGATCCAGCTCGGCACTGGTGGTCGGCTGCATGACGATTTCAGCGTCAGAAGCCTTGAAGCCGGCCTCTTCCAGCGCATTACGCACGGCATAGAAGCTGTTGAACGAGGTGAACACATCAAAGGAGCCGTCGTCGTTGCTCACCACATCGTCGGCGCCGGCCTCCAGAGCCGCATCCATCAGGGCATCTTCTTCCACCTTCAATTCGGCGGCGAAGCTGATCTGCCCCTTGCGCTCGAACAGGTAGGCCACCGAGCCGTCGGTGCCCAGGTTACCGCCGCATTTGGAAAAAGCGTGGCGAACAGCCGCTGCGGTACGGTTACGGTTGTCGGTCATGGCTTCGACCATGATTGCCACGCCGCCTGGGCCGTAACCTTCATAGCTCAGCTCTTCGACGTTGTCGCTTTCATTGGTGCCAGCACCGCGGGCCACAGCGCGATCGATAATGTCGCGGCTCATGTTCGCGCCCAGGGCCTTGTCCAGGGCCAGGCGCAGACGCGGGTTGGAGGCCGGATCAGCGCCACCCTGCTTGGCGGCGACGGTCAGCTCGCGGATCCACTTGGTGAAGATCTTGCCTCTCTTGGCATCCTGGCGTTCTTTGCGGTGCTTGATGTTCGCCCACTTGGAATGACCGGCCATAACGACTCCAAATCCTTGTAACAGAAACAGGTTCCGCCCCGAAGGGCGGAACACGAAAAATCCTGCGCATCAGCGCGGGGGCACCCCGCTACCAGGGTGCCCCGGTCGATCACTCGACCTTGGTCTGCTCACGCAGACGGATGTGCAGCTCACGCAGCGCCTTGGCGTCGACCAGGCCAGGGGCCTGGGTCATGACGCACGCGGCGCTCTGGGTTTTCGGGAAGGCAATCACTTCACGAATCGACTGGGCGCCGGTCATCAGCATGACCAGGCGATCCAGGCCGAAGGCCAGGCCACCGTGAGGCGGTGCGCCGAACTTCAGGGCGTCGAGCAGGAAGCCGAACTTCTCTTCCTGTTCCGCCGCCTCGATGCCCAGCAGGCGGAAGACCGCTTGCTGCATCTCTTTGCGGTGGATACGGATCGAACCACCACCCAGCTCGGTGCCGTTCAGCACCATGTCGTAGGCACGGGACAGCGCGGTGGCCGGGTTGGCCTCGAGCTCTTCGGGGGTGCACTTGGGGGCGGTGAACGGGTGGTGCAGCGCGGTGAAGCTGCCGTCTTCGTTCTCTTCGAACATCGGGAAGTCGACGACCCACATCGGCGCCCACTCGCAGGTCAGCAGCTCGAAGTCGTGGCCCAGGCGGATACGCAGCGCGCCCAGGGCCTCGCTGACAACCTTGAACTTGTCGGCACCGAAGAACACGATGTCGCCGTCGACCGCGCCAACGCGGTCGAGGATGTTGTTGAGGTTGGCTTCCGGGATGTTCTTGACAATCGGCGACTGCAGGCCTTCGACGCCTTTGGCGCGCTCGTTGACCTTGATGTACGCCAGGCCCTTGGCACCGTAGATGCCGACGAACTTGGTGTACTCGTCGATCTTGCTGCGCGGCATGCTGGCGCCGCCTGGCAGGCGCAGGGCGGTGACGCGGCACTTCGGATCGTTGGCCGGGCCGGCGAAGACCTTGAAGTCGACATCCTTCAGCTGGTCGGCGACGTCGACCAGCTCCAGCGGAATACGCAGGTCTGGCTTGTCGGAACCGTAGCGGCGCATGGCTTCTTCGAAAGTCATGTGCGGGAATTCGCCGAACTCCAGGTCCAGCACTTCCTTGAACAGCTTGCGGATCATGCTTTCGGTCAGGCCCATGATCTCGGACTCATCGAGGAAGCTGGTCTCGATGTCGATCTGGGTGAATTCCGGCTGGCGGTCGGCGCGCAGGTCTTCGTCGCGGAAGCATTTGGCGATCTGGTAGTAGCGATCGAAGCCGGCCACCATCAGCAACTGTTTGAACAGCTGCGGCGACTGCGGCAGGGCGAAGAAGCTGCCCGCGTGAGTGCGGCTCGGTACCAGGTAGTCGCGCGCGCCTTCAGGGGTGGCACGGGTGAGGATTGGTGTCTCGACGTCGAGGAAGCCGTTCTCGTCGAGGAAGCGACGGATGCTGCTGGTGATGCGCGAGCGCAGGCGCAGCTTGTCGGCCATTTCCGGGCGACGCAGGTCGATGAAGCGATAACGCAGACGGGTTTCCTCGCCGACGTCGGAGTATTCATTCAGTGGGAACGGCGGAGTTTCCGCTTCGTTGAGCACATTCAGCTGGTAGCCGAGGATCTCGATGGCACCGGAGGCCATATTCGTATTCACCGCGCCTTCGGGGCGCTTGCGTACCTTGCCGGTGATCTGCACGACGTATTCGCTGCGCACGCGGTCGGCGGCGGCGAAGGTTTCGGCGCGATCCGGGTCGAACACGACCTGGGCCATGCCTTCGCGGTCACGGATGTCGAGGAAGATCACCCCGCCGTGGTCGCGGCGACGATGGACCCAGCCGCAAAGGGTGACTTCCTGGCCGTCCAGGCTCTCGTTCAGTTGGCCGCAATAATGGCTGCGCATCATGATGGTGGTTTCGCTTCTCGTGATTCGTGTGTTCGGTGGAGGTCTTGGCCGCCCAAGGGGCTAATACTGCAAGACCTGGCGGGTGCAATTCAACTCAGTCGGCCTTGTCGCCGCCTGCCAGATTCTTCTTGGCCCCAGTCTTGAAGTCGGTCTCGTACCAGCCGTTGCCGCTCAGGCGGAAGCCGGGGACCGACAGCAGCTTCTTCAATGCCGGCGCCTGGCACGCCGGGCAATCGGTCAACGGCGCGGCACTGATCTTCTGCAGCACCTCCATCCGGTGCTCGCAGGATGCACATTGATAGTCGTAAAGGGGCATGGTGTCTCTCGTCAACCACATCGCAGGCTGCCCAGGGCAGCAAAGAGCGGGATTATATATGGTTAAGCAGAGCCGTGCAGCCCGCCTGGCGATCAGTGCGTATCCGCAGCATCCTGCAGCCAGGCCACGCAGATGACCCGAACCAGGCCACTGAAATTCCGCACCCCGCCGTGGCGCAGGTGCACCTCACGGTCCACATAGGACAGCACCGTACTGACCGAACAGCGGTTGGCCGCTGCGATCCGCTCCAGGATCCGCCAATAGACGGCTTCAAGCCGCAGGCAGGTGGCAAAGCCATTGAGCCGCACCGAACGCGAGACCGGCCCGGCCTGGGCCATGTCGAAATCTGCCTTGAACGGATCGATGCAGGGTCGAACCGAGCCCCTCCCCTGCCTCGAACCTTTGCCCATACCGCATATCAGATTACCCATCGCTTCGCTCCATCGCCACGAAATCACGCCCTGCCGCTCATGCGACAGGGCTCCTTTGCGAGCCAATGAAACGCGTTCAGACCTCTGCGTAGCAGCGGCAAAGCCTTCCCCTCAAACGAACAGGCCCGGCAACACGAAGGTTGCCGGGCCTGCTTTCAACGGTCTTGCGAGACCTGGGCGACACTCATTTGCCGTCGAGCAACACGCGCAACATCCAGGCGGTCTTTTCGTGCACCTGCATGCGCTGGGTGAGCAGGTCGGCGGTCGGCTCGTCGCTGACCTTGTCCACCACCGGGAAAATGCTCCGCGCGGTGCGCACCACCGCCTCCTGCCCCTGGACCAGCTGGCGGATCATCTCATCGGCCGGCGGCACCCCTTCCTCCTCCTTGATCGAGGAGTGACGGGCATAGAAGGCATAGGAGCCGGGCGCCGGGAACCCCAGGGCGCGAATGCGCTCGGCGATGGAGTCGACGGCCAGGGCCAGCTCGTTGTACTGCTCCTCGAACATCAAGTGCAGGGTACGGAACGCGGGGCCGGTGACGTTCCAGTGGAAGTTGTGGGTCTTCAGATAAAGCACATACGTGTCCGACAACAACCGGGACAGCCCTTCGACGATGGATTTGCGATCTTCTTCACTGATACCGATATCGATTGCCATGAAGCTCCCCTTTCCATAAGGCTTGATTGATCAAGCGGGCCTCGGAACTGTACCAAGAGATGCGCGCCACTGCCTCACGGTTTGAGAAGCCTGCGCCTTTGCTGTTAAATAGGCAGGGTGCCACCCGTGCGGATCGTCAATGCCGGGTGCATAGGCTGGCCCGCCACGTTTTCGCGCCTACACCACACGCGCACCGTGCAGCCAGCTCATCCTGTGATCGGCCTTATCAATGTGAGCCAAACCAAATGTTCAAGATCGTCCATCTGGTGACGGGCGTGGCTGCCTTGCTGCTATCGCTCATACCCAGCCTCAGAACCGACGCGACACCCTTCCTGCAACAACCCGAAGCGGTCTACCTGGCACTGCTCGGCCTGCTCAACCTGATCCTCGCCCCGGCACTGCCGCTGTACTACAAGGGCATGCGCCAGCAGCTGCAACTGGCTGCCAGCCTCCTGCTGGTGCTGGCGGTCATCCTGCAGACCATCACCCTGCTGGCCCGCCCGGAGCTTGGCAACCTGGCAGCACTGGCCTGCGCCATGCTCGCCACCGCCCTGCACCTGGCAGCCGGCTTCGCCCGCGGCGTGCGCAAGGCCCGCAGCCAGGGCACTGCGCTGGAGGCCGGCAAGCGTGATACCGGCACGGTGAAATGGTTCAACACGTCGAAAGGCTTTGGATTCATCTCCCGCGACTCGGGTGATGACATCTTCGTGCACTTTCGCGCCATCCGTGGCGAAGGCCACCGCGTACTGGTCGAGGGCCAGCGCGTGGAGTTCTCGGTGATGCACCGCGACAAGGGCCTGCAAGCCGAAGACGTGGTCGCGGTCTCGCGCCGCTGACCATGCACCTCCGCCGCCCTCAGTAATGAGGCGGTGGAGGCTCCTCCCCGCCGCCGGCGTACTGGCCGACCATCTCTTCGTAGCGCTTGATCAACTCGGCCACCTGCAACTGCAGGCGCTCGATCACTCGACTCTGCTCCACCACCTCGTCATTGAGTGCCTGGATGGTGTCATCCTGGAACGCCTGGCGGGTTTCCAGCTCGACGATGCGCATTTCCAGTGACATTGCTCAGGCCTCCTTGAAGCTATCGCCAAGCAACACACTCACCCGCTGGCGAATGCCCTCCACCTGTTCCGGCGTGTAGTCGACAGCCGGCACCTTGCCCCACACCGGCGCAGGCCAGGCAGCATCACCATGGCGGCGAACGATGACATGCATGTGCAACTGGCTGACCACGTTGCCCAGCGTCGCGATGTTCATCTTGTCAGCGGCGAACGCGTCCTTCAGGGCCTCGGCCAGGGCGGTGGTTTCCTCCCACAGCTGGCGCTGGTCAGCCTCGTCGAGCTCGAACAGCTCGCTGACATCGGCGCGACGCGGCACGAGGATGAACCAGGGGTAGTTGGCATCCTTGCTCAGCAGCAGGCGGCACAGCGGCAAATCGCCCAGCACCAGGGAATCCTGCTGCAGGCGCGAATCGAGGGTGAACACGGCAAACCTCCTTAACAAGGCGAATCGGCCCACGACAACCGGCGGGCACAGAGGCGCAAGGATACCTTGCTTCCTCTGCCGCCACACGGCCGAACACCAACCTGAAGCACTCGCGCACGCTTTTGGAACACCAGAGGCCATGTCGAAGCACGACCGCGGTAACACTTCGCTACTTTTCGCACCAGAATGATGCCACCCCTCCCGCCACCACCACACATTCGTCACATAAAACAGGCAGGATCAACAGTTGTCGGTAACACCTTGACTTTCAAGGCAGCTTTGCCACGAAGCAAGGTGCATTTCAATGGCACCCCGGCGCGCAGGGAAACCCCCGTGTTTGCGGAGGTTTCAGCCGTGCCCACCAGGCGAATGTGAAAATTTCATCAACCGTTCGTAATTTTGAGCACGCTTGTTGCATTCACTCGACGCCAAGTCGGCACGACACCTGCATTGCCGGTGTACGCGACAAATAACAACAGCGGATTTGGAATTACCAGGGAGTTTCACAAGCACTACTTTGTGTTTACACATTAATGACGGCTTGGAAACAGCGCTGGCGTTGTACGCCCCCTTAAACCGGGACGTGATTTGCGACAGGGACATAACCATGAGCGACAAGGCCATAAAGTTACCGAAAGGTTGATTACAGCCATATCGCCAAGAATAGTCAGCGTGATATACATTTTCGCCGACATAACAAGAAAGAGCTGCCCCTATAACTAGAACACCCGGGCGCAGCGGTACTCTTCCTAAAAACCAAAGGAGCAAATCACGATGCGCGTGATGAAGTGGAGCATGATCGCCCTGGCCGTAGCGGCAGGGACCTCGCAGCTGGCTGTCGCCTCTTCGCAGGATGAATCCAAAGGCTTCGTCGAAGACAGCAAGCTGAACGTCAAGACCCGGATGCTGTATTTCAGCCGTGACTTCCGCAACGCCCCGGCTGACTCCAAAAGCCGCGTAGAAGAAACCGGCCTCGGTTTCCACGGCACCTTTGAATCCGGCTTCACCCAAGGCACCGTCGGTGTCGGTGCCGACGCCATCGGCCTGCTCGGCGTCAAACTCGACAGCGGCAAAGGCCGCGCGGGCACTGGCCTGTTCCCCACCGGCTCCGACGGTCGCTCGGAAGACGACTACTCGAAGGGCTATGGTGCGGTCAAATTCCGCGTTTCGGACACCGTCCTGAAATATGGCGGCCAGTACACCGCAATGCCGGTGTTCGCCACCGACGACAGCCGCCTGCTGCCAGAAGTTGCCGAAGGCTTCCTGCTGACCAGCAAGGAAATCAAGGGCCTGGAACTGAACGCCGGCCACTTCACCCGCCTCGACGCCCAGGCAGCCAGCTACAAAGACAGTATCGGCGGCCTCAACAGCGCACGCCAGAAACGCCCTGGCCTGACCGAGGCAAACGTCTTCGGCGGCACCTATGCCATTACTGATGGCCTGAGCACCAGCCTGTACTACTCGCGCGTGGAAGATCACTTCCGCAAGTGGTACGGCAACGTGAACTGGGCACTGCCGATCAGCGACAAGCAAGGCCTGGTGTTCGACTTCAACATCTATGACACCAAGTCCATCGGTGAAAACCGCACGGGCGCCTTTGTCACCAAAGCCGATGGCACCAATGAACTCGACAACGTTGCAGCCAGCCTCTCGGCCGCCTACAACATTGGCGCCCACACCTTCACTTTGGCTTACCAGAAAGTCAGCGGTGACGGCGACTACGCCTATGGCGTCGACGGCGGCGGCACCGTGTTCCTGGCCAACTCCATCGCCCGCTCCGACTTCAACGCCGAAGACGAGAAGTCCTGGCAGGCCCGCTACGACCTGAACTTCGCCGAATACGGCGTCCCAGGCCTGACCTTCATGACCCGTTACGCCCGCGGTACCGGCGCCACGACCCAGACCACCGACAACGGCAAGGAATGGGAACGCGACATCGACGTCAAGTACGTCCTGCAAAGCGGCCCGGCCAAGGACCTGAGCCTGCGCGTACGCCAGGCCACCTACCGCTCCTCCGATGGCGTCTACTACGGCTCCAACTCGATCGACGAACTGCGCCTGATCGTCGAGTACCCGCTGAGCATCCTGTAAGCCGTTGCTTACATCGCTTCGCAAATGAAGAAGCCCGGCGATCGCCGGGCTTTTTCTTGGCTGACAGAACCGCACGACTGCTGCATTCTGTACGCTTTCGTTTCGCCCCCGTACAATGCGGGGTCATTTCACATTCAGGCAATCGACACGGCTCACCATGCGCACCAGTCAATATTTGCTCGCGACACAAAAGGAAACCCCGGCAGATGCAGTGGTCATCAGCCACCAGCTCATGCTGCGCGCCGGCATGATCCGCAAGCTGGCCTCTGGCCTGTACACCTGGCTGCCGATGGGCCTGCGGGTCATGCGCAAGGTCGAAGCCGTGGTCCGCGAGGAAATGAACGCCGCCGGCGCCCTCGAAGTGCTGATGCCGAGCATCCAGCCCGCGGAGCTTTGGCAGGAGTCCGGCCGCTGGGAACAGTACGGCCCTGAACTGCTGCGCCTGAAGGATCGCCACGACCGCGACTTCTGCGTCGGCCCCACGCACGAAGAGGTCATCACCGACCTGGCGCGCAACGAGCTGTCCAGCTATAAACAGCTGCCGCTGAACATGTACCAGATCCAGACCAAGTTCCGTGACGAAATCCGTCCGCGCTTCGGCCTGATGCGCGGCCGCGAGTTCATCATGAAGGACGCCTACTCCTTCCATGCCGACCAGGCTTCCCTGCAGGAAACCTACGACCGCATGCACCTGGCCTACAGCAACATCTTCACCCGCCTGGGCCTGGACTTCCGTCCCGTGCAAGCCGACACCGGCTCCATCGGCGGCAGCTACTCCCACGAATTCCATGTGCTCGCCTCCTCGGGCGAGGACGACGTGATCTTCAGCGACACCTCCGACTACGCCGCCAACATCGAGAAGGCCGAGGCCATTCCACGGGAAACCGTACGCCCTGCCCCGACCGAAGAACTGCGCCTGGTCGATACCCCGAACGCCAAGACCATCGCCGAACTGGTGGAAAACTTCGGCCTGGCGATCGAAAAGACCGTCAAGACCCTGATCGTGCACGGCGCCGAGGAAGGCAAGCTGGTCGCCCTGATCGTCCGTGGCGACCACGAGCTCAACGAGATCAAGGCCGCCAAGCTGGAACAGGTCGCCGACCCGCTGGTCATGGCCTCCGACGCTGAACTGCGCGCCGCGATCGGTGCCGGTGCCGGTTCCCTCGGCCCACTGAACCTGCCGCTGGAATGCATCATCGACCGTTCGGTCGCCCTGATGAGCGACTTCGGCATTGGCGCCAACATCGACGACAAGCACTACTTCGGCGTGAACTGGGAGCGCGACCTGCCGGTTCCACAGGTTGCCGACCTGCGCAACGTGGTCGAAGGCGACCCGAGCCCGGATGGCCAGGGCACCCTGGTAATCAAGCGCGGCATCGAAGTGGGTCACATCTTCCAGCTCGGCACCAAGTACAGCGAGGCACTGAAGTGCCAGGTGCTGGGTGAGAATGGCAAGCCGGTCGTGCTGTCGATGGGTTGCTACGGTATCGGTGTGTCCCGCGTGGTCGCGGCTGCCATCGAGCAGAGCTACGACGACAAAGGCATCATCTGGAACGACGCCCTGGCACCGTTCCAGATTGCCCTGGTGCCGCTGCGCTACGAAACCGATGTGGTACGCGAAGCCACCGACAAGCTCTACCATGAACTGACCGCCGCCGGCTTCGAAGTGCTGCTGGACGACCGCGACAAGAAGACCAGCCCCGGCATCAAGTTCGCCGACATGGAACTGATCGGCATCCCGCACCGCATTGTTGTCAGTGACCGCGGCCTGGCCGACGGCAATCTGGAATACAAGCACCGCACCGAATCGGAAGCCCAGGCGTTGCCACTCAATGACGTGCTGGCCTTCCTTCAGGCCCGTATCCGCCGCTGATAACCCGTTGCGCGAGTGAACATGTCCAAGCGAAGTACCTACACCCTGGGGGGCGCCGCACTGTGCGGCGCCCTGCTCCTCGGCGGCTGCGCCAACCAGATGTCCCAGCGCAGCGACCACGAGGAGCGTGTCGAGCGCAAACTGCTCGAACACAGCCTGCAAATCGATGTCGGTGAGCCCAAGGTGATGGAGCTTCCGCAGCGGCGTGTACGCATTCACGAACAGAAGCGCTTCGAGGTCACCGAGTACGAGGTGACCCGCCGTTACGACCGCTACACGCCCTACCAGCCCTGGCGGGAGATCTACGAGATCCCGCTGGGTGCGGTGGCGGTGGTTGCCGGCGTCGGCGCCAATGTGGTCAACGTGTTTGCCCTGGGCAACCTGCCGGACAGCGTCACCCATGACTGGCTGAGCTATGGCGTGGCCGGGATCAACCCGTTCATGAACGCACCCTCCAACGGCCGCGCCCAACAGAACCTGGCAGGCATCAGCGAAGTCGAGAAGGGCAAGCACGAGGAGCTCGTCAACCTGCCCTGGAGCGAGCGCCTGGTGGAAGTCAAGGCCGGCAAGCTGAGCCATGAGCTGACCACCGACAGGAACGGCGTACTGCGCCTGAACCTGCTGGACAGTCCGTTCTCCGAGCAGAATCTCAACCACATCGGCACCCTGCACCTGCAGGTGGTCGACGAGGACAATGGCGTGCGTGGCGATGCCAGCCTGCTGGTCAGTGGCAACCTGCGCAACAAACTGCTCGAGGCCCACGACCTGATCTTCGACGACCTGGAGGACGACGATGTCGGCCAATGGGTTCATCGGGTCAAACGCCTGTCGGAGCTGGGCCTGGAGGAAGAGGCCAGCGAACTGGAGCAGAGCCTGATCGAGCTGACCCGCAACGATCCGGAACTGCAGCAAGAGTTCGTGCAATCCCTGACCAAGGCGACCGGGCGATTGGTTGCCGACCCAGGCGCGCAGTAACACGAGAAGGGCTGCCTTGCAGCCCTTTCTTTATATGTCCCCGAACAACTCCAGTTGCTCATGCGCACCGCGCAGATCACGCAACCTCACCCCCACCCCCAACAACCGTACCGGCTTGCCACCACGGGCGAACGCCTGGCTGAGCAACTGTCGATAACTCTCCAGATCCCTCCCCGCCCCCGCCTGCTCCATCGTGGTCTGGCTGAAATCATGAAACTTGACCTTGACGAAGGGCTTGTCGGGCCGATAGCTGCTGTCCATGCGCGCGATTCGCTCGTTCAGGCTGGAAAGCAGGTCTGGCAGCTTCTCAAGGCAACTGTTCAGGTCGGGCAGGTCATGGTCGTAGGTATTCTCGACACTGACCGATTGCCGCCGGCTGTCGTTCTGCACCGCACGCTCGTCAATCCCTCGCGCCAGGCCCCATAGCCGCTCGCCAAAACTGCCGAACTCGCGAACCAGCGCCAGCCTCGGCCAGTCGCGCAACGACAGGCACGTGTCGATCCCCAGCCGTGAGAGCTTGTCCGCTGTTACCTTGCCGACCCCATGCAACCGCGCAACCGGCAATTGCGCAACGAACTCCTCGACCTGATCCGGGGTAATGACGAACAGACCGTCGGGCTTGCGCCAGTCACTGGCAATCTTGGCCAGGAACTTGTTCGGCGCCACGCCAGCGGAAACCGTGATGTGCAGTTGCCGGGCCACCCTTCGACGGATGTCTTCGGCAATACGCGTGGCGCTGCCGGCGAACCACTGGCTGTCGGTGACATCCAGATAGGCTTCGTCCAGCGACAACGGCTCGATCAGATCGGTGTAGTCCCGGAAAATCGTGTGAATCTCCCGCGAGGCTTCGCGGTAGGCCTCGAATCGCGGCTTGACGATCTCCAGGTCCGGGCACAGTTTCAAGGCATGTCCGGAGGCCATCGCCGAGCGCACGCCATAGGCCCGCGCCTCGTAGTTGCAGGTGGCAATCACTCCACGCTGCCCCGGCTGCCCGCCCACCGCCATCGGCCGACCGGCAAGGCGCGGGTCGTCGCGCATTTCGATGGCGGCGTAAAAACAGTCACAGTCGATATGAATGATCTTGCGCAGGGACATGGATGACAGCCAGCACTGTAAATTCATACAGATGTTACCTTAGCCGCCACCCCACGAGACAGCCCGTAAGTGACAATCGGCCTGAAAGCCCCGCCTGGTCTGGCCCGCAAGCCGATTCAAAGCGCTAAGGGTTTGAACGAAAAAGGTTTTTCTGAAATTAATGCTTGACACAGGGAAACAAATCCGTAGAATTCGATTTCACAGGCGCGGGATGGAGCAGCCTGGTAGCTCGTCGGGCTCATAACCCGAAGGTCGTCGGTTCAAATCCGGCTCCCGCAACCAGATTCAAGAAAAGGCCACTGTTTCGACAGTGGCCTTTTTTATTGCCTCTCGAAAACATTCGAAAAACCACGCAAAATCAAAGATTAACGTTTGACATCCTATCGAAAGCCCGTAGAATGCGCACCTCTGACGCGGGATGGAGCAGCCTGGTAGCTCGTCGGGCTCATAACCCGAAGGTCGTCGGTTCAAATCCGGCTCCCGCAACCAGATTCAGAAAAAAGGCCACTGTTTCGACAGTGGCCTTTTTTATTGCCTCTCGAAAGCCATTCGAAAAAACTACACCAAATCAAAGATTAACGTTTGACATCCCATCGAAAGCCCGTAGAATGCGCACCTCTAACGCGGGATGGAGCAGCCTGGTAGCTCGTCGGGCTCATAACCCGAAGGTCGTCGGTTCAAATCCGGCTCCCGCAACCATATTCGTCAGAACAAGCCCCGCCTATCGAAAGATAGCGCGGGGCTTGTTGCATCTGCCCCACCCTCTTTTCCTCGCGCTGCGCAGGCGCTATCTTCGCCAGCCCCAGCTCGCATGGCGTTGCGCCACCTTCCGCGCAGCTGAATGAACTATCTTTAACTATCCTGAAACAGATTAACGACCCGGCCCGGAGTAATATCTGGACACGTTTTCCAAAGGGACTTTCACTTGGCCGTACCTTGCCCCCACCTCGCGCTGACCGCACGGGGTAATCCATGACCGCCCCCACCCCCGACACCCAGGCACCGCTGACGGCGGCCCTGCCGACGGCTGCCCATCGCTTGCCCTGGCTGGAGCGCCTGAGCAAGTATCGCCAGCCACTCGGGCTGGCGGTGACCCTGCTGTTGTTCGCCATGGGCCTGATCGCCTGTCGTCACCTGCTGAGCGAACTGGACATCTACGCGTTGCACGACGCCATGCTCAGCGTGCCGACGCATTCGCTGGCAGGGGCATTGCTGGCCACCTTGGTCGGCTTCGTGATTTTGCTGGGTTATGAGTGGTCCGCCAGCCGCTACGCTGCCGTGCAACTGCCGGCGCGCACGTTGGTCCTGGGTGGTTTCAGCGCCTTCGCCATCGGTAATGCCATCGGTCTGTCGATGCTCTCGGGCGGCTCGGTGCGCTACCGGTTGTACGCCCGCCAAGGGTTAGGCGCCGCAGAAGTCGCGCGCATGACCGTGTTCGCCAGCCTGTCGCTGGGTTGCGCATTGCCCCCCCTGGCGGCGCTGGCGACCCTGAGCGACCTGTCGGCGGCAGCGACTGCCTTGCGCTTGCCCGCACCGTTGCTCGGTGGGATCGCCGTGGCTGTCCTGGCCGCAACCACGGCCCTGGTCATTGGCCTGTATCGCCGTCGCCTACCCGAACAACCCTTGGCGCACAGCCTGCTGGTGCAATTCGGTCGCCGTACGCTGCGCCTGCCCAACGGTCGCCTGGCGGCATTACAGCTGCTGATCACTGCACTGGATGTTGCCGCCGCGGCCACCGTGCTTTATATGCTGCTACCGGAAGCACCGCCCTTTGGGGCCTTCGTGCTGGTCTACCTGCTCGCCCTCGCCGCCGGGGTACTCAGCCATGTGCCGGGTGGCGTCGGGGTGTTCGAGGCGATCCTGCTGGCCGCCTTCGCCAACCAGTTGGGCGCAGCACCACTGGCTGCGGCACTGCTGCTCTACCGCCTGATCTACGTGGTCCTGCCGCTACTGGTAGCTTGCGTGCTGTTGCTGGCCAACGAAGCCCGTCGCCTGCTGTTCGCCCAGCAAGCGCTCCGCGCCGCCTCCGGCCTGGCCGCACCGGTACTGGCGATCCTGGTGTTCCTCTCCGGCGTGGTGCTGCTGTTCTCCGGCGCCACGCCAGAGATCGACAGCCGCCTGGAACACATGGGCTTCCTCATTCCGCACCGCCTGATCGACGCCTCGCACTTCGGCGCCAGCCTGATCGGGGTGCTTTGCCTGCTCCTCGCCCAAGGCCTGCGCCGGCGCCTGTCGGCCGCCTGGCTGCTGACCACCGTGCTGCTGCTGGTCGGCGCCGTGCTGTCGCTGCTGAAGGGCTTCGACTGGGAAGAAGCCTCGCTGATGTGCTTCACCGCCGCCCTGCTCGCGCTGTTCCGCCGCTCGTTCTATCGCCCGAGCCGCCTGCTGGAGCTGCCCTTCTCGCCGGTGTACCTGGTGGCCAGCGCCTGCGTGGTCGGTGCTTCGATATGGCTGCTGCTGTTCGCCTACCAGGATGTGCCCTACACCCACAAGCTGTGG
The DNA here is from genome assembly GCF_018417595.1 of Pseudomonas entomophila. Taxonomy (NCBI): domain Bacteria; kingdom Pseudomonadati; phylum Pseudomonadota; class Gammaproteobacteria; order Pseudomonadales; family Pseudomonadaceae; genus Pseudomonas; species Pseudomonas entomophila. Next base: position 4,509,120 of record NZ_CP070982.1, read on the forward strand.
TGGCAGTTCACGCTGGACGCCGATGCACCTCGCGGCCTGCGCGCCGCGCTGGGCAGCGCCGTGCTGCTGGTGATCGTCTCGCTCACCTGGCTGCTGCGCACCGCCCGGCCAGTGATCCACCTGCCCAATGACGAAGAGCTGCAACGGGCCAACCGCGTCCTGCTGGCCTCCGACCAGCCCGACGGCGGCCTGGCCCTGACTGGCGACAAGGCGCTGTTGTTCCACCCCAGCGACAACGCCTTCCTCATGTACGCCCGCCGTGGCCGCAGCCTGGTGGCGCTGTACGACCCGATCGGCCCGGCCCAGGAACGCGCCGAGATGATCTGGCAGTTCCGCGACCTGTGCGACCTGCATCATGCCCGCCCGGTGTTCTACCAGGTGCGCGCGGAGAACCTGCCGTTCTACATGGACATCGGCTTGACCGCGATCAAGCTGGGCGAAGAGGCACGGGTCGATCTGCGTCGTTTCGACATCGATGCCAAGGGCAAAGAGATGAAGGACCTGCGCTACACCTGGAACCGCGGTGGGCGCGACGGCCTCAGCCTGGAGATCCACGAGCCTGGCCATGCACCGCTGGCGGAGCTCAAGGAAATCTCCGACGCCTGGCTCACCGGCAAGAATGTGCGCGAGAAGGGTTTTTCCCTCGGCCGCTTCAGCCCCGAGTACCTGCAGCACTTCCGCATCGCCCTGATCCGCTTCCAGGGCCGCCCGGTGGCCTTCGCCAACCTGCTGGAAACCCACAGCAACGAGCTGGCCAGCCTGGACCTGATGCGCGCCCACCCTGAGGCGCCGAAGCTGACCATGGAATTCATGATGGTTGGCCTGATCCTTCACTACAAGAGCCATGACTATGGCCGTTTCAGCCTGGGGATGGTCCCCCTCTCCGGCTTGCAGCCGCGCCGCGGCGCACCCTTGACCCAGCGCCTGGGTTCGATGGTGTTCCAGCGCGGCGAACAGCTCTACAACTTCCAGGGCCTGCGGCGCTTCAAGGACAAGTTCCAGCCGGACTGGGAACCCCGCTACATGGCAGTGCCGGCCGGGCTGGACCCGCTGGTGGCACTGGCCGATACCGCCGCCCTGATCGCTGGTGGCCTGACTGGATTGGTGAAACGTTGATGATCCGACGCTATTGGTTGTATGTACTGATTCCCCTGGTCCTGGCCGCCCTGGCCGGTGGCACGGCCTTCTGGCTGTGGACCCGCCCAGCGCCCGAGGTTCGCCTGGAGCAGCTGACCCTGAAGGACGGCAGCAGCCTGACCCGTGCCACACCCGGCGTGCGTGCCAAGGCCCGGGTCGCCATCGGCGTGCCCCAGGAACAGGCCCTGAGCGACAAGCAGCTGCTCGACCTGAGCCAGGCCGGTGAAGCCCAGCTGGTGCAAGTGATCCTGCCACCGGCCGACTGCACAAAACAGCAGGCCGCCATGGACGAGGCCATCACCCAGCTGGCCGACAAACCCACCCTGGTCGCCGGCATCGGCCCAGGCGCCGCCCAGGCCTGGCGCTGGCTGGCCGCACAGAGCGACGACAAGGCCCGTGCCATTTCGGTGGACTTCACCGTCGAGCAGCCGGGTTGCCAGGCCGCCCTGCCCAAATCCGCCGCCCATGGCCACTGGAACGTGGCCTGGAACGATAACCCGGACGACGCCAGCGCCGCCTTCGTGCGTGACCAGGCCAACGCCGAAACCAGCATTGCCGACTACGACATCCACCTGCCGCAGGTGCTCAAGGCCCAGTTGACCCAGGCCCTGGTCGGCCAGGACGGCAATGCCCTGGCCATCCCGGTGGTGGAAGTTCCGGCCGGCCAGACCACCGACACCGTGACCCTGTTCCTTTCCGGCGACGGCGGCTGGCGCGACCTGGACCGCGACGTGGCCGGCGAGATGGCCAAGCTCGGCTTCCCGGTGGTGGGTATCGACACCCTGCGCTACTACTGGCAGCACAAGACACCGGAACAGAGCGCCGCCGACCTGTCCGAGCTGATGCAGCACTATCGCCAGAAATGGGGCACCAAGCGCTTCGTGCTGACCGGCTATTCGTTCGGTGCCGACGTGCTGCCGGCCATCTACAACCGCCTCTCCGCAGAAGACCAGAAGCGCATCGACGCCGTGATCCTGTTGGCGTTCGCCCGCAGCGGCAGCTTCGAGATCGAAGTCGAGGGCTGGTTGGGCAAAGAGGGCCAGGAAGCCCCGACCGGGCCGGAAATGGCCAAGCTGCCTGCATCGAAAGTCGTGTGCATCTACGGTGTGGAAGAGACCGACGAAAGCGGCTGCACCGACAAGACCGCCGTGGGCGAGCGCATGAAGCTGCCAGGCGGCCATCACTTCGATGAGAACTATCCGGCACTGGCCAAGCGCCTGATCGACGAGATCGAGACGCGCCAGGGGAAGTCCAGCGTCGCTGAAAAGTGACATGAAAAAGGGGCCGCATCAGCGGCCCCTTTTATTTACCCTTGTTCACCTGTAGAAGCCGGCCTTGCCGGCGAACCGCCCTCAGATTTCGACCTGGGTCCCCAGTTCGATCACCCGGTTCAACGGCAGGTTGAAGAACCTCAGGTTGCCGTTGGCGTTCTTCAGCAGGAACGCGAACAGGTTCCCCCGCCACCGCGACATCCCTTCAAGACGCGACGCGATCACCGTCTCGCGGCTGAGGAAGTAGGTGGTTCGCATCGGGCTGAAGTCCAGATCGTCCAAATGGCACAGTTTCAGTGCCGCCGGCACGTCCGGCTCGTCCATGAACCCGAAGTGCAACAGCACCCGGAAGAACCCGTCACCATAGGCTTCGACCTCGAACCGCTCGTGTTCCGGCACCCGTGGCCGATCCTCGCTGACCACCGTCAGCAGCACCACCTGGCTGTGCAGCACCTGGTTATGCAACATGTTGTGCAGCAACGCGTGAGGCACGGCATCGGCCCGGGCGGTGAGGAACACGGCCGTCCCCTCGACCCGGTGCGGCGGCTGCACCCGGATGCTGCTGATAAAGACCGGCAGCGGCAAAGCCCCTTCGTCGATACGGTCGACGAGAATCTGCTTGCCCCGCTTCCAGGTACTCATCAGCACGAACAGCACGATCCCCGCCAAGACAGGGAAGGCACCGCCCTGGACGATCTTCGGCACGTTGGCGGCGAAGAACAGCCCGTCGACCAGCAGGAAGCCCACCAGCAACGGCACCGCCAGCACCGGTGGCCACTTCCACAGCAGCAGCATGACCGCCGACACCAGGATCGTGGTCATCAGCATCGTGCCGGTCACCGCCACGCCATAGGCGGCGGCCAGGGCGCCGGAGGATTCGAAACCGATCACCAGCAGCACCACGCCAACCATCAGCGTCCAGTTCACCGCGCCGATGTAGATCTGCCCCTGCTCGTCGCTCGAGGTGTGCTGGATCTGCATGCGCGGCACATAGCCCAGCTGGATGGCCTGGCGGGTCAGGGAGAAGGCCCCGGAAATAACCGCCTGTGAGGCGATCACCGTGGCCATGGTGGCCAGGCCGACCAGCGGCAACAACGCCCAGCTAGGCGCCAGCAGGTAGAACGGGTTGCGCGCGGCCTCCGGATTCTGCAGCAGGATCGCGCCCTGACCAAAGTAGTTGAGCACCAGGGCCGGCAGCACCAAGGCAAACCAGGCGCGGGCGATCGGCTTGCGACCGAAATGCCCCATGTCGGCGTACAGCGCCTCGGCACCGGTCAGCGCCAGCACCACCGCACCGAGAATGGCCACGCCCATGCCTGGGTGGACAATGAAGAAGTTCAGCGCCCAGCCCGGATTGAAGGCCTTGAGCACTTCCGGGCTCTGCGAGATGCCGTGCACACCCAGCGCCCCCAACACCACGAACCAGGTGACCATGATCGGGCCGAACAGCTTGCCGATCTTCTCGGTGCCATGCTTCTGCACCAGGAACAGCGCCACCAGCACCACCAGCGAGATCGGTACCACCCAGTGGTCGATGCCCTCGAAGGCCAGGCCCATGCCCTCCACCGCCGACAGCACCGACACCGCCGGTGTGATCATGCTGTCGCCGTAGAACAGCGAGGCGCCGACCAGGCCGCAGCCGACCATCAGCGCCCGCAGCTTCGGATACTCCGCCGTCGCCCGCCGCGCCAGCGCGGTAAGCGCCATGGTGCCGCCCTCGCCCTGGTTGTCGGCACGCAGGATGAACATCACGTATTTGAACGACACCACCCACAGCAGCGACCACAGGATCAGCGACAGGATGCCCAGCACCCCGTCGTGGTTGACCTGCACGCCATAGCCACCGGTAAAGACCTCTTTGAGGGTGTACAACGGGCTGGTGCCGATATCGCCATAGACCACCCCGACCGCTGCCACGAGCAGGCCCAGCGACCGCGCCGCCCCCTGCTTGCCCTCGTGCCCGCCCTCGGCGTGACTGCTTGCCTGAACCATCGACCACTCCCGAGAAGGCCCTAACAGACCAATAGAATCCTCACCCACGCCAGGGCATGCCAGCCACCCGGACGCAACGGCGCGAAGCATAGCGCAGCGTTCGTCGCTTTTCTGCTGGTAAAGCAACCTTGTGCTCGCTAGAATTGCGCACTTTTTGATCAGAGGCGCCCAGAGCGCCCTCCAGGATCGCCCCCGTTACCGGCCGGGCGACCTGTATTCAATACCGAGGTTAGCCATGTCCACCACTCCCGCCACCCCGAAGGTCGGCTTCGTCAGCCTGGGCTGCCCCAAGGCCCTGGTCGATTCCGAACGCATCCTGACCCAGCTGCGCATGGAGGGCTACGAAGTCGTGCCCACCTACGAAGACGCCGACGTGGTGGTGGTCAACACCTGCGGTTTCATCGACAGCGCCAAGGCCGAGTCGCTGGAAGTGATCGGCGAGGCGATCAAGGAGAACGGCAAGGTCATCGTCACCGGCTGCATGGGGGTCGAGGAAGGCAGCATCCGTGACGTACACCCGAGCGTGCTGTCGGTCACCGGCCCGCAGCAATACGAGCAGGTGGTCAACGCCGTGCATGAGGTGGTGCCGCCACGCCAGGACCACAACCCGCTGATCGACCTGGTGCCGCCACAGGGCGTCAAGCTGACCCCGCGCCACTACGCCTACCTCAAGATTTCCGAAGGCTGCAACCACAGCTGCAGCTTCTGCATCATCCCGTCGATGCGCGGCAAGCTGGTCAGCCGCCCGGTCGGTGAGGTGCTGAGCGAGGCCGAGCGCCTGGTCAAGGCCGGCGTCAAGGAGATCCTGGTGATCTCCCAGGACACCAGCGCCTATGGTGTCGACGTCAAGTACAAGACCGACTTCTGGAACGGCCGCCCGGTCAAGACCCGCATGCTCGAGCTGTGCGAGGCCCTGAGCAGCCTGGGCGCCTGGGTGCGCCTGCACTATGTCTACCCGTACCCGAACGTCGACGACGTGATCCCGTTGATGGCCGCCGGCAAGATCCTGCCGTACCTGGACATCCCGTTCCAGCACGCCAGCCCCAAGGTGCTCAAGTCGATGAAGCGCCCGGCCTTCGAAGACCGCACCCTGGCGCGCATCAAGCACTGGCGCGAACAGTGCCCGGAGCTGGTGATCCGTTCGACCTTCATCGTCGGTTTCCCCGGCGAAACCGAGGAAGACTTCCAGTACCTGCTCGACTGGCTGACCGAAGCCCAGCTCGACCGCGTCGGCTGCTTCCAGTATTCGCCCGTCGAAGGCGCACCGGCCAACGACCTGGGCCTGGAAGAAGTGCCGGATGACGTCAAACAGGAGCGTTGGGACCGCTTCATGGCCCATCAGCAGGCGATCAGCGCCGCGCGCCTGCAGCAGCGCATCGGCAAGGAGATCGAAGTACTGATCGATGAAGTCGAGGAGCAGGGCTCGGTCGGCCGCAGCTTCTTCGACGCGCCGGAGATCGACGGCAGCGTGTTCATCGATGGCGACCATGGCTTCAAGCCAGGCGACAAGATCCGTTGCCGCATCGTCGATGCCGATGAGTACGACATGTGGGCCGAGCCCATCTGAACGATGCCCAGCTGAAGATACCCCGCCTACTGGCGGGGTATTTATTTGCATCTATGTTTTCCTCAATGGCCCTGAGGATCATCGGATGTCGCCCACCGTCACGCTGCAGACGCCCCGCCTGAGCGACTACCCCGAGCTGGTCCGGGTCTGGGAGGCCTCGGTCCGCGCCACCCACGACTTCCTGCCGGATGGCTACATCGTGTTGCTGCGCGAACACGTGCTCTGCAAATACCTCGATGCCGTGATGCTGGTCTGCTGCAAGGACAGCCATCGGCGCATCCTCGGTTTTGCCGGCGTGGCCAACGGCCGCGTCGACATGCTGTTCGTCGCGCCCGAGTACCGTGGCCAGGGTATCGGCCGGCGCCTGCTGCGGCATGCGGTAAACGAACTCAACGCCGAGCGGCTGGACGTCAACGAACAAAACCCACAAGCCTTGGGCTTCTACCTGCACGAAGGCTTCGAGGTGTATGGCCGCTCGGAAACAGACGGCCTTGGACAGCCTTACCCCCTACTGCATATGAGGCTTGTTCGTACAACCCCCTAGGACCTCCACCAACGAAACCGTCTCCCCTCTCCTAAAAGGCGGAAATGACATCGATTTGCAGCCGCGGAGCTGCGCGGGCAGGTACAATGGAGGCTTTCCCTGCCTCGTGAAACCCTTGTCCATGTCCGAACCCATTCGCCTTTCCAAACGCCTCATCGAACAGCTTGGCTGCTCCCGCCGAGAGGCCGAACTGTACATAGAAGGCGGTTGGGTCACGGTCGATGGCGTGGTGGTCGAGCAACCGCAGTTCAAGGTCGCCGACCAGCGCGTCGAACTGTTGCCCGGCGCCCGCGCCGAAACCCTGGAGCCTGTGACGCTACTGCTCAACCAGCAGGCGGGCCAGGACACGGCAGCCGCCCAGGCCAGCCTGAGCATGGCCAGCCTCAGTGATGCACACCGCGAAGGCGTGCGCCCGCTCCACGGGCATTTTGCCCGCCAGGCGTGCGTCGCCCCGCTGCTACCTGGTGCCACCGGCCTGCAGCTGTTCACCCAGGACTGGCGGGTCACCCGCAAGCTCGACGCCGACCTGCGCCGCATGGAGCAGGAATACATCGTCCAGGTGAGCGGCGAAGCCAAGCCCGGCGCGCTGGAACGCCTTGCCCGCGGCGTCGAGCGCAAGGGCGTGGAACTGCCACGGGCCAAGGCCAGCTGGCAGAACGAACAGCACCTGCGCATGGTCCTGAAGAACCCGCAACCGGGGCTGATCGAGCAACTGTGCGAGACCGCCGGCCTGAAGGTCCTGGCCATGCGCCGCATCCGCCTGGGCGGCGTGTCGATGGGCAAGCTGCCATCGGGGCAGTGGCGCTATCTAGCCGCCACCGAACGTTTCTAGCCTCACCGCCGCGCAATGACTGGCGCGGCACCTGAACAGGATTCGCTGCAATGAACCACAACGATGTACTGCGCAGCCTGCGCTACATGCTCAAGGCCAACGACCAGAAGATGGCCGAGATCATCAAGCTCTCCGGCCTGGAGGTCACCGCCGAGGCCATCGCCGGCTACGTGAAGAAGGAAGAAGAACCGGGCTTCGTGCGCTGCCCGGAAAAAGTCATGGCGCATTTTCTCGACGGCCTGGTGATCCACCGCCGCGGGCGTGACGACAGCCGTGCGCCGCAGCCCGTCGAAGTGCCGGTGACCAACAACACCGTACTGAAGAAACTGCGGGTGGCATTTGAATTGAAGGAAGACGACCTGCACGCGGTGCTCAAGTCGGTGAACTTCCCAGTCTCGAAACCCGAGCTCAGCGCCCTGTTCCGCAAGGTCGGCCATGACAACTACCGCCCCTGCGGCGACCAGTTGCTGCGCAACTTCCTCAAGGGCCTGACGCTTCGCGTGCGCGGCTGACGGGCGATGCAGCATACGGTCTCGCCGGTCGGCATCGTCCACTCCTGTTTCAAGGAGAAGTTCGCCATTCCGCGCCAACCACAACTGGCACCTGCTGCTCGTGGCGTGCTGGAACTGTTGCCGCCGTTCGACAATGGCGATGCGGTGGCGGGCCTGGAACAGGTCAGCCATGTCTGGCTGTTGTTTCTCTTCCATGAAGCGCTGGAGGAAAAGCCACGGCTGAAAGTGCGACCGCCCCGCCTGGGGGGCAACAAGAGCATGGGGGTGTTTGCCACCCGGGCCACCCACCGCCCCAACGGCATCGGGCAGTCGGTGGTCCGCCTGGAAGGCATCGAGCCTGGGCGTTTGCTGCTATCGGGTATCGACCTGCTGGATGGCACGCCGGTGCTGGATATCAAGCCGTATGTGCCCTACGCGGACAGCATTGCCGGCGCGAGCAACCTGATGGCCAGCGATGCACCAGAGGCGATCATCGTCGAATGGAGCGAAAGCGCCCTGCCCCAAGCCCATGAGCAGGCACAACGCCTGCAAGAACCACTGGTGGAACTGATCGAGCAGTGCCTGGCACAGGACCCTCGACCGGCCTATCAAGTGCCACCGGCGGAACGGGTATATGGGGTGAAGTTCTGGGATGTGCAGGTCAGGTGGCATTACCCACAACCGGATCGGATCCGGGTGTTGGAAGTGGTCCGGGAAGGCTGAAGCCATCTGTTCGCCGGCAAGCCGGCACTCCAAGGACTGCTGCGGCACCTGTATGGCAACCGCGATCTCGCAGGCATAAAAAAACGCAGGCCCAGGCCTGCGTTTTGCGTTTACCGCGATCGCCTTACTTCTCGACGAACGCACGCTCGATCAGGTAGTCACCCGGCTCGCGCATGCGCGGGGAGATCTTCAGGCCGAAGCTGTCGAGCACTTCGCTGGTCTCGTCGAGCATGCTCGGGCTGCCGCAGATCATGGCGCGATCGTCCTGCGGGTTGATCGGTGGCAGGCCGATGTCGCTGAACAGCTTGCCGCTGCGCATCAGGTCGGTCAGGCGGCCCTGATTCTCGAAGGGTTCGCGGGTCACGGTCGGGTAGTAGATCAGCTTGTCGCGCACGGACTCGCCGAAGAACTCGTTCTGCGGCAGGTGCTCGGTGATGAACTCGCGGTAGGCGACTTCGTTCACGTAGCGCACACCGTGGACCAGGATCACTTTCTCGAAGCGTTCGTAGGTTTCCGGGTCCTGGATGACGCTCATGAACGGCGCCAGGCCGGTGCCGGTGCTCAGCAGGTACAGGTGCTTGCCCGGGTTCAGGTCGTCGAGCACCAGGGTACCGGTGGGTTTCTTGCTGATGATGATCTCGTCGCCTTCCTTCAGGTGCTGCAGCTGGGAGGTCAGCGGGCCGTCCGGCACCTTGATGCTGAAGAACTCCAGGTGCTCTTCCCAGTTCGGCGAGGCGATCGAATAGGCGCGCATGAGCGGACGGCCGCTGTCCTGCTGCAGGCCGATCATCACGAACTGACCGTTCTCGAAGCGCAGGCCCGGGTCGCGGGTGCACTTGAAGCTGAACAGGGTGTCGTTCCAGTGGTGCACACTGAGGACACGTTCGTGGTTCATGTTGCTCATCTAAGGGGCTCCTGAAGAAAGACGCGGCGCGCGCAAGACGCGCAGTTGCGCGATAGTTTAGGGGCAGCGACAATATCTGTTAACTGAATTATCAAGATATGTGTTATCGGTTATATAGATATGCGATTCACACTCCGTCAACTCCAGGTCTTCGTCGCCGTCGCCCAGCACCAGAGCGTGTCCCGGGCCGCCGGCGTGCTGGCCTTGTCGCAATCGGCCGCCAGCACCTCTATCACCGAGCTGGAGCGGCAATCCAGCTGCCAGCTGTTCGACCGCGCAGGCAAGCGCCTGAGCCTGAACGCCCTGGGCCACCAACTGCTGCCCCAGGCCGTCGCCCTGCTCGACCAGGCCAAGGAAATCGAGGACCTGCTCAACGGCAAGTCGGGGTTTGGCTCGTTGGCGGTCGGCGCCACCCTGACCATCGGCAATTACCTGGCCACCTTGCTGATCGGCAGCTTCATGCAGGTGCACCCGGAAAGCCAGGTCAAGCTGCACGTGCAGAACACCGCACATATCGTGCATCAGGTTGCCCACTACGAAATTGACCTGGGTCTAATCGAAGGCGACTGCAACCACCCCGACCTCGAAGTGCGGCCTTGGGTAGAGGATGAACTGGTGGTGTTCTGCGCCCCGCAGCATCCACTGGCCAAGGTAGGCCACGCCGATATGGAGCAATTGGCCAACGAGGCGTGGATCCTTCGTGAACAGGGCTCGGGCACCCGCTTGACCTTCGACCAAGCCATGCGCCATCACCGCGCCAACCTGAACATCCGCCTGGAGCTGGAGCACACCGAAGCGATCAAGCGCGCGGTCGAGTCTGGCCTGGGGATTGGTTGCATCTCGCGCCTGGCGCTGCGTGACGCCTTCCGACGCGGCAGCCTGGTGCCGGTGGAAACCCCGGCACTGGACCTGTTGCGGCAGTTCTACTTCATCTGGCACAAGCAGAAGTACCAGACCTCAGCCATGCGTGAGTTTCTTGAACTGTGTCGCAGCTTCACAGCAGGCGTACGGCGCAGTGACGAAATCGTCCTGCCGCCGATCGCCTGAGCGCTAGCCCAACAGGATCACGCCCCAGACCACGGCCACCATGCTCATGGCCACCAGTTGCGCAGCGCTGCCCATATCCTTGGCGTTCTTCGACAAGGGGTGGCGCTCCAGGGAGATGCGGTCGATGGCCGCCTCGACGGCGGAGTTCAACAACTCCACGATCAGCCCCAGCAAGCACACGGCAATGAGGATGGCCCGCTCAACGCGGCTGACCGGCAGCCAGAAGGCCGTCGGGATCAGCAGTACATTGAGCAGTACCAGCTGGCGGAAGGCGGCCTCGCCCTTGAAGGCGGTGCGCAGGCCGTCCAGCGAGTAGCCGGCGGCGTTGAAAATGCGTTTGAGGCCGGTCTGGCCCTTGAATGGCGACATGGGTGCGTCACTTCACCGTTGAAAGGCCTGAAGGCTAGTTCAGTTCGAGTCAAAAAAGCGTGAACGTTCGGGCACTTAGCTGCCCGAAACCGATTCAAGTTGTTGCAGCAGCAACGCCGCCTGGGTTCGCGTGCGCACACCCAGCTTGCGGAAAATCGCCGTCACGTGAGCCTTGATGGTCGCCTCCGAGACATTCAGTTCGTAGGCGATCTGCTTGTTCAACAGGCCCTCACAGACCATGGTCAGTACACGGAACTGTTGGGGCGTGAGGCTTGCCAGGCCTTCGCTGGCGGCCTTGGCTTCGGCTGAAACGTCGACCTTTTCGAATGCCTGCGGCGGCCACCAGACATCACCGTCAAGCACATTGCGCACCGCTTCCTGGATCTTGCTCAGCTCGCTGGACTTGGGGATGAAACCACTGGCGCCGAACTCGCGGGACTTCACCACGACCGCCGCCTCTTCCTGGGCCGAGACCATCACCACAGGGATCTGCGGGTACTGCCCGCGCAACAGGACCAGGCCAGAGAAACCATAGGCGCCGGGCATGTTCAGGTCCAGCAGGACCAGGTCCCAGTCGGCTTTCTCGGTCAGACTGGTTTCCAGTTCGGCGATGCTCGCCACTTCGACCAGACGCACATCCGGGCCCAGACCGAGGGTAACGGCCTGGCGCAGTGCGCTACGGAACAGCGGGTGGTCATCGGCAATCAGGATTTCGTATGTGGCCATCGATCTAGGGATCCTGTTCTGTGCCAGGCGCGGGGGTACGGAATACGCCTGGCGGGCAACTCAAGGCACGAGCGGCAAGTCCGCCGGCCGGGATGGCACAGCGAAGTCCGGGGTAACGGCTGCTTCGTCATGCCTGAAGCGGCGCCAAGGATGCCGAGCACGCCCCGGGTGGTCAAGCCAATTGCCCGGTCGCCCCCGCCTACCCTGGCTGCCAGCCCGGACAGTATGTACCAATCCGTCGCGCCTGCCCCTTGGACTATAGGAAGGTATGCAAACGCCGATGTACCTCATCCTGCTCGTCCAGCGGCAGGCGGCGCTTGCCGCTGAGGTAGTGCAGGCTGAACACATCCAGGTAGGCGTCCAGGGCCTGGGAGGCCTGATTGTCGCCGGCCAGGTCCAGGCACATGGCCGCCACTTCCGCAGTGCAGAAGTGGTCATCGCGCTTGGAGCGGCGCAGGCGATAGCGCGACATCTGCTCGGCCTCCAGGCTCAGCACCGGGAAACGGTCCAGGTAGGGGCTCTTGCGGAACATCTTGCGCGCTTCGGTCCAGGTGGCGTCGAGCAGGATAAACAACGGCCGTTTGCCCGGCTGGCGCACGACTTCGTTGACCACCCGCTCTTCGGCCACGAACTCGCCGGGAAAGACAATGTACGGCTGCCACTGGGGGTGCTCCAGCAATGCCAGCAGCCCTTCGTCCACCGACGTGCGCAGCCAACCAAAGGCCGAGGTATCCTCGATCAGGTCGGCGATCAGCCAGCCGGTATTGGTCGGTTTCAACGGCTCGGTGTCGTGCATCAGCAGGCACACGCCGGACTCGGCCTGCACCCGCGGTTTCCAGGCGCACAGGCAATGGCTGGCGATCACCCGGCAATCCGGGCAACGCTCGGCCCGGGAACCACGGGCGACAAAGGGTTTGATGCTGCGCGCCAGGCGCTCGGCGCGCAGCCGCGCTACCGCGTGGCTCATGGCTGCAGACCTGGGTATTGGAAGAGGACGAACACGGGTACGACTCGACGGGTAACAAGGCCCCAGTCTACCAGACGGTGTGTCATTTGCCGTGCAGGCGTGCCGAGGGGTCCTTTATAATCACACGCTTTGGCGGCCGGGAAACCCTGCGGTTCCATGGAACGCCGCCCGCCGGCGCAGGTCAAAGCGCCAGTCATCGAACCAGGAGAGATCCATGCTGCGTGTTATTGCCCCGACCCTGAGCCTGCTGCTCGCCCTGCCTCTGGCTGCCCAGGCGGCGTCCAAGCAGGAATACGAGCTGACCCAAATGCTGGAGAAGGTCGCCAAGGAAAGCAGCGTCGGTACCCCACGGGCCATCAACGAAGACATCCTCGACCAGGGTTACACTGTCGAGAAGGGCAAGGCCCTGGTCAATCACCTGAGCGTGCGCGAGAGCCATGCAGAACGCATGCGCGCCAACCCGCAGCAGGTTCGCAGCCAACTCGGCGACAGTGTCTGCCGCAACAATGGCTACCGCCAGCTGATGTCCAAGGGCGCGGTGCTGGTCTACCGCTTTACCGTCTACAAGACCAATCAACCGGTCATGGACCAGGCCTTCGATGCCGCCAGCTGTGCAGCAGGTAACAAGAAGAAGTGATTCAGGCGGTCTGATCACTGTGGCTGGCGCGTAGCGGCTCCTCATCGGCACGCAGCTCCGCCAGCAACGCCTGCACATAGCGCGAATGAGGCTCGGCCCCCTGCAGACGGCGCAGGCACTCACCCTCCAGGCTCAGATGATGAGCCCGGGCTTCCCGCGCCAGGCACTGCAACAGTTGCCCATCCACCTCGATCACCAGCCGATGCATACCGCACCTCCCCGCATCGCGTGCAACAGCCCCTCCAGTAAACCAAAGCCTCTACCGGGTGGACTGCAAGCCGACCGACGGCCTGTTCACGTCCGGGGCGGCACGAAGCCATGCCAGCGTCTAGATTGAAAGCGAGTACCCCACAACGACAACAAGATGGACTTGCCACTGCAACATGGCCTTGAAGGCCTACTGCAATGCCCGAGGCGCACACTCGGGCCACAGCAGCCAGCGACACACGCAGTGTCGCGGCCGGGACACGGTCATCGACCCGGTCAGAGGTTTTGCTGCAGAAGGAGACGTTGAATGCCCTACCAAACGAACGAACGCCTGTTCAACCATTTCAGGGACAACGGTATCGACCTGAGCCACATCGACACACAGTTGCAACTGGTCGCGCCGAACAGCCCCAACCTGCCGCTGTACCGTGACATGATGCTGACCATCCTGCGCATGGCCCACGATGACAGTAACCGCTGGAATGCCAAGATCACCCTGCAGGCCCTGCGCGAACTCGATCATTCATTCCGCACGCTGGAACGCTACAAAGGGCGGCGCAAGGTTACCGTGTTCGGCTCGGCACGCACCCCGCTCGAACACCCGATGTATGCCCTGGCCCGTGAACTGGGAGCAACCCTGGCGCGCTCGGACCTGATGGTCATCACCGGCGCCGGGGGCGGCATCATGGCCGCTGCCCATGAAGGCGCGGGCACCGAACACAGCCTGGGGTTCAACATCACCCTGCCCTTCGAACAACACGCCAACGCCACGGTCGACGGTACCGACAAGCTGCTGCCGTTCCATTTCTTCTTCATTCGCAAGCTGTTCTTCGTCAAGGAAGCCGACGCCCTGGTGCTGTGCCCAGGTGGGTTCGGCACCCTCGACGAAGCCCTTGAAGTGCTCACGCTCATCCAGACCGGCAAGAGCCCACTGGTGCCCGTGGTGCTGCTGGACTCGCCCGGTGGCAGCTTCTGGCGAGACTGTCTTGATTTCATCAGCAAACAGCTGGAAGAGAACCGCTACATCCTGCCCAGCGACCTGAAGCTGCTGCGCCTGGTGCACAGCGCCGATGAGGCGGTGGAGGAAATCAATCAGTTCTACAGCAACTACCACTCCAGCCGCTGGCTGAAGAACCAGTTCGTGATTCGCATGCTCCATCGCCTGAGCGAAGGGGCGCTACACGACATTGAGGAGGGGTTCGCCGACTTGCGCCTGAGCGGCAGGTTCCATCAGCAAGCGGACAGTGGCGCCGAGCATGAGGAAGGTAATTTCAGCCACCTGACGCGGCTGACTTTCGCCTTCAACGGACGCGACCAGGGGCGCCTGCGTGAGCTGGTGGACTTCATCAACCTGCCGGAGAACTGGGCCAAGCCCCAACCCATGCACACCACCCAGCGAGCACGGGAAGCCCTGAAAGTCAGCTGAACGCAAAAAGGCCCGCAGGGCTGCCCGGTCAAGGGCAGCCCTGCGGGCCTTCAGTCGTAGAGGTCGCGGCCGCTGAGCAGGCGCCCGATCATCTCCATGGAAAAACCACGGTAGGCGAGAAAGCGGGTCTGCTGTGCGCGGCCGCGCGGGTCTTGCGGGCGTTGCCCGGCGAACTTGCGCTGCCAGACGTCCTCCAGCCGGGCTGCCCAGTCCACCTCGCTTTCGCGCAGTGCCTGGTCGATATCACCACGGTCTAGGCCACGCTGGCCGAGCTCCTCGCGAATACGCGCGGGGCCATAACCAGCACTGGAACGATAACGGATGAAACTTTCGAGATAGCGGGCTTCGCTGAGCAGCCCTTCTTCGGCAAGCTGATCGAGCGCTGGCTCAATCAGCTCATCCGGTGCGCCACGCTGACGCAACTTGCGGGTCAGCTCGACGCGACCATGCTCGCGTCTGGCGAGCAGGTCCATGGCGGTCCGCCGAACGGCGACGGGGGTGTCGAGTACGGTGGACATGGGGCAGATCAATAACCGGCGTCGGCGTCAGCCATGTCGTCGGCATCGGCTTCGGCGGCAGCTGCCTTGGCGGCTGCGGCTACGGCGCCAGAGGTCAGCAGCTTCTCGCGGATCTGCTTCTCGATCTCGCCGCCAATAGCCGGGTTCTCTTGCAGGTACTTGGCGGCGTTGGCTTTGCCCTGACCGATCTTGTTGCCCTGGTAGCTGTACCAGGCACCGGACTTTTCCACCAGGCCTTGAGCCACGCCCAGGTCGATGATCTCGCCGTTGCGGTAGATACCCTTGCCATAGAGGATCTGGAACTCGGCCTGGCGGAACGGTGGCGAGACCTTGTTCTTGACGATCTTGACGCGGGTTTCGCTGCCGACCACCTCGTCGCCTTCCTTGACCGCGCCGGTACGGCGGATGTCCAGGCGCACCGAGGCGTAGAACTTCAGGGCGTTACCGCCGGTGGTGGTTTCCGGGCTGCCGAACATCACGCCGATCTTCATGCGGATCTGGTTGATGAAGATGACCAGGCAGTTGGCGTTCTTGATATTGCCGGTGATCTTGCGCAGGGCCTGGGACATCAGGCGGGCCTGCAGGCCGACGTGCATGTCGCCCATCTCGCCTTCGATCTCGGCCTTCGGTACCAGTGCGGCTACGGAGTCGACGATGATCACGTCGACCGCGTTCGAGCGCACCAGCATGTCGGTGATTTCCAGGGCCTGTTCGCCGGTGTCCGGCTGGGAGACCAGCAGGTCGTCGACGTTGACGCCCAGCTTGCCGGCGTATTCAGGGTCGAGGGCGTGTTCGGCGTCGACGAAGGCGCAGGTGGCGCCGTTCTTCTGGGCTTCGGCGATGACCGACAGCGTCAGCGTGGTTTTACCGGAGGATTCCGGGCCGTAGATCTCGACGATACGGCCCTTGGGCAGGCCGCCGATGCCGAGGGCGATGTCCAGGCCCAGGGAACCGGTGGAGATGGCGGGGATGGCCTGGCGCTCGTGATCGCCCATGCGCATGACGGCGCCCTTGCCGAATTGGCGTTCGATTTGACCCAGGGCCGCAGCCAAGGCGCGCTTCTTGTTGTCGTCCATTGAAATCCTCACGTGATCGACTTGGCCCTGACGGCCGGAACAACTGTATAAGTAGCCAGTATTATTCCACAGGGATTCGTTTCCGCAAACCCCCACCGGGCGATTTACTCCGCGCCAAGCTGTAACAAGCCGTCTAGCGCGGCGATCACCGTCTGTCGGCGCACCGCTTCGCGGTCGCCGTCGAAGTGGCGGCGCTTGCTGATCACGCGCCCGCCGTCGGCCCAGGCCAGCCATACGGTGCCCACCGGCTTGGCCGGCGAGCCGCCGTCGGGCCCGGCCACGCCGCTGACCGCCACGGCGAAGCGCGCGCCACTGGCCGCCTGGGCACCACGCACCATCGCTTCGACCACTTCCTGGCTGACTGCGCCCACCTGGGCGAACAACGGTTCGGGCACCCCCAGTTGACGGGTCTTCTGGGTGTTGGAGTAGGTGACATAGCCGGCTTCGAACCAAGCCGAGCTGCCAGGGATACGAGTGATGGCCTCGGCGATGCCGCCGCCGGTGCAGGATTCGGCGGTGCTCACCTGGGCGTTCAAGCGACGCAGGTGTTCGCCCAGGCGGGTGGAAAGCGCAGTGATCGGGTCCATATTCTAGCTCCTGGCAAGACTGCGCCCTACCCTACCACCCTTCACGGCGCCAGTGCGCGGACATAGGCCTGGCAGGCGCGCAGGGCGATCAGTCCGCGGTCGCCGTCGTCGGTGATGGCGATAATTCGTCGAGCATGCGCCGGCTCAAGTCGGGCGCGTACGGCACCATGATCCACGCCGCCGGGGGCGGTGGTGGCAGGCACTGCGGCGCAGCCGGTGTCGCGCTCGACCAGGACCGACAACCGAAGATCGGCAGTAGCAAGGCGATCACGCAGGCGAGCCTGAGTTTGTTGGGCATCGGAAAGCTCCTGGTAATGACGGGTTTCATCGTTGTGCAGGCGTTGCTCGAGCGCCTGGCGCCGGTCGCGCTCGGCAAGCAATTGCTCATTGAGCGCCTCGACCTGCTCGACCTTCTGCTGTGCCTGCAGCGCCTCGGACTCGGCCAGCATGCGCTCGTAGCGCCAGCCCTGGACCTGCCAGGCCAGCGCCGCACTGGACAGCACCAGCACGGCATACACGCCCAGTTGCAGGCGGCTCAACACAGCACCTCGCGCGCCCGGTCCCAGAGCTCGACACGGTCGGCCAAGCCGTTCAGGCCACCATTGATATGGCGCGTGATGCGGTTGAACTCGCCGCGGTCGGCCAAGGCATTGAGCCCCCGCGAATGCCAGAACCAGGCTGCCGATTCGCAGGCCCAGCGCGGCTGCTCGAGCATCTGCGGTTGGGCCAGCAGACGCTCGTCACCGAACAGTGCCCGGCTACAGGCCTGGTAGTTGTTGCGCCCGGTCACCTGGATCAGGCCGCGCCCGCAGTAGAGCTGGCCATCGCCGTCGGCCTCCGGTGTGTTGCCCAGGCGCAAGGCCAGGCTGCCGGTGTCATAGCGTGCCAGGTAGCGGTCGCCACCAAGCTCTTTGACATAGCGCAGTTGGCCGGACTCGTGCCCGACCTGGGCGAGAAACGCGGCAACACGCTTGGGGTGGTCGATTTCCCAATGCTCCATGGCCTCGTTCAGCGCTGGCAGGAAAGTCGTGGCGCACTGGCCGGCCAGCGGATAGATCTGTTTGAGCTGCTGTTCAGTGAGCGGCATCGGTATGTTCTCCATTGCAGTCTGATCGAACGGCGGCCAGTGCCGCCAACGGCTCGCTCACAGGCGATGGCTCGAAGCGCGTGGCTTTCACATGATTCAAGGTGCGGCAACGGCCGCACTTGATCTGGAGCTCGGAAGCGGGGGTGATGCGGGCCAGTAGCTTTCGACACTGGCCGCAGCGCAAGTCGATGAACATAGAGAAGATCCTGACAAGCTGATTTCACATTCAAAGGGTGGGAAAGGGCGACTTTCCGAAGTAACGCCTTCATTGCGGCCGACTATATGAAAGCGCCCACGCCAACCGGCACCGGGAAACCTTCTCCATGCACCCGGTGGCACCCGCGCTCAGGCCTTCAATGCTCCGGCGCGCCTGGGCGCTGCCCCCTCGGCCTTGGCCTTGCCCTGGCGCCCGCCGTTGCACTGCACCGTGGTGCGCCAGCCGCTGCTGGTGAACACCTGTTCCACCGACTCGACCAGATACGCTCCGTCTAGCCCGGCGAGAAAGCCGGTGATCTCCACGCTGCGCTCGGCGAACAGGTCGGTGCGCCCGGGCATGTCCAGGCGCACAGAGGCCGTGTCGCGATTGAAGCTGGCCAGGCGCGCCTTGGCGGCCTGTTCGGCGGCCGCACGGTTGGGGTACAGGTGGCGGTCGGTATGCACCGGTTGCAGGCCCTGCGGTGCGTCACCATTGTCCAGTTCGACGACGTTAAGCTTGCCGGTCGCCGGGTCCTGGTGGCGGGTGCGCACCGCCTTGTGGGTACTTTTGTCGGCCAGGCGGAACTGCCACTGGCTGACGTCCTTGCGGGCGATGGTCACCACACCCAACGCCTTGCCGCTGGCGCTCTGCCCGCCTTGGCGCGGCAACACCAGCAACTGGCCATCGGCAAGCTTGGCGGTGCAGTCGTTCTGCCGGGCCAGGCGGGTGATGAAGTTGAAATCCGACTCACTGTACTGGTCGACCCGCGGCAGCTTGACCGTCACCGGGCAGACCGCCTGCCAACCATTGCGCGCACCGATCTCGGCGACGATGCGTTGCAGCGTCGCCCCTTCCCAGCTACCGCTGCGGATGGTCTTGCCGGTACCGCGCAGGTCACTGGCCTTGCCGCGAATGACCAGGGTGTCGGGTGGCCCCGACAATTCGACCTCATCGACGGTGTAGCGCCCCAGCCGCGTCAGCGGCTGGCCGGCGTACCCCAGATGAACCTGCAGCACGGCGCCGCGGGCGGGCAGCGCCAGGGCGCCGTCGCGGGCATCGATGCGCAGCTCGAAGTCGTCCGACTCCATGCCGGGCTTGTCGGTGGTGCGCAGCAGCAACAGGCGGTCGTTGATCAGCGCGGTGATGTCCTTGCCGTCGGCCTCGATGCGGAAGATCGGTTGCATGGTTCAGGCTCCTCGCCGGTCAGTCCCACAGTTGCACGGTATTCGCGGCCACCACGGCCAGCGCCGGCAACACGATGCGCACCCCGGCGCGAAACGGCTGGGCCTCGTCCGCCAGGCCCTGGTTGGCCTCGAGCACCGCTTCGACCGAGCCATCGAGGTGGCCGTAGTAGTGCTGGCAGAGCGTGTCGAGCACATCGCCCTCAGACGTTGTACAAATCCTGGCCATAGCTCACGAACTCCAGTGAAAACCCTTGTTTGCGCGGGATGCCGCCGGCCAGCAGGGCGCCCTGCTCTTCCTCGATGCTGGTCAGGCACCAGGTGCCGAGTACCTCGCCGTAGCCGGTGGTCAGCGACAGCGGCGACAGCTGGCGGCCGATGCTGCGCAGTGTCTGCAACTGGCCGAGGCCGCCCTTGAAGCCGGGGAAGATCGCCCCGCGAATGCTGATGGTCTCCTCGCCCAAGCTCACCGCCTGTTGCGCAGTGTCGCGGCTCAGCCGCTCCTGGCCGGCCCAGCGGAAGCGGGTCTGCCGGCGCAGCTGGTCGAAGGCGGCGGTGTCGAGGTTGAAGTAGTACGGTGCGGCGCCCGCCTTGAGTGGTTGCAGCACCAGCAGGTGCGGGAACGGCTTGACCGCTTCGGCGGCAGGGGTCGCTTCGGGCGCGAAGCCCAGTGTCGACAACACGCCGTTGACGGTCGAGCGCACCGCCCCGACCACGCGACCGATCGCTGCGCCAGCCTTGGCGGCGTGGGCGGCGAAGCCGTCGATGCGATCACGCACCTGACGCACCACGGCCACCGCCTGGTCGTACTTGGCCACCACCTTGGCGACCCGGGCCTGGGCGTTGGTGATTGCGCGCATGGTGCGCTGCAGCTTGGCACCGATGATCGGCCCGACCACCGGCAACCCTTCCAGTTCGCCCACCGCCCCTTGTATATGGCCGATCGCGTCGTTCATGGGATCGAGCATGGCGTCGGCACGCCGACGCCCCGCTTCTCCCGCCTTGACCAGGGCGTGCAGCGTGGCTTGCAGCTGCTCCAGGTAGGTCATGGGTCCTCCTTAAAGTGCGATATGTGGGGTGTCGGCCAGTTGTACCGAGCGGGCCTGGCGCATCAGCTCTTCCAACTGGCGACGGGCGATGGCCTCCAGTTGCTGGAGCACGGACGGGTCGTCCAGGCTGTTGCTGAAGGTGACCGGCATGTTGGCGGTGAAGGTGAATTGCTGGTTGATCGGGGCTGGTGAAGCCGGGACCGGTGTTGGTTGCAAGGCGGCGGGCTGCGCGATGGGAACAGGTGATGCAGCCGAAGCGCTGGTATTGTCGACTGGAGCAGTCCGTGCCATGGACTTCTCCCCGCGTTGTGTTCCCTCATCCTTGCCGGGGCCCGATACCAACGTTTTACCCAACCAGCCACCAACGCTTTCCCCACCCATGCTACCGAGCACACCGCCGATGAGCCCGCCAATGGCGGTACCGATGACCGGCACTACCGAGCCAATCGCGGCACCGGCCGCAGCGCCGGCCAGGGTACCGCCCAGTCCACCGACGGCACTGCCATAACCTTCCGCCTTGGCTTGCGGCGTGGCATCACTGGCGTAGGTCTCGGCTATCTGCAAGGCGGAGTCCAGCGCCGCACCTCCAGGCACGCGCTTGAGCAGCCCCCTGGCCAACGGAAGACGTGAACTGACTGCCTTGAGAGGAGCGATCGATGACAGCGCCGATACGGCACTGCTTGCGCTTTCCACGGCAGTCGAACCGTTCGATACGGGCCCGGATGTGAGTGAAAAGCCATTGCCGTTCACCGAAGGAAGTGCCCGTATCGCCTGCCCCAACGCCGAAGAGGCCGTTGGCATTACGCCGCTGGCACTTCCTGCCGTTTGGTCTCCGGAATTAGGAGCCGCGGTAGTCGTCCCTGCCCGTCCGCCCAACGCCGAGGCAGTCGCGTCCGGCCCTTGATTGGGGGCTGGCGCCTCTTCGACCTCCTCGACTTCTTCTTCCTCTTCTTCCTCTTCTTCCTCTTCTTCCTCTTCTTCCTCTTCGATGTCTTCATCTACCGCATTGGATTGAAGCGGCTTCTGGGTGGCCCCGATACCAACGTGCGTCCCTGCACTCAGCTCAGAACGACTTGCAGAGGTGGCGGAAGCTCTGGTACCTGAAGCGCCAGCATCCTCTTGCGTGGGCTTACCGCTGAACAGCTTCAAGGTCTCGGTGCCGACGGCACCTCCGACCGCCTCGCCGAGCATGCCTCCGAACAGGCTGCCCATCTCCTTGCCCCATTTGTTGCCTTTACGACCGAACAGAGCACCAAGAGCTGCACCGGCAAGTGAGCCGCCCATCTCGCCAAAGGCAGCACCGATGCCCTGGGCTTTTTCCTCCGCCGTTCCACTGCCGGCAAGAATGCGGCCGGATTTGACGGCAGCAGTCACCGCACCTACACCCGTTTTCTCTTTGACCGTCTCCCAAGCCTCTTGCCTTGCCTCAGGTGACTTTTTCGCCCGACGGACGATCACCGTGCCAGCACCTCCCACCGCACCGATGGCGGCGCCAGCCACTGCAAGACCTTTCAGCGCAGATTCAGTAGTGCTCTCAAACGGCACCTTGCCAGAGAACATTTCAGGGTCGCCTGGCGGCTCTCCCTCTGGCCTGGCTGGCCTGCGCACCGATGCCCGTACCGCAGCCTCCCATTGATCGGGTGGCAGGAACGCCTGTGAGTCGATTACCTGACCGCCGTTAGGCCGGCCAGGCACGGAAATCTGCTGTGGCACTCGCCAGTCTTGTTGCAAGGCACCGAGGCCCGTGGTCCTCGATGCAGCCCCCAGCTCGACCTTGCCCAACGCCCCATAAAGCCGCAGCAAGCGCTCGAGTTCATCACCCTCTCGGCGCAACTGTTCGACCTGCCCATCTCGTGAGCGTGCGTCACTCGAGGGGGCCGCCGAATCCAGGACAGCGTTGGAGTTCGCCGTGCCCTCTGGTGCAATGACCTGCGATCCTTGCCTTCCAGGCTCGTCACCAGCACCTTCTATTGGCATCGGCCAGCCTAATGTTTGATCCGGCGCAAATTGCAGGGGATACGATTCGAACGCAGCCCCTACCACCGGAACGACAGTGACGCCGAGGGTGAACACTTGTGTGTTCGCCATAGGTTCCTCCTTGTCACTCCGCCAGCCACCAGACCATGTCGCTGTACGACATGGTCATGATTTCGCTCGCGGAAAAGTTCAGCTCCTTGGCCAGCCGCCTGGCGGCGGCCTTCTGCCGGGCGGGGTCAAAGCTCGTCGTCCTGCACCAGGCGAAAATAGCCCGTCTGCAGGCGGCTGTAGTCCTTCAGGGCCAGGCCCTCGAGGTCCTTGACGCCGACTTCGGCGAGCGAGGCGAACAGGTTCAGTTCGCGCTGCTCGTCGTCGCTCGTACCACCGGCCTGGGCATTGCGGATGTCACGCACGGTGGGGGCGCGCAGCGACAGGCTGTCGACCTGCACGCCGTTGGCCTCGCTGGGGCGCGATAGGCGCACGGTCACGCGCTCGGCGGTGACGGTCAGCCATTGCGGAAGCTTTTTCGCTTGAGCCATCGAGTGTTCTCCTTAAAGACCCAGGGCAGCGCGCTGGGCGGCCAGTTGGTCGACGCCGTCGATCACCCGCTTCATGCCCAGGGCATCGATTTCGTAGACCAGGCGGCCGTCGACTTCGAGCTTGTAGTAGGTGACGGCGACGCTGTGCTTGATCTCGGCCTTGTCGCCGGATTTCCAGTCGCCCATGTCGATCTCTTTCAGCGCGCCACGCAGGGTGACGATCACCGGGTTGATCTTGCCTTTCAGGCCCTTGAAGGCGCCGCGGAAGGTGCCGTTGAAGGCGGTGCCGTCGGCCAGGCCGAAGAACTTCAGCGACTCGCGGCGCACGCCGGTGGTGGTGAAGGCGGCTTCCTGTTTTTCCATGCCCTGGTCCATCTCGACCGGCATGTCCATGCCACCGGGGCGGTGCTCTTCCATCTTCAGGGTGAGCTTGGGCAGGGTCAGGCTGGGGACATCGCCCTGGAAGCTGACGCCATCGACGAACAGGTTCAGGTTGGCCAGGGTTTCGGGAATCATTGCCATGTAAATGTGCTCCTTAAGCAGCGGTATCGAGGACTTCGGTCAGCCACTGGTTGGTGACTTCGACGCGGAAATTGGGGTTTTCGGCAGGCGGCACATCGGTGAAGCGGATGTTCCAGTACACCTTGCCCTGCTCCAGCTGGCTGGCGGTGTTCAGCTCCGGGTCGGCGAAGACTTCGAAGTTGATGATCGCGCCCTGGTTCTTCAGGTCGCGCATGAAGGCCTGCAGGCCCTCGGTGACGTCCTTGACGTAGGTGGCGGTGATGGAGCGGTCCACGGCCCATTTGTGGCCGTAGAGGATCGCGTCCATGACGATGTCCATGGTGCGCACGCGGGTGACGAAGGCCCATTTCGGGTCGCTCGACAGGGTGCGGTTGCCCCACAGGCGGAAGCCGTCATCGCGGATGATGGTGGCGATGTTGGCGTTGTTCAGCAGGTTGGCGCGGCAGGTGTCGTCGCCATCGAGGAACTCCACCGCGCGGGTGGTACCGGTGATGCCGACGAACTCCTTGTTCGAAGGCGACGCCCAGAAGCCGTACTCGCGGTCGGTGTAGGCGAACAGGCCGGCGACCCAGGCCGAGCCTGGCGCGTCGACGGTGGCCTCGGCGGCGTTGTCCCAGTAGCGCACGCCCGGGTCGACCAGGAAGGCGCGCTTGGCACCGAAGTGCTTGGCGTAGGCGATGGCCGCTTCATCGGTGCTGTTCGGGCCGTCGATGATGGCGATGGCGCGCAGCTTGTCGGCCAGGGCCACCAGCGCGGTGCCCACGGCTTGGGTGGCGCTGTGCTTGGGCGCCACCAGCAGGCGTGGTTGGGCGTTGAAACGGCTCTTGCCGTCGAGCAGCGCCTGCAGGCCGGTGCGCTTGCCGTCGGCCAGCACGTTGCCGATGATCGCCGCGGTCTGCTCGGCGCCGTCTTCGAGCTTGGCCACGCCGCAGGCGACGATGACCGCCTTGGCGCGGCTGTAGATGGCACGGCAGGCCTTGGTGATCGCCGCGTCCTGGCCGAACGCCGCGACCGCTTCGCGCTCGCTGGTGATCAGGATCAGGTCGTTGGCCTTGGCGGTGACGCCCGGGCCTTCGGTGAAGGTGTCGACCAGGCCGATGATCGAGGACGACGGCAGTGCGATGCTGCGCGCGCCGGTGTCGACGTTGGTCACGGTGACGCCGTGGAAAAAGCCACTCATAAAGTCTCCTAATATAAAAATGCCCCGTAAGACGGGGCTAAGATTGGGTCCAGCTTTAAACGAAACGCCCTAAGGGATAGGGCGCTATGGAAGGTATCGGGACAGCCAGGTCGGGACGGGAGGACGATGCTCGATCAATGGAAAGTCGCCGGACTCAGGCCAGTTGCGTAGAGCTCGGCGATAAGCCTGCAACTCTGTATAGTGAGCGGCGATGAGCGAAGTTTCAGTGCTAGCCTCCACCTCATCGCGATGGCGTGCGACCAAGCCATCAGTCACCGCAAGTTGCCAATCACGCCACTCTCGCTCGGCCGATGCTAATGCCCCTGCAATTGCTGTAGGTTTCGAAATTATCGGAATACCATTGCGGTCAGGTATCAGTACCTTACCTTCATTCGACGCCGAAACCAGAGCTGAATACTCTTGCGCGCTCAGTTCTACCGCATCAGCCGGAATAGCTTTACCATTTATTTCGGACACATAGAGTCCGCCAGTTTTTGCCGAATAGAAATACATCCTCTCTCCTACTTGCCAATGGCAAACCAATGGATGGTCTGTTGACTTCCACTAATTGCAGGCACCGCGCTTTCGATCCGTATTGTGGAGGTGTTCAAATACCCAGCCCCACAGCGACCAGCTACGCCACCAAGGCCATAGATATAAGAACAAACAACCGCAAGCCCTTGGTTGGGGAAGGTAACTGGAAGAGTGACATCAAGTGTCCCATTTGCGGAAACCACGGCAACACCCCACTGTTGAATTAACCCATTTGGACTTTTAGCCCAACCATTCATCGTAAGTTGTGTACTGAAGTCCGCGGTATTTGAAAGTCCACCGGCAATTACCGCGTAGGTATGATCAGCATTGCAAATCAGCATCAAGGGCGGTTCATTTGAGCGGATTGTGAGCGCGTCGTATGAACGGGAACCGATGGCGATATAACCATTGGGCAATGCTGGTTTATGTACAGTAATTGTGCCGTTTCCCGACCCCACAGAGATGCAGAACACAGACCCTATTGGAATCCCTGACGATGGGAGCACCACGCTGCCACTCCAAGTCTGGGCGCCACCGCCGTCCATGTAGAGCATTCGCCCAACCTGGGCCAGGGTCAGGGTTGAGCCCGAAGGGCAGGTTGTGGAATTGGAAGGGAACGTCAGCCCCAATTCCTTGACGAACTGCGTAGTCGCCAAACGAGTCGAGATATCCTCTCTCTCAGGTGTCGGAGCAGCCGGGCGACCAGTCAGCAGAGGACTATCCTGCGGTGCTTTCAACGCCAATATCGAGTCCAACTGAGTCTTGGTGTAGACATCGGTCAACCCATACCCAGCGACGGTAGTAGGGTTCGTGGCCGCGATGACCCGCCCATACTTGTCGACCGTTACGCTGCGATACAGTCCGGGCACAACACCGCTGCGGCCAAACGCCATTTCGTAGTCCTGGGCACTGACCCCCAGGGTGATCGGCCCATCACTGACCAACTGCCAGGCACCGTCGCCGTTGACCGTACCCTTCTCGACCAGCACTAGCAGACCTGGCGTAACCTTGGCATCGGTGTCGCCATCGCTGCTGCGCGTCCATGCACCTGCGGCTACTTGGTACAAGCCATTGTCCTTGGCCGCCAACTGGTTCTTCACCAGCACGCGAGCGCCTGCCAAGAGCGCGACACCGTCGATGGTCTGCAACCCACTCAGGGTAATGGGCCCGGTGGTAGCCACCTGTACCGAATGCTTGAAATCCTGCTTGGCCAGTTCCTCGGTAACCCACTCGCGAGTCGCCAGTACCACGGCTGGGTCGATCTTCAGCTGGACGTTGCTGGCGCTACTGACCACCAGGTTCATACGCACCACTTGTGTGCGCCCAGAACCCTGGCTGAGCAACGGTTTGTAAGTGGGTGCGCAGTTGGCCACGGCGATCATGTCACCATCGGCGTCATACAACGCGATCTCGCGGATCCACTTGCCGCCCACGTCCGCCGGGATGACCTGCTCGGCCACGATGATCGCGCTGTTCTTGTCGTCCACCTTCAGCTGGTTCAACGGCGCCCGGCGCCATTCGTTGATCAGGCTGGTCTGGGTGGCATTGGGGGTCGGATCGGCGCCATTGGCGTCGCCCACGCCCATCTGGGTGATTTTCCACGGGATGCCCAAGGCATCCGCGTTGGCCTGCTTCGCCGCGCCCACGTTGGTGAGGATGGCGTAGAACTGTGAATTCTGGTCAACCATGTGCAATGTCCAAGGTATCGATTGTGTGTTCCCGGCCGCCGCGGCCGATGGCACCACTGACGATCAGGTCAGGAGGTGCCGGCGGGTAGACGTCGAGTTCGTCGCCGTCCTGCAGCGCGCAGCCGAAATAGAGACCGCCACGGCTTTCGAGGCTGATCACCAGCCCCGTCATGTGGCGGCTGACCGGCCGGGCGTCGTCGATCAACGACGACAGTTCGTTGTAGGTTTCCTCGCTGATGCCGGTGTCGGTCACCCCAACCTTCAGGGCAAACGTCCCCGGCACTCCGGCAGGCTTGGCCTGCCACCATTCCTGCACCTCGATCAGGTAGCCGAACGGCTCGACCACCCGCCTGAGGGCGCCGAGGGTGCCCTTGTGGGCATGGACGAAGAACGCCGAGCGGATCACCGAGCGCTTGATCGCCTCGCTCCAGCTGTCGTCCCAGCGGTCCACCGACCAGGCCCAGGCCAGCTGGTAGAGCAGGTGCGCCGGGCAGGTGTCGGGGTTGTAGAGGGTGCGCAGGCCGGCCTTGAGGTCTTCGTCGGCGGCCACTTCCAGGGCGCGCTCCAACGGCGTGCGGTTGAGCGGCAGAAGGCTGTGCATGTCAGCCTCCGCGCTTGAGGTCGATGCCGGTGCACCAGGCCGCCTGGGCCTTGCTCGGGCGGATGTCATTCCAGCCGATCAGCTCGACCCGGCTGACGCCGTCGATGTGCAACTGGGCGTCGATGCCGGAGCGAGCGACTTCAAGGCCGAGCCTGCGCCGTGGGTTGATCCAGGCTTGCAGGCGGCGCCGGCACTCGCCGAGGACCGTCTCGTACTCCGGGCCGTTGTCGGCCATGTGCAACACGGCCTCGACGCGGTAGGGCAGCACCTCGGCGCTGCGCACGTTGACCCGGTCGGCGACCGGGCGGATGTCGTCGTCGTTGAGGTAGGTTTGCACCTGCGCCAGCAGCTCGGGGCTGGCAACGCCATTGCCGTCCAGGCTCAGCACGGTGATGTCCACCACGGCAGGCGACGGGCTCTCGGCGGTCGCGTCAGCGACCCGGCCCGAGGCGTTGCGGGCGTGGAGGATGTAGCTGTTGCGCGGGCCGGCGGTGGTCAGGCCTTCGTAGACCAGTTGCACCCGCTCGCGCAGGGCATCGTCGGACTCGAGGATGGCCTCGGTCGGCGGGATCGTGCTCGGGTCGGCGGCCTGGATCACCAGGCGTTGCAGGTTGACGTTGGCGGCCAGTTGGTCAAGGTCACGGCCTTCGGCATAAGCCAGCAGCAGCGCCTTGGCGGCATCGTTGATGCGCGCCCGGTTGAGCAGCTTGCGGTAGGCACCGACTTCCAGCAGCTTGGTGACCGGGTCGCTTTCCAGGTTGGCGTTCCAGCCATCGCCCAGCTGGGCGCGGAAGCTGGCCAGATCCTCCTGGTACAGCGCCTCGAAATCGAGGTCTTCGAGCAGTTGCGGAGCCGGCAGTTTCGACAGGTCGACCTGGCTCATACGGTCACCTCCACCAGGGCGTCGTCGCCCAGGTAGCGGCCACTCAAGGCCAGGCTGACCTGGCCGTCGAGCACGGCCACGACCTTGACCCGGTCGAGCTTCAGGCGCGGTTCCCAGCGCCCGAGGGCGCGGGCCACTTCGGCCTGCACCGCGCTCTTCCAGCCTTCGTTGACGGGCAGGTCGACGTAGCGGCGCAACTGGCTGCCGTACTCGGGGCGCATGCGCCGGCTGCCCAGCGGGGTGGTGAGGATGTCCTCGATGGATTGGCGCAGGTGGGCGATGCCCGTCAGGGGCTGGCCGGTGCGGCGGTCCAGGCCGATCATGGGGCACCTCCTGCCGCAGGCGCACCCCGTGCTTGGGTATGCATGGCGTTCTCCTGATATGAAAGAGCCCGCAGGCGCGGGCTCAGTGCTTGTGATTGGCGGTGTTGCCGGCGGTATCGATGATCCGCCCGCCGCCATTGATGTCGCCGCTGACCAGCAGCGGGCCATTGACCGTGACCTTGCCGGTCAGGGTGATGGTCGTGGCATCGAGGGTGATGGCGCCGTCGTTGACCACCAGGGTGCTGGCACCAACCTTGATGGTCGCGTTGCCGCTGGGCAGCTGGATGTCGTAGCGCTTGGCCTGCCAGTCGTAAGCCAACGAGCCACCGTCGTCGAAGCGCCAGACCTCCACGTGATCGCGGTTGTCCGGCGCGGCGCCAGCATTGCCATAGAGGCCCGGCACGAAGGTGCCCTGGGCCGGCTCGCCACTGGGGCTGACCAGCACGCCCTGCTCGCCCAGGCTCGGTGCCCGCCAGTGGCGCGCCTTGCCGGCGGCCTGGCTGTGCCAGCGCACCCAGGCGCTGGTCCAATCGCCGTCGGAGACCCGGACGCGGGCGGCGGCGAGGTCTACCGCCACTACCGAGCAAGGGATCACCAGGCTGGCCAGCATGCGGTCGTGCATCGCCGTGGCGTAGCTCATATCAAGTCCTCCGGGGCCAGATAATTGTCCTGGTTGCCAGGCCCGGTATCGGGGTCGAAGCCCAGTACCAGGCTGCCCGGCGGCTGGTCGGGCCATTGCCAGTGGGGCTCGCCCAACAGCACGGGCTGCTCCCAGGTCACCTTCCAGAGCGCGCCTTGGTACTGGGCCTGGACGTTGCGAACTGCCTCGACGAAGTCCAGGCCCCACAACTGCTGGCGCAACAGGTCCATCAATTGCGCGGCCAGCTCAATGCCTTGCAGCCGAGCATCGGTGTTGCTCGTATCCGGTGTGATGATCGCCTCGAAGGTGACCACCAGCACCGAGCGCCCATCGCGGGGCGCGGCGTCGGCGACCATGCTGACGATGCCGTGGCGCAGGGACGGCAGCGCCGGGTTGCCTGCCACGCCCCGGTCGGCATCGACCGTGGCCAGGTCAGGCATCGCCTTGCGGATGGACGCCGTCAAGGTCGCCTGCAAGGTAGAAAGTTCACTCATGCCGCCCCCTTGCAACCCGCTTCGGGCTGTCGAATACAGCGGCTGAACATCGAGCCATTGGCTTCCTCCGGGCAAAAAAATACCGCCTGGCGGCGGTCGTTCACTTAGGTGGATGGGCACTATGCCGGGCGCCGTGGGCGGTGCTGCTGGTCGGGGAAGCCCTCGGCGCCGTCCTTCCATGCCCGCAGGGCAATCCGGTAGGCGCGCCAGTCGGCGGTGGTCATGCCAGGGATGGCGGTCGGGTCGTTGTCATCGAGCATCAGCAGCTGATCGGCGACCAATTGCATTTGATCGGCGACCCACAGCCCCTCCTCGCCCTTGCGCACTGCCAATGCCTGAGCCTCGACGAAAGCCTGGTACTCGTCATCGGAAAGCCTGACGAACCCCTCCTGAAGATGCAGGCCCAGAGTGTCTTCGTTGTAGGCGTAAATGTTTTCGGTGGTGGGGTCCTTGTAAAAAAACATATGGATTCACCTTAGCTCGTTGAAAAAGACCAGGTTGGCAGTGCCGTTGGCCGCGGCAACCGAATAGGCCGCCCCCGGGGGAACCACGCAGGTGGCCGTATTGATGTACGCACCGGCAACACCCGCGTACTGGCCATGGATCGGGACGCCATTGACGTACAGGATGGCGGTGGTATTGATGCTGCTGGCCGGGCCGAACAGCGCCGAAACCTGGATGGGCCTGCCGGTGTCATTCGTGTAGTTGACACCTGCGGCACGGGCTGCAGTCATGTTCTGCCATGTCTGCCCCAGCCACGACGGCGTGGTGTTGGCCCAGGCGCGCCAGGTACTCCCGACGAGGAAGCGAACCGCTGCTTCATAGCCGGTGACGGAGTACGCGACCTGAATGGCCTCGACGCTGCCCGCTCGGCCCAGGTGCAACACCGCACCGTAGGCGATGCCTGGTGGACGATTGAGGGTGTCGTTGTTGAACCTGTAGGCGCCGCCCTTCCCTACCAGTCCATTGAGGTCGGGGACTGTCTGTGTGTCGGCCCCGATACCGTGGTCACCCACCTTGAGCGCGCGACCCAGTGTTGTATCGAAAGTGCTGGTCGTCAGATTGGCCGCCGCCGCCGTACCAAGGTTGCTTGCGTTGGCGTGGACGGTCCACGCGGTCCAACTCGAACTGTTGACGTTGTACGCCCGTGTCGCGGACTTGCCGCTTACGACCTCGATGGCGAGTTGGGTTACGAATCCGCCCACGTTCGCCGAGGTGTGGATGAACGGGTAGGTGATGCCTGGAGGCAGATGCGCCGCTGCGCCGCTGAGCGCCGACCACCAACCGGGACCGGTAGCGTCATTGCAATCCAGGACATTACGCGTTGCCGCCAACGGGCCGGTCAGGCCGGTGTTGTCCAACACGGCGAAGTTGGCATTGATACGGGAAAAAGCCGTGCGAGCGTCGTCACCGTCAATACCGCTCGGTGGCGTGCCCAGTTTTACGGGATCGAGAGCCATGCAGCCTCCTTGTTGCCAGTCAGGTTGGCCTGGGCCAACAAAATAGGTCTATTCCTCATCGCGGCTCTCCGGCTTCGGATACTTTTCCTTCACTCGCTTGATGCTCGAGTAAAAGGCGTCGACAACCGGAAGTTGCCCGCTGTCCATTGCATGCCACAACGCGTCGAGCTGGTCCGCCATCGAGGGATAGTCGGCGGCGCGCAGCACCCGGTGGTCTGACCTATGCGATATCTTCATGTATGAACCTCGCGTCCATGTAAGGCCATTGGCTGACGACGATCTCGTACCGTGCCGGGTAGTCGAACTCGACCTCGATGACCGGTGAGTCATCGGCGGTGTACTCGACCCCATCGATGGCAATCCTGGCCCCCTCAGGAACACCCTGCAGGGAATGTCCGTCGAAGGTGACCGTCATCTCAGGACGATCGACCACCTCGCGATCCTTGACATAACGGCGCACGTCATCGGTGTCGGTGTGTTCGGGTAGGTAAAGGCAGCCAGGGTAGTGCCTGGCCGCAGCCATCGGGTCCGGCCAGGCGATCACCCGCAGGATCTGGCCGGTCGTCTTGTCGTAATCGACGATCTTGATCGTTGAAAGCAGCATCAGCGCTGTACCTCGAGAACGGTGATGGAGCGGTTGTCGCAACTCATGGACAACCCTGTCATCGCGCTGCCATTGGGGGCGGAGAACTGCAGCCGCAGCTCGTTGTAGCCGCCATACCCGGTCAGCAGGGCCGTGGTATTGAAGCTGGAGTTGGGGCTCATGGCCGGATCGCGGCCCGCTGAGCTGCAACGCCCCTGCAGCCAGACCGCGCCATTGAGCAACACCCGCCAGAAGCACCAGCCTGTCGACATCATCCCTACCTGGGCTGAAAACGTGCAGAGCTTCTCCCAGCCATTGCTGGTAAAACCAAGCGCCTGCACCTCGACCCAATTGGGCGAGCCGTGGTTGGGCGGGCTGTTGATCTGGGCGGCGGTGTAAGCCGAGTAAGGCAAGGTGACCGAGCGCCCGGCAATCTTGAGCGTGCTCACCGACAGGTCGGTGATCTTGCCGGTGTTGACCGACAGGTCCGCGATCTTGCCGGTGGTGACAGACAAGTCCGCGATCTTCGCCTGGGTGATCGCTGCATCGGTGATCTGAGCGTTACCGATGCTGGCGGTACCGATGATCGCGTTGTTCATGAAGACCTGGCCGTTGTTGACCGCGAACACCGACTTCGGCGCGCCCCCCGGCTGATGCATCACCGCGAACCGATCAGCCAGGAACAGCACCTGGGACTGCATCCCATCAGGCGTATTCTCGACACCGATCCCCATGCCGGCGCTGTAGTAGCGCCCGTTCGCATCCACGCCAACCTTGATGCTGCGGGTCGCCCGTACATCACCGCCCAATTTGACCAGGGCTTCGGACGTGTCCTCTACAACGGCCTTGGTTTCGCCCACCCGAGCGGTCAAGGTCTGGTTGTCACGCGCCAGTGCCGATACATCGTCGGTCAGTGCGTCCACCGTACGGTTGACATGGGCGAGGTTACCATCGACCTGGGCCTTGACTTCGGTTACCTGCCTTGCGATCGCCCTGTCGCCCTCGCTGAGCGCGGCATACACCGACCAGGCCCCGGCATGGGCGCCGGTTTCTCCGGCGCGCCAGCCACCCGTGGTGCCGGCCATCGATGGGCTTACTGCGCTTTCAACACCCAGTACACGGCTGGCCATGGACGTGAGTTCGCCGTTGATCTCCTCGACACTGGTCTGCACGCCATCGACGCGCACGGCCAGCGCCTTCACCTGGTCGCCCAGGGAGACATAGGCTCCCATGTTTTCCCAGTAAGTGGCGTTGGCGACGGGCGTCCCTGCCGGCACATCGCCCTTGGCCCGATACAGCTTGCCTTCATGCTTGACCAGCGACCCGGCCAGATAGACCGTATCGGCTTTCCAGTCCGGTGCGCCAGCCAGGTCGGAGAGTTGCGTGGACAACGCGTTGAGCTGGCCTTGCAAGGCGGCATCTGCAGCCTTGAACCGCTCGCTCACCGAACCTGGGCCATCGCCACTGACCTTGCCGATCTCGCTCAGTAGCTGCTTGCCCAGGTGGCTCTCGCTGATCTTGCCGTCCAGGTACTCGAGCACCGCCGAAGCATCCGCGCTCGACTGGCCGTAGACCCATTCGGACCATGGGCCGATGTTGCCGGTACGGTCCACCAGCCGCGCACGGAAGTAACGCACCACCGCCGCGGCCATGCCCGAGTGCAGGTAGGTTGAAGTCGGGTAGGCGAACCGGCCAAGCGCGATCGGATTCTGCCCGGTGCTTTCGGACGCCATCTCGATCTGTGTGTACGCCGTATCCTCGGCGCCCTCGGGGAAGCCCCACGCCAATCGAATGGCGAAGATTTCCGATACTGGCCGCAGGAACGCCACCGCAGGCGGGGCGCCTTCCTTGCCCTTGAGCGCGGTCAACATGGACAAGCGCCAGATCGAGGTGATCTCGCTCACGCTGATCGAGCGCACCCGGGCCAGATAGGCGCCAGCATAGATACCGACGACATCGACACTGGTGGCCCCGGTGCGCGGCAGGCTGATCCAGTTGCCGTCATCCTTGCGCCATTCCACCTCGTAAGCCACCGCGCCGGAAACCGCCGGCCAGGTGATGGTCAGGGTACTGACCGCCAGGCCCTGGCTGATGGCATGGCTGCTGGAGAGGCTGACGCTGGCCGGAGGCGGCACGAGGTTGATCGGCGTGACGCTGATCGGCCGCTCCTGCAGGCGCGCACCGGTGTCGATGTGGTCGAACTTGCTCGGGTCATACTGCACCGCGTTGATTTCGTAGATACCTGGTTCAGGGCGCGAAACACTGGTGACGCGGTACAGTGGGATGGCCAGCTCCGGCGCATCCAGGGCCCAAACCAGCTCGGCACGCGGCTTGCGGGAGTACGCGGTGGTGAGGGTTATCCGCCGCCCGACGACCGCCTCGATGGTGCGCCCTTCGCAGGTGCCATCCGGCAGGTTGAGAATCAACCGGTCCCCAGGCTTGGCCTGGGTGTCGCGATCCAGGGTGACCTGCCGGGCAAAGCCTGTGACGAGGCGTCCGCCGACCGGGCGACCGGCCAGCAGTTCGTCGGCCACCGGGATGACGTAGCCGGGCAAGGGAATACGCCCGTCCATACCGACCCGGAAGCTGATGCCGCGGTCGCGCGAGTTGGTCAGCAGCGCCCATTTTCCGCGGCGCTGCGCTTCGGACTCGCGGGTACAGCCAATGGCACTGAGTTCCAGCGGGTTGTCGCCGTAGCGGCGCAACAGCTTGTCGTCGGCGACCACGGTGACATCGGTGTCGTAGTTGTTCAGTGGGTTGTCGTAGCTGACCAGCACACGGCTGTAGCGGCTGCGCTCGGAACCACTGGAATAGATGAACTTGCCGTCGACCACGTTGGCGCGGGTGTAGGCAAAGTCGAAATCGGTTGCCCGAGGCATGTCGGCCAGGCTGTACAGCTGGCCCTGGGCCCAGTAGGTCATGCCGCGGTAGATGCCGGCGATGTCGCGCAGCAGTGACCAGGCCTCGGCCTTGCCCTGCAGGTTGAGGTTGCAGGTGAAGCGCGGCTCCTGGC
This sequence comes from Pseudomonas entomophila, assembly GCF_018417595.1. Taxonomy (NCBI): domain Bacteria; kingdom Pseudomonadati; phylum Pseudomonadota; class Gammaproteobacteria; order Pseudomonadales; family Pseudomonadaceae; genus Pseudomonas; species Pseudomonas entomophila. The sequence goes on from NZ_CP070982.1 coordinate 4,544,091, forward strand.
CACCCCGGCCATCGGGCACCAGCTGGTCGCAGTACTGGGCGATCCGGTACAGCTCCCACTTGTCGACCATCCACGGCTTGATCCGCCGGCCCAAACCAAAGCGATCGTTGGTGGTGATGCCGTAGGTGACCCAGGCCGGGTTGTCGGTCCAGGCCTGCTTGAAGGTACCGTCCCAGACGCCCACGTAGCGGCGGGTCTCAGGATCGTAGTTGCTCGGCACCGGCCATTTGCGCCCCTTGCACTCGACCGTCACCGCCGGGATGTTGCGGAACTGCTCGGCGGAGAACTCCACGTACAGCAATGCGGTGTTGGGGTAGCGCAGTTTGGCGTCGATGACCTCGGTGATGCCGGCGATCTGCATGGTGTCGGCGATCTTGCCGGTGCTCTGGTTGGGCGTCAGGCGGCGTACGCGCAGGCTCCAACCGTGCTCGGCCTTGGGCAGGTCGATACGCCGGGTGCGCTCGTAGGTGCTGGTGCTCTTGCCATGCACGGCATCCTTGAGCACCTCCACGTAGGCACCACCATCGGTGGCCACATCCACGGCGTATTCGATGCGGTAGCCGTTGACGTTGCCGGCGCTGTCCATGGCCTGCAACGCGGGCCAGGCGAAGCGCAGGCGTACCGCCGACAGGCGGGTGTCGTCGAGCGCGCGCACCCAGGGCTTGTCATGGCGCAACTCCACGCCCTGGGTGATTTCGTTGTCCACCGACGGGATACCGGGAATGTGCGGCTGCTCAAGCGAACCTGGGCGCCACTCCCACTTGACCCCCGGGAAGTTGTAGCTGCCATTGGCATCCATCAGCGGCGTGCCGTCCAGATAGATGTCCTGGGCGCTCGGTGTACCGGCGAATTCTCCCTCACCGACGGCGATGAGCATCTTGGCGATGGCGACGGAGCGCAGGCTGTCGGGGGCCTCGACCGGTGCCTTTGGCTGTTTCTGACCACCTTTGCGACCGGTGATCACGGGTCTGTTGGTTTCGCCCATGGGTTCCTCCAGGCGTAAAAAAACCGCCTTCATGGCGGTTTGCTGTGCACCGGCGGCATCACGCCAAGGTGTCGATTCGCTCACGGGCCTCGGCACGTTGGCGGGTGATTTCCTCGGGGATGACCTTGCCGGTTTCAAGCAGGCGCACCACGTACCAGTCCGTATCCTGCAACAGGCGAACATCTTCGGCCCGGCGGCTGTTGCGCATGGCCTCGTCCTGCCGCGCCTGTTGCGCCTCGGCCGTCAAGGCCTGGCTGAAATCAATGTTCATCGCGGCAGCGCTCCTCACTCATCGGTGTCTCGTAGGGTGGCAACGCGACGGGGCCGTCCTCGGTCACCTCCAGGGCTTCGGGAAAGCGCGTGGCCCGTGGCGCATGCATCCCATGGGGCAGCATCAGGGTCAGGTGCAGGCGCCCCTCGATGCGACGCACATCGCCCATGAACCACGGCGCGGCGATGGCTTCGCTGGGCAGCAAGGCGCCTTCGCCCAGGGCGCGAAAATCAAACGCCTCGCCATTGAGCGTGAGCACGTCCCCCTCGACCGAAAGCGCCAGTGGCTGGTCGTGACGGACCGGAACCAGATTGATGATCATCAGCGCCACCTCCCCGTGGCCATGTAGTGGAAGACCACGCCCGCAGCCACCGCGTAGCGGTAGGTCCAGGAGCGAAACACCATGCCGCTGGTGGTGATCGTCATATAGGTGCCATTCATGTTGACCAGACCAACGTCAGCCTGAGAGCCCGTCCCCGCAGCCGAAGCCATCGCAGAGGCGACCACCTTTGGCGCCTGGGCAAAAGTCGCGGCGAACACCACGTTCACAGCGGCTTCGGCATTCAGGGCAGCTGCCGGCAACACGCAACTCCCCGTACACAGCAGGGTGCCATCGGCGAATTTGGTGTAATTTCCATTGGCGTTGCTGCCGGACTCGATGATCCCGCCCGACGCGACACCGGACACCGCGCCGAGGATGTTCTGGCTGGTGTACACGCGGGCAAAGGCTGGCGGAACGGTAGAATTCTTGCTGATCGAGCGGTAGAACAGTTCGTTGGTCGACACCCCCATCGCCAGCTGGGTGCTCCACTGCGGGTCGGCGTGCCACAAGGTCTCGAGCACGCTCAGCGCGCCACCTGGTTCACCCGGCCCCTGGTAGTAACCATAAAAGCCGGAGTGCAGCTTTTGGGTGTCGATACCAGGGCCACCGATGTTGCCACCGCCAGGCAGGGTCTTGCCGCCTTGGCTGGAGGTACTGATCCAGTGCCCCCAGGCGTTGTTGTTGGGGTTGAAGGTACGCACGGCCCGATCGCCGTAGACGATGTCGACCGCCTCCTGAAGGATCGCGCCGTATTCAGTGGTGCTGACCCGCAACACCACGTAGGTCAGGCCCGGGGGGCGGTTGCTGGCGATACCGGAGGTCGCCAGCCACAGACCCGGCGCCAGCGCCAGGTTGCAGTCCTGGATAGCGCGATTGCCGGCGACAGGCCCACTGACCCCCATGGCATCCAGGGCCTTGAAATTGTCATTGATCCGGGTAAACGCCGTGCGTGCGCTGTCGCCATCCACGGCACTGGGCGGTGTGCCCAGGTTCACTTGCTGCATGGGCATGTCGCCTCCTGGATAACTGGACTCACAACCGATCCTCGGCATAGATCGCCGCGCTGATGATCGCCCCGCCCCACCGCCGTTTGCCCACGCACAAGGCCACCGGGTTGCCGGAAGCCGTCGTGTTGCGGGCACTGCCGAAGGCGTAGCCGGGAGTGTTTTCCGGCCCGGCGCTCATGTTCAGGCCCTTGGGCTGCGGGCTGAGCAGTTGCATCACGCCGCCCATGGCCATGGAGAACCCCACGGTGGCCATGGTGCCCCAGCCTCCGGCGGTGAACGGCAGCGATGAACCATTGGTAGCGATCGCCGCCACGGCGATCAGGACGACACCGATGATGGTCTGCAGGCCCCCAGCGCGCTTGCTGCCGGCAACCACTGGCACGATGCGGATCTCGTCACGGGCCTGGAAATCCAGTTCGGCCTCGCCGACATTGCGCTTGTCGCTATAGACGGCGAACTCCAGACCGCGAGAACTGGCGTTCGCCAGAAAGCGCTCGAACCCCGGCAGCTGTACACACAACGCCTTGATCGCTTCACGTGGGGTACGCACCGCCAGTTCGAACGCCTTGCCGAACTGGCGCAATTGGCCGCTGAGCCTGATTGTGGTCAGCGGTGGATGAATGATGGCAGCTGACATTGCAACTCCTTCTGCTGGGAGCGACCGCCTCGAGGTCGCGGAAACAAGAAAGCCGGCCGCCTGTGCTCAGTCCGCCGCAGCGGCATCGCGATGGCGCAGGATCAGGCGTGTGCGATCCAACCAGGGACCACCGAAGACGATGACCTCCGACGGTCGGCCATAAAGGTGATGCAGCAGGAACGGCCCAGCCCCACAGGGGGACCACGGCTCGCCCGGCAGGCGTGAGTCATGGCCGAGAAAGATCCCCGCATGGTTGGGGTGGGCCGTGCGCCCGATGGCCATGACGACCAGATCGCCGTGGCGAGGCGCATCTACCCTGACGAACCCGGCATCGGCATAGGCCTGTTCATACAGGCTTGGCCCTTGCGGGTCCTCCCACCAGCCATCCTCGCGGGCATAGGCGGGAAACGTCAGGCCCCACTCGCGGCGGTACCAGTCGGCGCAGACCTGCCAGCAGTCCCACAGCCCATGCACGAACGGCCGGCCGAGCAAAGGCGTGTCCCCCTTGGGCAGCACAGTGCGCAGGTCACCCTCGGGCCAGGACAGGATGTGCCAGGGCAAGCCGGTGGCCTCGCACATCGCCAGGTCGCGGCTGGACGGCCGGCTGCTGGCGTCGGGGTGCGAGTGCACCACCGCCACGATCTCGCCCAGGTCTTCCGCCGCCGCATAGTCGCGCGGGTCGATGCGGAACTCTTCGCCAGGGTCGGAGGCGGTGTTGCGACAGCGTTGGTAATCGAGCCCTCCCGCCCGGTCGATGACCAGGCCGCAGGCTTCGCGTGGGTAGTCGGCGGCCGCATGGCAGCGGATCGCCTCGAGCAGGTGCGGCTGCATGATTCAGTTCCGGGCAATCAGCGAAACGGCCGGGAAGCCGCCATGGGGCAGTTCCGCCGCTTCGCCGAATCGCAGCTTGCAGGACGTCAGCCCACCCTTGCAGCGATCCTTCGCCGGGTCGTCCACCGGGCGGTCCTCGTCGTCGAACAGCCGGTTGCCGGTGTAGCCGCAGTTGGGGCCACGGTAGCCATTGGTCATCGCCCAATGGCAGTAGGTGGTCATCTGCCGCCCTGGCAAGCCATGGCTGTCGATCTCGCCAGGGGACGACAGTTCCCACTGCACCTGTTCATCGTCTTCCTGGGTCTTTTGGTCGAGGAACCAGATTTCCAGCGCTTCCTGGGTCGGATCCGCCTGGGCGTTGCCTGCGGCGAAATTACGCGCATCCAGGTACTGGCCCAGCGTCTGGCGCACGGTCAGCTTGAACTTGAGCAGGTCCTCGAAGGCCAGGCACAAGGCGGTGACACGACCGTCGACGTTGCCGGCACTGAACTTCGGACGGGTAGCCCGACCGTTGCTGTTGGCGCCGATGCCCTCGATCTGCACCGGCCAGGCCGCATACTCCTGGCCCTGCCACCAGATCGAGCGGGCGGGTAAGGTTGCCGCCTCACCCGCCGCAGCCACCTCGCCAGGCTCATGGGCGATGGCGTGGCCGTGGAACCGCAAGGTGTCGGCCCCGAACTCGCTGCCGTCGATCTCGAACAGGGTGATTTCCGCGCCCGGCTCGAGGGTCTGGATGTCAGTGATCAATGCCATGCTTGAAGGCCTCCGGGGTCATGGGTGGAACGCCTGCTCGAAGGTGGCGCTGAGGCTGTACAGGCCACCGCCCTTGGCGGTCGGCTGGTAGCCCTTGCAACGGAACAGCCCCGGCTCGCCCAACGGCGCGGTCCAGCGGAACGCCCGGCTGCCCGCGTGGCGGTCGAGGAAGGTGGCGATGGCGCGAATCTTCGCCTCGTCGCCGAGGAACACCAGCGGCCAGGATTGGCTGCGGTTGTTGAGGCCATCGCCTACCGCCTGCTGATAACCATCGCCGAACTGCACCGTGCGCACGCGGTACTCGACGGTGCCGGTGGGCTCGGTCCTGGGGGTCCAGGTAAAGGTTTCCATGAATGTTCTCCTTGTTCAGCGGCCGTGGATCGCGGCCCAGATCTGCCCACCAGGCATCAGCTCGCGGGAAATCTGCTCGCTGGCGCCCTGGCGGGCGGCACCGGCGTAGGCGTTGGCCAGGCGCTGAGTATTGGCCTCGCCAGGTGCGGCATTGCCGCCTGGGGCCGCCACGTTGATGGTCTGCTGGATCACCACTTCGCTGCTATGGCTGGTACCCGAGCTGCCGCCCAGGGCACGCACGCCCAAGGAGCCGTCGACGCCGCGAGTCAGTGGCATGATCGCTTCGGGGCCTGCTTCGCCGAACAGGGCCATTGGCGCCAGGGTCGGACCGGTGGCGACGCTGTTGGTGAAGGCGCCACCCTTGGCGAATTTCAGATTGCTGACATCAAGCTGGGGGGTGAAGGTGGCACTGCTGCCGCCGACGGACATCGTGGTCGGCGTTGGTGTCGAGCCACTGCCGAGCCACGACCCGACCAGGTTCATGCCGAACCCGAACAGGCTGCTCAAGGCCTTCGAAGCCGCAGTCTTGGCCGCCAACGCAGCCATGTCGGCGAGTACCGACTTGGCGAAGTCCGAAAACGAGAACTTGCCGGTGGTGGCGAAAGTCTGCACCGCGTTGCCCATACGGTCGAAGACGCTGGTAAACACCGCCTGCGACTGCGCCGCGACGTTGCTGGACTTGTCCAGGTACTCGTCCCAGGCCGCAGACGCGCCGACCATCCAGTCGCCACGCGCCTGGTTCATCATCTCGTAGTCGTTGAGTACCTGGTTGGTCATGTCGGTATGACCAGCGCGCATGGCCTCCAGCTGTTGTTGGTAGCTTTCACTATCGGCGCCCGATGGATTGGCCTGTTCGAACTGGGTCCGGGCGGTGTAGTAAGCCTCGTCGACCTGGTTGAGCTTGTCTGCCAGCGCGCCCTGGCGCGCGCCCATGCCCATCTTCGCCACCGCGAGCTCGGTGGCATTGTGCTGGGCACGCAATGCATCGCTGTAGGGCCTGACGGGATCCGCCTGCTGGGCTTGCGCCCAATCCGGTGGCTGGTAGGCCGCCTGGAAACGATCAAGCGCCTTTTTCGAAATGTTCAAGCTCGAATCGGCAACGGCGCCCGTGCTCTTGAGATACTGCTTGTTGAAAGCCTCGACGTTCTTCTGCATCTCGCGCAGGGTGCGGTCACTCAGGGCCGAGGCCCTGGACAGTGCCCGTTCGAGGCTGGAGAGATCGATCGACGGGCTGAAACTGGCAATGCTGGTTGCCATGGGCCTACTCCCTGATCATTGAGAAACCCGCCGGAGCGGGCTTCGTGAAGAAGGTGGTGCCGATCATCAGCACCACTGCTGCATGGCACTCTCGAGCGACACCCCCTGGCGCCGCGCGTGAGGCATGAAATCGATCAACTCGGCGCTACCACCGACCTGGTGGTTGGCCTGCAGCGCCAGCATGGCGATGCTGGCCTCCAGCCGGCGACCGCCGTGCAATGAGCCGTGGCGCTGGATGTACTGCGCCCAGGCCCGGGCTTCTGCGTAGCTCAGCCGTTCCTTGGCTTCGCTGATCGTGCGGCCGCCGATGCCGTTGAGCACCAGTTCGTGCCAGAACTCATCGGCGGCCGTCAGTTCTTTGCCGGGGCGTTACCGGTGCCGTTGACTTCGTTGATGGCATTGAGCAACAGGAAACCCAGCGACGGTTCGAGGTTGAAGGCGTCCTCGACACCCAGTGCCTCCTCGCCCTCCTCGCCAAGGCTGATCGACGCGGCGAGGTAGTGGGCATTGCGGCTGTGAGACGATTCCTGTTCGGCGAACAGGCGCTCGATCACGCCGAACGAATGACGGCGCACATGCACCACCAGGGTCTGCGCGACCATCTCGCCGCCCTGCGGATCAGGCCGGTTCCAGACGATTTCCTTGCGCACTTTCTGGCTGTCGACGATGCCGCCCAGAGCCTTGAGTTGATGGATATTCATTCAGGTTCCCCGGCTCAGGCCTTTTTCACCCAGGTGGAGCCGCCGGTGCGCTGGATGCTCACCGAGGTGGTGACCACCGCGTTGAGCGCGAAGTTGAACGGGAAGTCGGCCACATAACCTTCGAAGGCGAACCAGGTACGGGTGGCCGGCAACTCGAAGTCGTCGCCCTTGCTGTTGACGGTCGGTGCCACGTCCTTGCCGTCGGACCAGCCCACCACCCACTTGACGGTGGTGCTGCCCTTGGCTTCGGAGAGCTGGTGCAGGCGGATGTGGCTGGCGTTGGTCGGATCGGCGTTGAGACCGAGGGTTGCTGTGCCCGGGGTGCGCAGGCCTTTCTTGTAGGTGCGTTCGGCGGCATCGAGGGTGGTGTCCTCGATCTGCTCGGCGGGCGCGCCGCCCGGTTCGAACGAGGTCACGTGCTCGACTTCCAGCACGCTGAACGGGCCGGTGCCGGAGACCGGTGGGACCAGTGCGTAGATCTGGGTGCCTTGGGTAAGAATCGACATGGGGTGTTCTCCTTGAACATGATGAAAGCCGCCGCGGGGAATCCCGGACGGTCGGGTGCTTCGGGTGTTGCGTTGCAGGGGACGATCAGGCTGGCCTGGAGCCGTCCAGGTAAGGAGGCGCGTCCGGGTCCGGCTCGCGGCTCTTCAGGTAGGCCACCAGTTGCTCGTTGCTCAGGGCCAACCGTTCGATCGACTGGCCCAGGGCAGTCTGTACGGAGGCCTGGTTGCGCAAGGCAGCCAGCAGTTCGTCAAGTTGTGCTTCGTTCATGCTTCGCTCCTCGCTCAATGCCCACGGTCATCGGCGTCCGCGCCGCTGACCGGTTGCTCGATGCCCAGGCGGCGCAGTGCCCAGCGCTCATAAAGGCCGATGGCGACATCGGCACCAGCCATGGCCGTCAGGCAGCCAAAGGCACTGGCACTCCAGATCGACATGCCGCTGGCATACAACAGCATGACCGTCGAGACACCGCAGACCATGCAGGCCCCGGAGCGCAGCGCCAGGCGCCTCAACAGCCCCCAGCCCCTGGCCCCGGCCTTGTCGGCCCGCCACATCTCGCCGGAAAGACCGCCCAGCAATGCCAGGACGATCACCAGCCAGAGCGGCATCTCCAGCAACGTCTGTTGCTCGTTCGTCACTGTCCTGTCTCCTGTGTGATGCCCGCCAGCGGCATGCCGGCGAGCGTTGTTTGTCGTATGACTCGGCATTCCAAAAAGCCCGCGTCGCAGGCTCTTCAGTAATGCGTTGTCGAACCGCCGGCCACGACTGGTGACACCGTGCGGTTCCGCTTCAAATTAGTGACTCCGACCGCGGCCGCCTGCCCGCCGGATAACTGATCGTGGTGCTTTACGCTGCACACCCGGGCCAGTTGCCAACCCTCTGAACAGTCGAGGCCTGTTCATCGCTGCCTGTGTAACAACCGGTTGCTGACCGGCTTGAGACACAGGTTATGCATCCGTGCATATGCAGTCAATGCATTTTGCAAAATATTTATGCATTGGATTTTGCTGAAATGCATGCGGGCTTTATCCTGCCTGGCGTGTAGGGCTTTTCTGCAGGCGAAAAAAAACCCGCCGAGGCGGGTTTTCGTTGGCTGGGGATGGGATCAGCGGGCGTACATGCCCCACCAGAAGACATGACCCAGCAGGCTGATCTGCTCTTCCTGCATTTGCTGGAAGCTGTAGTCCTCGTCGGGATGCTCATCACGGTTGAAGCTGCGCAGACGAATGCCGGTGGGTAGGCGATAGACCTGCTTCACCCGCAGCTGGCCATTGTGATTGATGGCGTAGAGGTCACCATCGATGATGTCGCCAATGGTGCACTTGCCGGTGTTGACCCCGACCGTGGCGCCATCGCGCAGCACCGGCAACATACTGTTGCCTCGCACCGTCACGCATTTGGCATGGTCGAACTGAACGCCGTTGTGCCGCAAGCTGCGCTTGCCGAAGCGCAAGCGGGCGTTCTCGCTCTCCTCGATGACGAATCTTCCTGATCCTGCTGCCAATTCGACCTCACGAAGAAAAGGAACGGACACCTCGTCGTCCTCGACGGGTGTTTCATCGTCCCACAGGCTGATATCGCTCAGCGCCGCATGTGCCGGCGTAAGCAGTGCCGCTTCACGCGACTCGCCCAGCTCCGCGCGGCCGCGCAGTTGGTCGGTGCTCACGCCGAAATACTCGGCGATTTTCGACACGTGCTTGTCCGACGGGTCGACGATCTTCTCGCTGAGAATCCGCGACAGGGTGGATTGAGGGACGCCCGTGCGCCGATGCAGCTCTGTCGGGGACAGGCCATGGCGATCGAGCAGGGCTCTGAGTACGGAGGCTACGTTGCGTTTTTGCATAGCGTGCATAATGCAGCCGTGACGCCTGAAATGCAATGGCGTCATGCAGCGGTGAACCCGTATCGACCGCTCACCTGCCAGACTGCGCAGATTTGCCCCACCCATCCGCCCTGCGCCGGGTGCAAAAAGCCTGTACTATTAGCGGTTTCGAAGTTTGCCACCAGACCACCCGCTGTAAGGCCCTGAATGTCTGATCTCTCCGCACACACCCCGATGATGCAGCAGTACTGGAAGCTGAAGCACCAGCACCCGGACCAGCTGATGTTCTACCGCATGGGCGACTTCTACGAGATCTTCTACGAAGATGCGAAGAAGGCCGCGAAACTGCTGGATATCACCCTGACCGCCCGCGGCCAGTCGGCGGGCCAGTCGATCCCCATGTGCGGGATTCCGTTCCACTCGCTGGAAGGCTACCTGGCCAAGCTGGTCAAGCTCGGCGAGTCGGTGGTGATCTGCGAGCAGATCGGCGACCCGGCCACCAGCAAGGGCCCGGTGGAGCGCCAGGTGGTGCGTATCATCACCCCGGGTACGATCAGCGACGAGGCGCTGCTCGACGAGCGCCGCGACAACCTGATCGCCGCCCTGCTCGGTGACGAGCGCCTGTTCGGCCTGGCGGTGCTGGACATCACCAGCGGCAACTTCACCGTGCAGGAGATCAAGGGCTGGGAAAACCTGCTCGCCGAGCTCGAACGCATCAACCCGGTGGAGCTGCTGATCCCCGACGACTGGCCGCAAGGGCTGCCTGCGGAGAAGCGCCCCGGCGCCCGTCGCCGCGCGCCCTGGGACTTCGACCGCGACACGGCGCGCAAGAGCCTGTGCCAGCAGTTCGCCACGCAAGATCTCAAGGGCTTCGGCTGCGACAAGCTCACGCTGGCCATCGGCGCTGCGGGCTGCCTGCTGGGCTACGCCAAAGAAACCCAACGCACCGCCCTGCCCCACCTGCGCAGCCTGCGCCACGAGCGCATGGACGACACGGTCATCCTCGACGCCGCCAGCCGCCGCAACCTGGAGCTGGACATCAACCTGGCCGGTGGTCGCGACAACACCCTGCAATCGGTCATCGACCGTTGCCAGACCGCCATGGCCAGCCGCCTGCTGACCCGCTGGCTGAACCGCCCGCTGCGCGACCTGAAAGTGCTCAAGGCACGCCAGGATTCGATCCGCTGCCTGCTCGACGGCTACCGCTTCGAAAAGCTGCAACCGCAGCTCAAGGAGATCGGCGACATCGAGCGCATCCTCGCGCGTATCGGCCTGCGCAACGCCCGCCCACGCGACCTGGCGCGCCTGCGCGACGCACTCGGCGCGCTGCCCGAACTGCAGAACGCCATGGCCGAGCTGGAGGCGCCGCACCTGGCGCGCCTGGCCGCCATCACCGGCACCTATCCCGAACTGGCCGGGCTGCTGGAACGGGCGATCATCGATAACCCGCCGGCGGTGATCCGCGACGGCGGCGTACTCAAGAGCGGCTACGACAGCGAGCTCGACGAGCTGCTGGCCATGAGCGAGAACGCCGGCCAGTTCCTCATCGACCTGGAAGCACGCGAGAAAGCCCGCACCGGCCTGGCCAACCTCAAGGTTGGCTACAACCGCGTGCATGGCTACTACATCGAGCTGCCGACCAAGCAAGCTGAGCAGGCACCCGGCGACTACATCCGCCGCCAGACGCTCAAGGGCGCCGAACGCTTCATCACCCCGGAGCTCAAGGCTTTCGAGGACAAGGCACTGTCGGCCAAGAGCCGCGCGCTGGCCCGCGAGAAGATGCTCTACGACGCACTGCTCGAGACCCTGATCGGCCACCTGGCACCGCTGCAGGACAGCGCCGCGGCCCTGGCCGAGCTGGACGTGCTGAGCAACCTGGCCGAGCGTGCGCTCAACCTCGACCTGAACTGCCCAAGCTTCGTCGACGAGCCTTGCCTGCGTATCGAGCAGGGTCGCCACCCGGTGGTCGAGCAAGTGCTGACCACACCATTCGTGGCCAACGACCTGGGCCTGGACAACAGCACGCGCATGCTGATCATCACCGGCCCGAACATGGGCGGTAAATCGACCTACATGCGCCAGACCGCACTGATCGTGCTGATGGCCCACATCGGCAGCTTCGTGCCCGCCGCCCGCTGCGAGCTGTCGCTGGTCGACCGCATCTTCACCCGTATCGGCTCCAGCGACGACCTGGCCGGCGGGCGCTCGACCTTCATGGTCGAGATGAGCGAGACCGCCAACATCCTGCACAACGCCACCGACCGCAGCCTGGTGCTGATGGACGAGGTCGGCCGCGGCACCAGTACCTTCGACGGCCTGTCGCTGGCCTGGGCCGCCGCCGAGCGCCTGGCCCAGCTGCGCGCCTACACGCTGTTCGCCACCCACTATTTCGAGCTGACCGTGCTGCCGGAGAGTGAACCGCTGGTGGCCAACGTGCACCTGAACGCCACCGAACACAATGAGCGCATCGTCTTCCTGCACCACGTACTGCCGGGCCCCGCCAGCCAGAGCTACGGCCTGGCCGTCGCGCAACTGGCCGGTGTGCCGGCGGTGGTGATCCAGCGTGCCCGCGAACACCTCGGCCGGCTGGAAACCACCAGTCTGCCCCATGAAACGCCGATTGCCAGCAAGAGCAAAGGCGAGCCTGACGTGCCGCACCAGAGCGACCTGTTCGCCAGCCTGCCACACCCGGCCATCGAGAAGCTGGGCAAGCTGGACCTGGACGACATGACGCCGCGCCAAGCTATCGAAACGCTATATCAACTAAAAAACCTGTTATAACGGCCAACCGCGCAAGCTGGTAGAATCCGGCGCGGTTCGCGAGCGCTGCAGGTTATTAGCCTGGCCTGCAGCCACAACCGTGAACCGCGCTGCCCTGGAAGGAAGGGCAAGCTGCCGTCGCCTGAGGAGAGAACTAGAAATGACCTTCGTCGTCACCGACAACTGCATCAAATGCAAGTACACCGACTGCGTGGAAGTCTGTCCGGTGGACTGCTTCTACGAAGGCCCGAACTTCCTGGTCATTCACCCGGATGAGTGCATCGACTGCGCGCTGTGCGAGCCTGAGTGCCCGGCCCAGGCCATTTTCTCGGAAGACGAAGTGCCTGCCGGCATGGAGAACTTCATCGAGCTGAACGCCGAGCTGGCGGAGATCTGGCCGAACATCACCGAGAAGAAAGACGCCCTGCCGGACGCCGAAGAGTGGGATGGCAAGGCTGGCAAGATTGCTGATCTGGAACGCTGATAGCGTCCCGATGCGAAAAAGGCCCGCAACGGGCCTTTTTTCATTTCCAACGGGCAAAAAAAGGGGCGGTTTGACCCGCCCACATTTTTTCCGTAGTCCCTGTTTGTCCCAATCATCATCCTGATGAATCGCATCCGGCGATGTCCTTGGCCTCCATCCTTGAAAGCCTGTGTCAGTCCGTAGACACAGTTCGAATACTAGCGATTCCAGCGCGCCGGACAAGCAGCAAATCTCTCAATAAGTTTCCCTCGACACATCTTTCAATGAAAATAAAGTTCTTATATTTCAATAAGATAGAAAAAGTACGGCACTGAAAACGACTTTGATTTACTGCCCCTTGCAGCGATCGCTTACAACACCTGTAAGCGAATGCTTACACGCAAAGTAACAGAGGTAGCCAGGGAAACATTTCAATCGCATCAACGAAAACGCCCCGAGTCATCGGGGCGTTCTGCTTGCCGCGTCAACCGCTACTGGAACAGCGACTCGCTCGACAGGCCGTTCTTCTCGAGGATCTCGCGCAGGCGCTTGAGCCCCTCGACCTGGATCTGCCGCACCCGCTCACGGGTCAGGCCGATTTCCAGCCCCACATCTTCCAACGTGCTGCTTTCATGACCACGCAACCCGAAGCGGCGCACCACGACTTCACGCTGCTTGTCGGTCAACTCACCCAGCCACTGATCGATGCTTTGTGACAGATCGTCGTCCTGCAGCAGTTCGCAAGGGTCGGTGGGGCGGTCATCGGTGAGCGTGTCCAGCAGCGTCTTGTCGGAGTCTGGCCCAAGCGAGACATCCACCGAAGACACCCGCTCGTTGAGCCCGAGCATGCGCTTGACCTCGGCAACCGGCTTCTCCAGCAGGCTGGCGATTTCTTCAGGGGACGGCTCGTGATCGAGCTTCTGCGTAAGCTCGCGGGCAGCGCGTAGATAGACGTTGAGCTCCTTGACCACATGGATGGGCAGGCGGATCGTGCGGGTCTGGTTCATGATCGCCCGCTCGATGGTCTGGCGGATCCACCAGGTGGCATAGGTCGAGAAGCGGAAACCGCGCTCGGGGTCGAACTTCTCCACTGCTCGGATCAGGCCCAGGTTGCCCTCCTCGATCAGGTCGAGCAGCGACAGGCCACGATTGACGTACCGCCGAGCGATCTTGACCACCAGACGCAGGTTGCTCTCGATCATGCGCTTGCGACCCGCAGGATCGCCTTTTTGCGACAGGCGCGCGAAATGCACCTCTTCCTCCGGCGACAGCAGAGGCGAGAAGCCGATTTCATTCAGATACAGTTGAGTCGCATCGAGCGCCCGGCTGTAATCGATGTACTTGTGCTGCTTGAGCGATGCGCCTTGTTTCGACTTGGTCCGAACCGACGGTACAGCAGGTTCGTCTGACACCACATCCGTTTCCAAAACGATGCCTGTCTCCATCAGAAGCAGATCATCGTCGATGTCAAACTCCGGCACTTCTTTACTGAGAGCCATTGTTATAGTCCTTTGCTGAGTTCGAACTCAGACTCGAGCGTCACCTTTCCCTGGTAGCGCTGGAGCCTGTCCCCTCTACATCCAAGGAACAGGCCGGGACAATGATCAACGGCGTGGCAGGAACTGGAGAGGATCGACGGGTTTGCCCTGGCGGCGAATCTCGAAATGCAGCTTCACCCGATCAGTGCCCGTGGACCCCATTTCTGCGATCGTCTGCCCTGCCTTGACCTGCTGCCCCTCCCGAACCAAAAGCCTGCGGTTGTGACCGTAGGCACTGACGTAGGTATCGCTGTGCTTGATGATGACCAGTTCGCCGTAGCCCCTCAAGCCACTACCGGCGTAAACCACCGCACCATCAGACGCAGCAAAAACAGGCTGTCCCAAATCACCGGCGATATCAATGCCTTTATTCAAACTACCGTTTGAAGCGAATTTTCCAATCAGCACACCGTTGGCCGGCCACGCCCAACCGCCCACGGCGCGCTCTGCGGCGGGCACCTGGGCAACCGTTTGCGAGGTGGAGGATGGCGGCGTGGTCGTGGTTTTTCCGTTTTCGGCAGGCGGCACGGTGGTAGTGACCGGGCGGCGGATGACGGTGGTCTTGCTCGACGACGATGGACTGGTCACCACCGTGGTGGTGCCACCCGAGGCGCTACTGAAGCGGATCGGCTGACCGGGGCGGATGGTGTAGGGGGCGGGAATATTGTTGCGCGCCGCGAGCTCCTTGTAGTCCCAGCCATAACGGAAGGCGATGGAGAACAGGGTGTCACCCGGCTTGACGATGTATTGCCCCGAGGTCACGGCCGCGCGCTTGGGTGGCGCGTTGTTGCGGTCGACCACACGCGCGCCGCTCGATCCGGTGCTGGAGCAGCCGGCCAACAGGGTCCCCATGGCCAACGCAATCACCAGAAGCTTCAAACCCGATCGATCCTTGCGCTGCCGAATGACTGTGTGACCCACCCGCGCTCCCCTCATGGTGCCTTTTAACGAAAAAATGAAATGCAATATTGTTGCAATTATAACCGAGCCTCCACGCTAGAGGTGACCCGGTTTGAACACGGCACCCAACGGGCGCCACGCCAGATAGACCGAAGCCAGGCACAGGAATTCGCTGGCGGCGTAAATATTCCCGTGGCCGCCTCAGGCGAGCGGGCCGTTGAGCAACGGCACGAAGCGCACCGCGCCCAGCACGCGCCGGGAAAAACCTTGCTCTTCCCGGACGATCAGCATCAGTTGCTGGGTTTCCCCTGCCGGCCCGACCGGAATCACCATGCGCCCACCCGGAGCCAGCTGGTCCAGCAGCGCCTGGGGGACTTCCGGCGCCACCGCGGTGACGATGATGCCGTTGTAGGGCGCCAGCGCAGGCCAGCCTTCGCAACCATCGCCCCAACGGAACACCACGTTGCGCAAGTTGAGCTCCACCAGGCGCTCCTTGGCACGGTCTTGCAGGACCTTGATACGCTCCACCGAGAACACCCGCTCCACCAGTTGCGCGAGGATCGCGGTCTGGTAGCCGGAGCCGGTGCCGATCTCCAGCACCTTGTCCAGGGGGCCCGCCTCGAGCAACAGCTCGCTCATGTGGGCGACCATGAAGGGCTGCGAGATGGTCTGGTTGTGGCCGATCGGTAGCGCTGTGTCTTCGTAGGCGCGATGCGCCAGGGCCTCGTCGACGAACAGGTGACGTGGCGTTTTGCGAATGACCTCGAGCACCTTGGCGTTCGACACGCCCTCTTCATACAGGCGCTGGATCAACCGCTCCCGCGTGCGCTGGGAGGTCATGCCAATGCCGCGGCGCATCAGATCGTCCTGTTCACGCATCAGAGCACGCCCTCCAGCCAGCCGTCGAAGCGCTCGAAGGCATCATTGAAGGTGCGATCCAGCTGCAGCGGGGTGATCGAGACGTAACCTTGCATCACCGCATGGAAATCGGTGCCCGGCCCGCCATCCTCGGCATCACCGGCCACGGCGATCCAGTAACCTTCCTTGCCCCGTGGGTTGACCACCTTGGTGGGTGCCGCCGCGCGTGCGCGATGGCCCAGGCGGGTGAGCTGGATACCGCGGATGTGCTCCAGCGGCAAGTTGGGGATGTTGATGTTCAATACTGTGCGCGGTGGCAGCTCCAGGCGCGATTGCGCCTCGACCAGCCGGCGGGCGATGTAGGCGGCGGTGGGCAGGTTGTCCGGCAGCCGCGAGAGCAACGAGAACGCCAGTGAAGTACCGCCGAGGAAGCGGCCTTCGAGCGCGGCGGCGACCGTGCCGGAGTACAGCACGTCATCGCCCAGGTTGGCGCCCAGGTTGATGCCCGACACCACCATGTCAGGGGTGTGCTCGAGCAGGCCGTTGAGCCCCAGGTGCACACAGTCGGTGGGGGTGCCGTTGAGGCTGATGAAGCCGTTGGCCAACGTCTGCGGGTGCAGTGGCCGGTCCAACGTCAGCGAGCTGCCGGCACCGCTCTTGTCTTGATCCGGGGCAATCACCACGCACTCGGCATGGTCCGCCAGCGCTGCGTGCAGCGCGGCGATGCCGGGTGCGGTAACACCGTCGTCATTCGAAATCAGAATACGCATGGGCTGTCCGTCTGCCCTGCCGGCACCAGATCGACGAGTTCGCGCACCACCACGGTGGCGAAGCATCCGGCCGGAAGGACGAATTCCAGTTGCAGGATATCAGTCTCGGGATAATGCCACGTCAGCCGCCCAATAGGGAGCCGCAGGATGCGCCGTTCGTGATCCATGCCCGCTCGCGCCAGCCATTGGCACAGCTGCGGATGCCGGTCGCCGACTTCGGACTCGAGCGCTTGCGGTGTGCCGCCACCAGGCGCCGCCCCTTCGCCCCACAGCGGGCCGGTGGGGTGCAAGTCCAATATTGCCAGGCGCGGATCGCTGCACTCGGCCTCCCCCGCCGCGAAGAAGCTGCGGCTATCGGTGAAGGCCAGCAGGTCGCCGACCTGGGCATGCTGCCAGGTGCCATCGGCGACACGCGCCGCCAGCACCTGGTTGAACAGGTAGCTGCGCGCGGCGGAGAGCAGCCGTGAGCGGACATTGCGTTGCTCCGGCAGGGCCTGGCGCGCCGCCCAGTCCTGGGCGTCGTGGACATTGCCGCCGCCGTGGCCGAAGCGCTGGGCACCGAAGTAGTTGGGCACACCGTGCTGCTTGAGCTGCTCAAGACGTGCGTCGAGCGCCGGGTGCTCGGCTTTCAGCCCGGTCAGGCGCAGCGTGAAACCATTGGCCGAGTGCGCGCCGCGTTGCAGCTTGCGCTGGTGGCGCACCTGCTTGAGCACGCGCAAGGTTTCGTCTTCGGCGCGGGACAGGTCCGGGTCGGCCTTGCCAGGCAGATGCAGGCTGAACCACTGCCGGGTCAGGGCCTGGCGATCCTTCAGGCCGGCATAGCTGATCGAGCGCACCGGCACACCGGCGGCACGGGCCAGGCGGCGGGCGGCTTCCTCGGTGTTGAGGTCGCGCTTCTCGACCCACAGCCACAGGTGCTCGCCCTGGCCGGACAGCGGAATGTCGAGGACTTCATCGACCTGGAAATCTTCGGCGACCGCCTTGAGCACGGCGGTACCCAACACCTCGCCCGAGGCGCGCGGCCCCAGCAGTTCCAATTCGGTCATGCTGGCAGCAACAGGGCCACCGCATGCACGGCGATGCCCTCCTCGCGACCGGTGAAGCCCAGTTTCTCTTCGGTGGTGGCCTTGACGTTGACCTGGTCGAGCTCGACCTGCAGGTCGGCGGCAATCTGCTGGCGCATGGTTTCGATATGCGGGGCCATTTTCGGCGCCTGGGCGACGATGGTGGCGTCGATGTTGCCGACTTTCCAACCCTTGTCGCGGACGATACCGACCACATGACGCAGCAACGCGCGGCTGTCGGCGCCCTTGAACTGTGGGTCGGTGTCGGGGAAATGCTTGCCGATGTCGCCCAGCGCCGCGGCACCGAGCAGGGCGTCGCTCAGGGCGTGCAGCAGCACGTCGCCGTCGGAATGGGCCAGCAGGCCGTATTTGTGGGGGATACGCACCCCGCCCAGGGTAATGAAATCACCGTCGCAGAAGCGGTGGACATCGTAGCCGTGGCCAATACGCATAGAAAAACGCCCTGATTGAGTCAGGGCGTGATTCTACCTTCATTTGGAGCTGCAAGCTGCAATCTAAACCCGCCCCAACGCCACCGCATGATGGCGCAGATGCTCATCGATGAAGCTGGCGATGAAGTAGTAGCTGTGGTCGTAGCCCGGCTGCAGGCGCAGGGTCAGCCGATGCCCGCCCTTGCGCGCTGCCTGTTCCAGCGCCTGTGGCTTGAGCTGCTTGTCCAGGAAGTCGTCACGATCACCCTGGTCCACCAGCAGCGGCGGACACTCACCTGCCTCGGCCAGCAGCACACTGGCATCCCACTCGCGCCAGCGCGAGCGGTCTTCACCCAGGTAACGGGAAAACGCCTTCTCGCCCCACGGGCAATCCATCGGGTTGCTGATCGGCGAGAAGGCCGACACCGAACGATAACGCCCAGGGTTGCGCAAGGCGCAAACCAGCGCGCCATGCCCGCCCATGGAGTGACCGCTGATACTACGCTGGTCGGAGGCCGGGAAGTGCGCCTCGATCAGCGCCGGCAGCTCCTGCACCACATAGTCGTGCATGCGGTAGTGCTGCGCCCAGGGCTGCTGGGTGGCGTTGAGATAGAACCCGGCACCCAGGCCGAAATCCCATGCGCCGTCCGGATCACCCGGCACCTGCTCGCCCCGCGGGCTGGTGTCCGGCGCGACGATGATCAGCCCAAGCTCGGCGGCCAGGCGCTGGGCGCCGGCCTTCTGCATGAAATTCTCGTCGGTGCAGGTCAGGCCGCTGAGCCAGTACAGCACCGGCAGCCTCTCCCCCTGCTCGGCCTGGGGCGGCAGGTAGACGGCGAACACCATGTCGCAGCCCAGCACCTTCGAGTTGTGCCGGTAACGCTTGTGCCAGCCGCCGAAGCTTTTCTGGCAAGAGATGTTTTCCAGCGTCATGGCAAGGGCCTCAGAAGTGGATCACGCTGCGGATGCTCTTGCCCTCGTGCATCAGGTCGAAGGCCTTGTTGATGTCCTCCAGGCCCATGGTGTGGGTGATGAAGGTGTCCAGCGGGATCTCGCCCTTCTCGGACATCTCGACATAGCTGGGCAGCTCGCTGCGCCCACGCACGCCCCCGAAGGCCGAGCCGCGCCACACACGCCCGGTCACCAGCTGGAACGGACGGGTGGCGATTTCCTGGCCGGCACCGGCCACGCCGATGATCACCGACTCGCCCCAGCCCTTGTGGCAGCACTCCAGCGCCGCGCGCATCAGCTGCACGTTGCCGATGCACTCGAAGGAGAAGTCCACGCCACCGTCGGTGAGATCAACAATGACTTCCTGGATCGGGCGGTCGTAGTCCTTCGGGTTGACGCAGTCGGTGGCCCCCAGTTGGCGGGCGATCTCGAACTTGGCCGGGTTGATATCGATGGCGATGATGCGCGAGGCCTTGGCCTTCACCGCGCCGATCACCGCCGACAGGCCGATGCCGCCCAGGCCGAAGATGGCCACGGTGTCTCCCGGCTTGACCTTGGCGGTGTTGAGCACCGCGCCGATACCGGTGGTCACGCCGCAACCGAGCAGGCAGACCTTCTCCAGCGGAGCCTCTTTCTGGATCTTGGCCACGGAGATTTCCGGCAGCACGGTGTACTCGGAGAAGGTCGAGGTGCCCATGTAGTGGAACAGCTGCTGGCCTTTGTAGCTGAAACGGGTGGTGCCATCGGGCATCAGGCCCTTGCCTTGAGTTGCGCGGATGGCCTGGCACAGGTTGGTCTTGCCGGAGCGGCAGAATTTGCATTGGCCGCATTCCGGGGTGTACAGCGGGATCACGTGATCGCCGACCGCCACCGAAGTCACGCCCTCGCCGATCGCCTCGACGATCGCCCCGCCCTCATGGCCGAGGATCGACGGGAAGATGCCTTCCGGGTCGGCGCCGGAGAGGGTGTAGGCGTCGGTGTGGCACACGCCGGAGGCCACGACGCGCAGCAGCACCTCGCCAGCCTTGGGCATGGCCACGTCCACTTCGACGATTTCCAGGGGTTTCTTGGCCTCGAAGGCTACAGCGGCGCGGGACTTGATCATCAATGGTCTCCAGACAGAGTGTCGATTCGTGTCTCGCAGTGTAATTCACCTTGATTTGATGAATAATCTGGCCACTTACAAAACATTATTGCCACACAGGGATAATCAATGAGCAGCCGCTGGGAAGGCATCGACGAATTCGTGGCCGTGGCCGAGTCGGGCCAGTTCACCGCCGCCGCCGAGCGCCTTGGGGTTTCCTCATCACATATCAGCCGGCAGATCGCGCGCCTGGAAGAGCGTCTGCAGACCCGACTGCTGTATCGCAGTACACGGCGGGTGACCCTGAGCGAGGCTGGCCAGACCTTCCTGCAGCATTGCCAGCGCCTGCAGGATGGCCGTGAGGAAGCGCTGCGCGCCATGGGCGACCTGGCCAGTGAACCCAAGGGGCTGCTGCGCATGACGTGCGCCGTGGCCTATGGCGAGCGCTTCATCGTGCCTCTGGTGACGCGCTTCATGGCGTTGTACCCGCAATTGCGGATCGAGGTGGAGCTGAGCAACCGTACGCTGGACCTGTTGCATGAGGGCATGGACCTGGCCATTCGCCTGGGCCGCCTGCAGGATTCGCGGCTGGTAGCGACACGCCTGGCGCCACGGCGCATGTACCTGTGCGCCTCGCCAGCCTATCTGGAACGCTACGGGCGGCCCCACAGCCTGTCGGAGCTGGCGCGGCACAATTGCCTGGTCGGCAGTTCCGACCTGTGGGCGCTGCAGCAGGATGGTCGCGAGATCAGCCAACGGGTGCAGGGCAATTGGCGCTGCAACAGTGGGCAGGCGGTGCTGGATGCGGCGTTGCAGGGGATGGGGTTGTGCCAGTTGCCCGACTATTACGTGCTGGAGCATCTGAACACGGGGGCATTGGTGTCGTTGCTGGAGGGGCACCAGCCACCGAACACGGCGGTGTGGGCACTGTATCCGCAGCAGCGGCACCTGTCGCCGAAGGTGCGCAGGCTGGTGGATTACCTGAAGGAGGGGTTGGCGCAATTGCCCGAATATCGCACCACGCCTTTGTACAAGCGGCTTTAGCCGCGATGCCGGCAACGCGATTCTGGCACCCGCTTCGCGGGTGATCGCGGCTGAAGCCGCTCCTACAGGGGCGGAGCCAGATCGGTGCTCAGCGGCGGCCGGACCAACGCTGGCGCAACCACTCCAGGTCTTCCGGCCGGGTCACCTTGATGTTGTCACTGCGCCCTTCGACCAGGCGCGGCGCATGGCCGGCCCATTCGATGGCGGAGGATTCGTCAGTGACGGCCACGTCTGACACCAGGCACTCGGCCAGGGCCCGGTGCAGCATGCCGAGCCGGAACATCTGCGGCGTATAGGCCTGCCAGATGGTGCTGCGATCGACAGTGGCGGCCACACGGCCATCGGCGCCGGCACGCTTGAGCGTGTCCCGCGCTGGCACCGCCAGCAATCCACCTACAGGATCATCAGCAAGCTCGGACAGCAACTTGTCCAGATCGCTACGTGCCAGGTTGGGGCGCGCCGCATCGTGCACCAGCACCCAGTCATCATCCGACGCCCCTTGGGCGTGCAGCAGCAACAAGGCATTGAGCACCGAGTCGGCCCGCTCGCGGCCACCCGCCGCGCGTTGAATGCGCGGATCGCTGGCACAACGCAGGCCAGGCCAGTACGGATCGTCTTTGGTAATGCTGACCACCACGCCCTTGAGCGCGGGGTGGTCGAGGAAACAGTCGAGGCTATGCTCGAGGATGGTCTGCCCGCCCAGTTGCAGATACTGCTTGGGGCGGTCGGCAGCCATGCGGGCACCCACACCCGCGGCGGGAATCACGGCCCAGAAGGCCGGCAGTACGTTTGTCATTTCTGCGGCAACTGGTAGAGGGTTTCCCCCTCCTTGACCATCCCCAGTTCATGACGAGCCCGTTCTTCCACGGTCTCCATACCTTTCTTCAACTCCAGGACTTCAGCGTCAAGCACGCGATTACGCTCCAGCAGCCGTTCGTTCTCCGCATGCTGGTCGGCGATCTGCTGCTTGAGTTCGGTCACTTGCGCCAGGCTGCCATTACCCACCCAGAGGCGGTATTGCAGGCCGCCGAGCAGCAGGAGCAGGACGAGGAACAACCAATAGGGACTGCGCATGAAGATATCCAGGGTAGAAAAGGCCGCCGCAGCGAGCTTCCGATAGCACGAAGCCTGGCCGAGGCCAGGCTTCGTCGACAGAAACCGGTTGGAGACAACCGAACGATCAGAGCGAACGTTCAGCCGGCCCCGGCTGCTGCCTTTTTACCATCTCTTGCTCAGCCGCGAAACTCGGCACGACCGCGATATACGGCCTTGGCGCCCAGTTGCTCTTCGATGCGCAGCAGTTGGTTGTACTTGCTGACGCGGTCGGAACGGCACAGCGAACCGGTCTTGATCTGGCCGGCAGCGGTACCCACGGCCAGGTCGGCGATGGTCGAGTCTTCGGTTTCACCGGAACGGTGCGAGATCACCGCGGTGTAGCCGGCGGCCTTGGCCATCTGGATGGCTTCCAGGGTCTCGGTCAGCGAGCCGATCTGGTTGAACTTGATCAGGATCGAGTTGCCGATGCCCTTCTCGATGCCTTCTTTCAGGATCTTGGTGTTGGTGACGAACAGATCGTCGCCCACCAGCTGGACTTTCTTGCCGATCTTGTCGGTGAGGATTTTCCAGCCAGCCCAGTCGGACTCGTCCAGGCCGTCTTCGATCGAGATGATCGGGAAACGCTCGGTCAGGCCTTTGAGGTAGTCGGCGAAACCTTCGGCGTCGAACGACTTGCCTTCACCGGACAGGTTGTACTTGCCGTCTTCGTAGAATTCAGAGGCCGCGCAGTCCAGGGCCAGGGTGACGTCGGTGCCCAGCTTGTAGCCGGCTTTCTCGACGGCTTCGGCGATGGCGCCCAGGGCGTCTTCGTTGGAGGCCAGGTTCGGCGCGAAGCCACCTTCGTCACCGACGGCGGTGTTCAGGCCACGGGCCTTGAGCACGGCTTTGAGGTGATGGAAGATCTCGGTGCCCATGCGCAAGCCGTCGGAGAAGGTCTTGGCGCCAACCGGCTGCACCATGAACTCCTGGATGTCGACGTTGTTGTCGGCGTGTTCACCGCCGTTGATGATGTTCATCATCGGAACCGGCATCGAGTACTGGCCCGGGGTGCCGTTCAGGTTGGCGATGTGGGCGTACAGTGGCAGGTCCAGGTCCTGGGCGGCGGCCTTGGCGGCGGCCAGCGACACGGCCAGGATGGCGTTGGCGCCCAGCTTGGCCTTGTTCTCGGTACCGTCCAGCTCGATCATGGCGCGGTCCAGGGCTTTCTGGTCAGCCGGGTCCTTGCCCAGCAGCAGGTCGCGGATCGGGCCGTTGATGTTGGCGACGGCCTTCAGCACGCCCTTGCCCAGGTAACGGCTCTTGTCGCCATCACGCAGCTCCAGCGCTTCGCGCGAGCCAGTGGAAGCACCCGACGGCGCGCAGGCGCTGCCGATGATGCCGTTGTCGAGCAGTACATCGGCTTCCACAGTGGGGTTGCCACGCGAATCGAGAACTTCACGACCTTTGATGTCGACGATTTTTGCCATTGTTGTAAGCACTCCAGAATTGACGAAAACAACGCAGCTTTTGGGAATTCTTGCCGTTCACCAGGCGACATGGCACGGGCAGGCCTGGGGAAGGGAGCCCCCTGACCGATAGGTCAGGGGGTGGAACGGGCGGTACTTTACCCGAGAAATGAGCTTTACGCGGTTTCTACCGTCGGAAAACTTTTCACCAGGTCGTCCAATTGCTTCAACTGCGCCAGGAACGGCTCCAGCTTGTCCAGGCGCAGCGCGCATGGACCGTCGCACTTGGCGTTGTCCGGGTCCGGATGGGCTTCGAGGAACAGCCCGGCCAGGCCCTGGCTCATGCCGGCCTTGGCGAGATCCGTGACCTGGGCACGGCGGCCACCGGCGGAGTCGGCGCGACCGCCCGGCGTCTGCAGCGAGTGGGTCACGTCGAAGAACACCGGGTACTCGAACTGCTTCATGATGCCGAAGCCGAGCATGTCCACGACCAGGTTGTTGTAACCGAAGCTCGAACCGCGCTCACACAGGATGAGCTGGTCGTTGCCGGCTTCGACGCACTTGTTGAGGATGTGCTTCATCTCGTGGGGCGCCAGGAACTGCGCCTTCTTGATGTTGATCACAGCGCCGGTCTTGGCCATCGCCACGACCAGGTCGGTCTGGCGCGACAGGAAGGCCGGCAGCTGGATGATGTCGCACACTTGAGCGACCGGCTCGCACTGGTAGGGCTCGTGCACGTCGGTGATCACCGGCACGTTGAAGGTGCGCTTGATCTCCTCGAAGATCTTCAGGCCTTCTTCCATGCCCGGGCCACGGTACGAGTTGACCGACGAACGGTTGGCCTTGTCGAAGCTGGCCTTGAACACGTACGGGATACCGAGTTTCTCGGTCACCCGCACGTACTCCTCGCAGACCTTCAGGGCCAGATCACGGGATTCCAGGACGTTCATGCCGCCGAACAGGACGAACGGCTTGTCGTTGGCGATCTCGATGTTACCGACGCGAATGATCTTCTGAGTCATGGATCAGGCCTTGTTCTTCTGTGCCAGGGCAGCCTTGACGAAACCGCTGAACAGCGGGTGGCCGTCACGTGGCGTGGAGGTGAACTCCGGGTGGAACTGGCAGGCGACGAACCATGGGTGGTCCTTGGACTCGACCACTTCGACCAGCGCACCGTCTTCGGAGCGGCCGGAAACCACCAGGCCGGCGTCGATCAGTTGCGGCAGCAAGTTGTTGTTCACTTCGTAGCGGTGACGGTGACGCTCGGTGATCACGTCCTTGCCATAGCAGTCGTGGACCTTGGAGCCGGCAACGATCTGGCAGTCCTGCGCGCCCAGGCGCATGGTGCCGCCCAGGTCGGAGGCTTCGGTACGGGTTTCGACCGCGCCGGTGGCATCGGCCCACTCGGTGATCAGGCCGACGACCGGGTGGCCGCTGTTGCGGTCGAACTCGGTGGAGTTGGCGTCTTTCCAGCCCATGACGTTACGGGCGAACTCGATCACGGCCACCTGCATACCCAGGCAGATGCCGAGATACGGGACCTTGTTCTCGCGGGCGTATTGCACCGCGGTGATCTTGCCTTCCACGCCGCGCAGGCCGAAACCGCCCGGCACCAGGATGGCGTCGGCGCCTTCCAGCAGGCTGGTACCCTGGTTCTCGATGTCTTCGGAGTCGATGTAGCGCAGGTTGACCTTGGTGCGGTTGGTGATGCCGGCGTGGCTCATCGCTTCGATCAGCGACTTGTACGCGTCCAGCAGCTCCATGTACTTGCCGACCATGGCGATGGTCACTTCCTGCTCAGGGTTGAGCTTGGCGTCGACAACCTTGTCCCACTCGGACAGGTCGGCGCTGTTGCACTGCAGGCCGAAGCGCTCGACGACGAAATCGTCCAGGCCTTGTGCGTGCAGCACGCCAGGAATCTTGTAGATGGTGTCGACGTCTTCCAGCGAAATCACCGCACGCTCTTCGACGTTGGTGAACAGCGCGATCTTGCGGCGCGACGAAGCGTCGACCGGGTGGTCGGAGCGGCAGATCAGCACATCAGGCTGCAGGCCGATGGAGCGCAGCTCCTTGACCGAGTGCTGAGTAGGTTTGGTCTTGGTCTCGCCAGCGGTGGCGATATATGGAACCAGCGTCAGGTGCATCAGCATGGCGCGCTTGGAGCCGACTTCGACGCGCAGCTGGCGGATGGCCTCGAGGAACGGTTGCGACTCGATGTCGCCCACGGTGCCACCGATCTCGACCAGCGCGACGTCGGCGTCACCGGCACCTTTGATGATGCGGCGCTTGATTTCGTCGGTGATGTGCGGGATGACCTGGATGGTCGCGCCCAGGTAGTCGCCACGGCGCTCTTTGCGCAGCACGTGCTCGTAGATGCGGCCGGTGGTGAAGTTGTTGTTCTGGGTCATCGTGGTGCGGATGAACCGCTCGTAGTGGCCCAGGTCGAGGTCGGTCTCGGCGCCGTCGTGGGTGACGAACACTTCACCGTGCTGGAACGGGCTCATGGTGCCCGGGTCGACGTTGATGTACGGGTCCAGCTTGAGCATGGTGACCTTGAGCCCCCGCGCTTCCAGGATGGCCGCCAGGGAAGCCGAGGCAATGCCTTTCCCCAATGAAGAAACAACACCGCCCGTGACGAATATGTAGCGCGTCATGAAAAACCCTAGAAGTCTGCGTTAAGGCGGCATGGGCCGCCGGAGAAAGCGAAGGAAGGCCGAAGCCCCCGATCACCTGCGTCAATCACAGTGCATCTCGAAAAACTGCCGCGTCTGTACAGACCAGGGGTATCCCCGGCATGGAGCTCGCTCGTCATTTTAAGAAATCAGCCCAGCAAAAAACTGCTTGGTAATCGGCAACTCCTGTGTTTTTGCGCAACCCACAGAAGCTGTATCAAGAAGGGAGGGTAGTCTACCCGAATGTACCCTTCAGCTCAAACCTTGCACGTTCGTCGGTGGTTGCCAGTGCAGCTGGCAATCTGCCAATGCCAGCTCGGGCAGGTTGGCCACCGCCAGCAACTGCTCGCCGCGATACAGCAACGGCAGGCGCGAGCGCACGAAGCATGGGACCTGCAGTTCATTGAGCAGGCGCTTGAGATCGCGTCGACCGCGGCCGGGCACCTGCAGGAACTCGCCGCCCTGGCGGTAGCGGATACGCAGGCCATCAGCCGGTAGGCACGAGCGCAGTTGGACACTGCCATTGCCTGGCAGGCGCAACGCTTGCGCGTCATCGAGCCAGGGGTGTTCGCCCGATACCGTGCCCAGCCAATCGCCACTCAGCCACCAGATGCGCCCATGACTGCGGTGCAGTTCGCCGTCGGTCAGGCGCCAGACCGGACGGGCATCGACCGCCGCGTCGCGCAGATCGCTCCAGCCGGCCCAATGGCGAGTGTCAGGCAGGCGGGTGCGCTGGCTGAGCCAGTACTGCAGGGCGTTGCGCTGACGCGCCGGGGTCAACGCGCAGAGCGCATCGAGGCTTAGAGAATCCAACCCTAGCCAGGGCAGCGGCGCATTGTCGCAGGCACTCACCAGGTCGCAGCTGGCCAGCTCGTCCAGCAGACCCAGGGCTTCGCCCAGGTGTTCGGCACTACGCGCCAGGTGGGCTTCGGCCTGCGGCCAGCGACCGCGCAGCAGCGGCAGGACCTCGCCACGGAGGAAGTTGCGGGCAAAGGCCGTGTCGCCATTGGAAGGGTCATCGACCCATACCAGCCCGTGAGCGTCGGCGTAGGCCTGCAACTGCTGGCGCGACAGCCCCAGCATCGGCCGCACCAGGCTGCCCTGCCCCAGCGCCCGATGTTCCGGCATGGCAGACAATCCGCGCAGGCCGGCGCCGCGCAGCAGGCGAAAAAGCAAGGTCTCGGCCTGGTCGTCGCGGTGCTGACCGGTGAACAACACCTCGCCTGCGCCCAGTCGTTTTTCGAAGGCGTCATAGCGGGCATTGCGCGCCGCCTGTTCGAGACTGGCGCCGGAGGCGACCTGGACAGGGACCACATCGAATTCGACCCCCAGAGCAGCACACACCGCTCGGCAGTGATCGGGCCAGGCGTCGGCGGCGGCTTGCAGGCCGTGATGAACATGGAGGGCGCGCAGAGGGGGCGCGGGATGGTGGCGAATGTAGCTGGCGAGCAGGTGCAGGAGGACTGTGGAGTCCAGGCCGCCGGAGAAGGCGACGTACCAGGCGGGGGCTGAAAGCCAGGGGGTGAGTTGAGAGGTCAGGTTGATCATCAGGACCTCACAGGATTCCTGAATGCCGGGAGGCGCTGTGCGCCCCATTCGCGGGCAAGCCCGCCCCCACAGGGACCG
This sequence comes from Pseudomonas entomophila, assembly GCF_018417595.1. Taxonomy (NCBI): domain Bacteria; kingdom Pseudomonadati; phylum Pseudomonadota; class Gammaproteobacteria; order Pseudomonadales; family Pseudomonadaceae; genus Pseudomonas; species Pseudomonas entomophila. The sequence continues at coordinate 4,572,194 of NZ_CP070982.1, forward strand.
CGCAGCCCTCAAGAGCGACGCTATACCTGTGGGGGCGGGCTTGCCCGCGAATGGGCTGCAAAGCAGCCCCGAAGTGCCTCAGAGGCCGTAGCTCATCAGGCGATCGTAACGGCGCTTGAGCAGCGTGTCGTTGTCGAGCTTGCCAAGCATGTCCAACTGCTCGATCAGGTCGGCGCGCACGTTCGCCGCCATCTTCACCGGGTCACGGTGGGCGCCACCCAGCGGTTCCTGGATGACCTTGTCGACGATGTTCAGGCTCTTCAGGCGCTCGGCGGTGATGCCCATGGCTTCAGCCGCGTCGGCGGCCTTGTCCGCGGTCTTCCACAGGATCGAGGCGCAGCCTTCCGGCGAGATCACCGAGTAGGTGGAATACTGCAGCATGTTCAGCTGGTCGCACACACCAATGGCCAGCGCGCCGCCGGAACCACCCTCACCGATCACGGTGGCGATGATTGGCGTTTTCAGGCGCGCCATCACACGCAGGTTCCAGGCGATGGCCTCGCTCTGGTTGCGCTCTTCGGCGTCGATGCCCGGGTAGGCGCCCGGCGTATCGATGAAGGTCAGGATCGGCATCTTGAAGCGCTCGGCCATCTCCATCAGGCGGCAGGCCTTGCGATAACCCTCAGGGCGCGGCATGCCGAAGTTGCGGCGTACCTTCTCGCGCACTTCACGGCCCTTCTGGTGACCGATGACCATGACCGGCTTGTCGTTCAGGCGCGCGGTGCCACCGACGATCGCGGCATCGTCGGAGAAGTGACGGTCGCCGTGCAGCTCTTCGAACTCGGTGAAGATGTGCTCGATGTAGTCGAGAGTGTACGGGCGGCGCGGGTGACGGGCCAGGCGGGCAATCTGCCAACTGGTCAGGTTGCCGAAGATGCTCTCGGTCAGGGTGCTGCTCTTGTCCTGCAGACGGGCAATTTCATCGCTGATGTTCAGCGAGTTGTCGTTACCCACCAGGCGCAGCTCTTCGATCTTGGCTTGCAGGTCGGCAATCGGCTGTTCGAAATCGAGGAAATTCGGGTTCATAGGCTTCCGTCTTGGGTCTACGGCCAGGCGGCCGGCCGGTTGATCCGTGTGGCGCCCTACCTTAAGGGATAGGGCGCATAAAGGTCGAGATTAAAATGCGTCGTTTCAACGGTATTGCAGGAAGACGTTCTCACGCCCGAACTGGTCACGCAGTGCCTGAATCAGGCCATCGGCCGGGTCGATGGACCACTGGTCGCCAAACTGCAGCATGGCCTTGGCGTCGCTGCCGGTGTACTCCAGGGTGATCGGGCAGCCACCGCGATGGCGGTTGATCAGCTCGCCCAGCCAGCTGAGGCGGTCACCCTTGAGTGCCTCGTGGCTGATCTTCAGGCGCAGGCTCTCGGCCAGCTTGGTGCGCGCGTCCTCCATGGTCATCACCGTCTTGACCCGCAGGCGCAGGCCACCGGAGAAGTCGTCGTTGCTCACCTCCCCCTCCACCACCACCATGGCGTCGGTCTGCAACAGGGCCTGGGCAGCCATGAAGGCGTCGGCGAACAGCGAGGCCTCGATGCGCCCGGAGCGGTCGTCGAGGGTGACGAAGCCCATCTTGTCACCCTTCTTGTTCTTCATCACCCGCAGGGCAATGATCATGCCGGCGATGGTCTGGGTGTCGCGCGCAGGCTTGAGGTCGACGATGCGCTGGCGGGCGAAGCGGCGAATCTCGGTTTCGTACTCGTCGATCGGGTGACCGGTGAGATAGAGACCCAGCGTGTCCTTCTCGCCTTTCAGGCGCTCCTTGAGGGTCAGCTCGCGTACCTTGTGGTGATTGGCGTAGACGTCCGAATCTTCCTCGACGAACAGCCCACCGAACAGGTCGACGTGGCCGCTGTCGGCGGTGCGGGCGGTCTGCTCGGCGGACTTCACCGCTTCTTCCAGAGCCGACAACAGCACCGCACGGTTACGGTCGATGTTGGCCTGGTAGGCCTTGATCTCGTCATGGAAGTGCGGGCCCAGCCGGTCGAGCGCGCCACTGCGGATCAAGGCATCGAGGGTGCGCTTGTTGACGCGCTTGAGGTCGATGCGCTCGCAGAAGTCGAACAGGTCCTTGAACGGGCCACCTGCCGCGCGCGCCTCGACGATCGCCTCCACCGGCCCCTCGCCAACGCCCTTGATCGCCCCCAGGCCGTAGACGATGCGACCGTCGTCGTTGACGGTGAACTTGAAGTCGGAGAAGTTCACGTCCGGCGCGTCGAGGCGCAGCTTCATGCTGCGCACTTCCTCGACCAGCACCACCACCTTGTCGGTGTTGTGCATATCCGCCGACAGTACCGCGGCCATGAACGGCGCCGGGTAATGGGTCTTCAGCCAGGCGGTCTGGTATGAGACCAGGCCATAGGCGGCGGAGTGGGATTTGTTGAAGCCATAACCGGCGAACTTCTCCACCAGGTCGAAGATGTTGCCCGCCAGGTCCGCGTCGATATTGTTGGCCACGCAACCTTCGATGAAGCCGCCGCGCTGCTTGGCCATCTCTTCTGGCTTTTTCTTACCCATGGCGCGGCGCAGCATGTCCGCGCCACCGAGCGTGTAGCCCGCCATCACCTGGGCAATCTGCATCACCTGTTCCTGGTACAGGATGATGCCGTAGGTCGGAGCCAGGACCGGTTTGAGCCCCTCGTACTGGTAGTCCGAGTGCGGGTAGGCCAGCTCGGCGCGGCCGTGCTTGCGGTTGATGAAGTCGTCCACCATGCCCGATTGCAGCGGGCCCGGGCGGAACAGTGCCACCAGTGCGATAAGGTCTTCCAGGCAGTCGGGCTTGAGCTTCTTGATCAGCTCCTTCATGCCACGGGATTCGAGCTGGAACACGGCCGTGGTCTCGGCCTTCTGCAACAGCTCGTACGTCTTGCGATCATCCAGCGGGATGAAGTCGATGTTGACGTCGGGCAGATTGTTCTTTTTCTGCTCGCGGTTGATGATCTCCATCGCCCACTTGATGATCGTCAGCGTACGCAGACCAAGGAAGTCGAACTTCACCAGGCCCGCAGCCTCGACGTCATCCTTGTCGAACTGGGTCACCAGGCCGCCGCCCTCTTCGTCACAGGCGATCGGCGAGAAATCGGTGAGCTTGGTCGGCGCGATCACCACGCCACCGGCGTGCTTGCCGGTACCACGGGTGACCCCCTCGAGCTTGAGCGCCATCTCCCAGATCTCGCGGCCGTCCTCGTCACTCTTGAGGAAGTCGCGCAGGATCTCTTCCTGCTCGTAGGCCTTCTCCAGGGTCATGCCCACTTCGAAGGGGATCATTTTCGACAGGCGGTCGGCCAGGCCGTACGACTTGCCCTGCACCCGCGCCACGTCACGCACCACCGCCTTGGCGGCCATGGTGCCGAAGGTGATGATCTGGCTCACCGCATTGCGGCCATAGGCCTCGGCCACGTAGTCGATCACCCGGTCGCGGCCGTCCATGCAGAAGTCGACGTCGAAGTCGGGCATGGAAATACGTTCAGGGTTGAGGAAACGTTCGAACAGCAGGTCGTAGGCCAACGGGTCGAGGTCGGTGATCTTCAGCACGTAGGCCACCAGCGAACCGGCACCCGACCCCCGGCCCGGCCCGACCGGCACGTCGTTGTTCTTGGCCCACTTGATGAAGTCCATGACGATCAGGAAGTAACCGGGGAAGCCCATCTGGATGATGATGTCCAGCTCGAACTTCAGGCGGTCCAGGTAGACCTGGCGCTTCTCTTCGTAGTTCGGTGTGGTCTCTTTTGGCCACAGTACCGCCAGGCGCTCTTCCAGACCTTCGTGGGAGACATGGCGCAGGTAATCGTCGATGCCCATGCCATTGGGCGTGGGGAAATCGGGGAGGAAGTACTTGCCCAGCTGCACGGTGATGTTGCAGCGCTTGGCGATCTCCACGGTGTTGGCGATGGCATCGGGCAGGTCGCTGAACAGTTCGGCCATTTCCTCGGCCGATTTCAAGTACTGCTGGTCGCTGTAGCCACGCGGGCGGCGCGGGTCGTCGAGGGTCCAGCCCTCGCCGATGCATACACGGGTCTCGTGGGCGTCGAAATCCGTCTGCTTGATGAAGCGCACGTCGTTGGTCGCCACCAGCGGCGCAGCGAACTTGTCGGCCAGGGCGACGGCGGCATGCACGTATTCTTCATCGCCGGCGCGGTTGGTGCGCTGCACCTCGACGTAGAAACGATCCGGGAACATGCCCATCCAGTCGCCGAGCAATACTTCGGCTTCAGCCTGGCGACCGGCCATCAAGGCCATGCCGATATCGCCCTCCTTGCCTGCGGACAGGGCGATCAATCCCTCGCTGGCCGGGGCGATCCAGTCGCGCTGGATGATCACCAGGCCGTTGCGCTGGCCCTCGGTCCAACCCCGCGAGATCAGCTCGGTGAGATTGCGGTAGCCCTTGGGGTTCATGGCCAGGAAGCAGATGCGCGACAACGGCGCTTCAGGGTCCGCCCCGGCCAGCCACAGGTCGGCGCCGCAGATCGGCTTGATCCCGGCGCCCATCGCGGTCTTGTAGAACTTCACCAGCGAGCACATGTTGCTCTGGTCGGTGATCGCCACCGCCGGCATGTTCATCCCGGCCAGGGCCTTGGCCAGCGGCTTGATCCGCACCAGGCCGTCGACCAGGGAGAATTCGGAGTGCACGCGAAGGTGAACGAAGGAGACCGACATGGAGGATCCTGTAGCAGAGCTGAACGACAAGGGCGGGATTGTAGCTTAATTGCGCAATGCATTTCGGGGACCCTTCGCGGGTAAACCCGCTCCCACAGGCTCAGCGATATCCCCGTGGGAGCGGGTTTACCCGCGAAGGGCCGCAAAGCGGCCGCAAAGCGGCCGCAATGCATCAGATCAAAGAGCTGGAAAGCCCTTCACGGGCTTCCCACGCGGCTCGAACAGGTGCGAACGAACGCCGATGGATGGGCGTCGGCCCCAACCGGGCCAGTGCCTCGAGGTGCACAGGCGTCGGATACCCCTTGTGCCCGCCGATCCCGTACCCCGGGTAGATCAGCTCGAACTCGCTCATCTCCCGGTCACGGGTAACCTTGGCCAGGATCGAAGCCGCCGCGATCGCCGGTACCTGGGAGTCACCTTTGACCACCGGTGCCGCCGGCACCGCGAGCTTCGGGCAGCGGTTGCCGTCGATCAACGCCAGTTTCGGTGTGACATGCAGCCCTTCGACCGCACGCTGCATGGCCAGCATGGTGGCCTGGAGAATGTTCAGGCGGTCGATCTCCTCGACCTCGGCCCGGGCGATGCAGAAGCTCAGCGCCTTCTCACGGATCTCGTCGAACAATGCGTCGCGCTTGGCCTCGGTGAGTTTCTTCGAATCGTTCAAGCCAAGGATCGGCCGGCGAGGATCGAGAATCACCGCCGCGGTGACCACCGCGCCGCACAGTGGGCCACGGCCCACTTCGTCGACGCCGGCCACCAGCTCTTCGACCAGGTTGAAATCCAGCCCCATCTGCATGTCAACGGTCCTTCAACAGGGCAAGCACTGCGTCAGCCGCCTGGTTGGAGGCGTCGCGGCGCAGCGTGCGGTGAATCTGGTCAAAACTGTCGGTCTGTTGCGAGCCGTCCCCGACCAGTGGCGCCAAAGTCTGCGCCAGGGCTTCACTGGTGGCGGCATCCTGCAGCAACTCCGGCACCAGCATGCGCTGGGCCAGCAGGTTGGGCAGCGACACGTACGGGCTTTTGACCATGCGTTTGAGAATCCAGTAGGTCAGTGGCGCCAAGCGATAGGCCACGACCATGGGGCGCTTGTACAGCATCGCCTCGAGCGTCGCCGTGCCAGAGGCGATCAGCACCGCGTCGCAAGCGGCCAAGGCCTGGTGCGAGCGGCCATCGAGCAGCGTCAGCGGCAGGTCGCGGCCTTCGAGCATCTGTTCGACCTGGGCACGCCGTGCGGCATTGGCGCAGGGCAAGACGAAACGCACGCCCGGCACCATCTCGCGCAAACGCTGCGCGGCGTCCAGGAACAGCGCCCCCAGACGCCCCACTTCGCCACCCCGGCTACCCGGCATGAGGGCGATGACCGGGCCTTCGGCCAGGCCGAGCTCAACACGGGCGGCAGCGCGATCAGCCTCGAGGGGAATGGTGTCGGCCAGGGGGTGACCGACAAAGCGCACCGGAACGCCCTGCTCTTCATAGAAGCGCGCCTCGAAAGGCAACAGGGTGAGCATCAGGTCGCAACCTTCGCGAATCTTCAGCACACGCTTCTGCCGCCAGGCCCAGACCGACGGGCTGACGTAGTGCACGGTCTTGATACCGGCCTGGCGCAGCTTGAGTTCGATGTTGAGGGTGAAGTCGGGGGCGTCGATGCCGATGAACACGTCGGGCTTTTCGTCGATCAGCGTCCGGATCAGTTCCTTGCGCCGCTTGAGCAGCTCGCGCAGGCGCCCGAGCACCTCGACCAGCCCCATGACCGCCAGGCGCTCCATGGGGAAATAGGAGCTCATGCCCTCGGCCTCCATCAATGGGCCACCGACACCGATGAACCGCACGTCAGGGTGGCGCGCCTTGATGGCGCGCATCAGACCGGAACCGAGGATGTCGCCGCTGGCCTCGCCAGCGACCAGCGCAACACAGAGCCGAGCCATGTCAGCGGGTAATGCCGCGGGCGGAATTGGCGATCGACTGGCGGAACAATTCAACCTCGGGGAACTGAGCGACCAGTTCGTCCAGCGCCTTCATCGCCTCTTCGACGGTGAGGCCCTGACGGTAGACGATCTTGTAGGCACGGCGCAGAGCGTGCAGCACTTCATCGCTGAAACCACGGCGACGCAGGCCTTCGAAGTTCATGCTGCGCGCTTCGGCGGGGCTGCCGAAGACCGTGACATAGGCTGGTACATCCTTGCCGATCGCCGTCCCCATGCCAGAGAACGCATGAGCACCGATATGGCAGTACTGGTGCACCAGCGTATAGCCCGACAGGATCGCCCAGTCGCCCACATGCACGTGGCCGGCCAGCGCCGTGTTGTTGACCAGGATGCAGTGGTTGCCGATCACGCTGTCGTGGCCGATATGAGCATAGGCCATGATCAGGTTGTGATCGCCCAGCGTCGTCTCCGAACGGTCCTGGATGGTCCCACGGTGAATGGTGACGCCCTCGCGGATCACGTTGTGATCGCCCATCACCAGGCGCGTCGGTTCCCCCTTGTACTTCATGTCAGGGGTGTCTTCGCCAATCGACGAGAACTGGTAGATCCGGTTGTGCTTGCCGATGCGGGTCGGCCCCTTGAGCACCACATGCGGACCAATGATGGTGCCCTCCCCGATCTCCACGTCGGGGCCTACGATCGACCAGGGGCCGACCTCGACCCCTTCGGCCAGCTTGGCCGAAGGATCGATGATCGCCCGAGGATCAATCGAACTCATAGGGAGCGTTCCGCGCAGGTGATTTCAGCCGAGCAGACCGGCTTGCCGTCGACCAGGGCACGGCACTCGAACTTCCAGATCATGCTTTTACGGCTGAGGAACTTGGCTTCCAGCACCAGCTGGTCGCCCGGCAGCACCGGCTGGCGGAAACGCAGCTTGTCGGAGCCGACGAAGTAGTAGAGGGTGCCGTCGGCCGGTTTGGCGTCGAGCATCTTGAACCCGAGAATACCGGCCGCCTGTGCCATCGCCTCGATGATCAGCACGCCGGGCATGATCGGATGCGCCGGGAAGTGGCCATTGAAGAACGGCTCGTTGATGCTGACATTCTTGTAGGCACGAATGCTTTGGGCCTCGAAGTCCAGCTCCGTCACACGATCCACCAGCAGGAACGGGTAACGGTGAGGCAGGTATTCGCGAATCTCGTTGATGTCCATCATTTCGGGGGGAAGCCTGTAATAAGAATAGGGAGCGCAGGTACCGACCACACGCTCCTTTTGCAGATCCAAAGAGGAGCCAGCCAGCGACTGTGAACGCTCGCTCAGGAATGGGTATCAGCCTTCTGATGTCGGCTGGCCACCTGAGGTCACGGTGTCAACTCGTTTTTCCAGCTGCTGGAGACGCTTGGACATCTCGTCCAGCTGGCGAATGCGCGCGGCGCTCTTGCGCCATTCGGCCAACGGCTGCATGGCCGTACCGGAAGAATAGCCACCCGGTTCGGTAATGGAGCGGGTCACCATGGTCATGCCGGACACGAACACATTGTCGCAGACATCGATATGGCCAACCATGCCGACGCCACCGGCAATCATGCAGTGCTTGCCGATACGGGTGCTACCGGAGATCCCGACGCAAGCCGCCATCGCGGTGTGGTCACCGACCTGCACGTTGTGGGCGATCTGGATCTGGTTGTCGAGCTTGACGCCATCACCGATTCGCGTGTCGGACAACGCGCCACGGTCCACGGCGGTATTCACACCGATTTCCACATCGTCGCCCAACGTCACACCGCCAATCTGGGCGATCTTGCGCCAGACACCTTTCTCGTTGGCAAAGCCGAAGCCCTCGCCACCGATCACTGCGCCGGACTGGATCACCACACGCTTGCCAATGGTGACATCGTGATAAAGCGTGACGCGCGGCGCGAGCCAGCCGCCTTCGCCGATCACGCAGCGGGCACCGATGAAGCAGTTGGCACCGACGGTCACATCGGCGCCGATGCGGGCACCGCTTTCGATCACGACGAACGGACCGATGCTGGCGCTGGCGTCGACCTGCGCATCTTCAGCCACCACGGCGCTGGGATGAATTCCCGCCACAGCCTTGGGCTTTGGATCGAACAGGTGCGAAATGCGCGCATAGGCGAGATAAGGGTCGGCCACGATCAGCGCGTTGCCGGCAAAGCCTTCGGCGTCCTCTGCCTTGAGCAGCACTGCGCTGGCCTGGGAATCGTCCAGGAACTTGCGGTACTGCTTGTTGGCGAGAAAGCTCAACTGCCCGGAACCGGCCTCCTGCAAGGTGGCCAGCCCGGTGATCTGCAGCGCCTCGGGGCCTTTCAGCGTGGCCCCGAGGGCCTCGGCCAGCTGGCCGAGTGTCATGGTCACGGTCATATCAACGCGCTTGGTTCATGCGCTCGATGACTTGGCGGGTGATGTCGTACTGAGGCTTGACATCGATGACCGCGCCGCGCTCGAGCACCAGGTCGAAGCCACCCTTCTTGATCACTTCCTCGACAGCACCGTCAAGCTTGGGCTTGAGCTGCTTGAGCATGTCACGGTCGGCAACGGCCTTGGCTTCGTTCAGCTCCTTCGACTGGAACTGGAAGTCACGGGCCTTCTGCTTGAACTCGAGCTCCAGGCGCTCACGCTCTGGCTGGGGCATCTTGTCGCCGCCCTTGATCAGGCGGTCCTGGATGCCTTTGGCGCTGCTTTCCAGGCCCTTGAGCTTGGTCAGTTGCGGGCCGAATTTTTTCTCGGCGTCGACGGCGTACTTCTTGGCCGCGTCGGATTCGAGCAGGGCCATCTGATAGTTCAGCACGGCAACCTTCATTTCGGCGAAAGCCGGGGTGGCGACCAGCGCAGCGGCCAGGATGGCCAGTTGGGTCAACTTACGCACGATGAACTCCTGGATAAACCGTTGTCGTTAAACCGGGGCCGACCTCAGAAGGTCTGGCCCAGAGAGAATTGGAATACTTGGGTGTCGGCGTCGTCCGGCTTCTTGATCGGCATCGCCAGGCTGAAGCTCAGCGGGCCCAGCGCGGTAATCCAGGTCACGCCCAGACCGACGGAGCTGGCCATGTCCGAGAAACCGACCTTCGCGCAATCAGGCTTGCTGCCGCAGTTGGTGTCGAACACGTTACCCACGTCCCAGAACACGGAAGTGCGCAGCGAACGCTGGTCCTTGACGAACGGCAGCGGGAACAGCAACTCGACACCGCCCTGCACCAGCACGTTGCCACCGAACGGCAGCGGATCCTGGTCCGGGTCGGCGATGGTGCCTGGTTTGCCGCCAGGGTTGCCTTCACCGCGGCTAGGCGTACTGCGTGGTCCGAGGCTGCTGTCCTTGAAGCCACGGACGGAGTTGAAACCACCCGCGTAGTAGTTCTCGTAGAACGGCAGGCCCGAAGTGCCACCGAAACCATCACCATAGCCCAGTTCTGTGTGCAGGCGCAGGGTGTAGTCGTTGTTGATCGGCTTGAACAGCTGGCCGCGATAGTCGAGCTTGTAGAAAGACAGGTCGCTGCCCGGGATGGTGGACTCCAGGGTCAAGCTTTGCGAGTGACCACGGGTTGCCAGCACGCCTTTGTTCAGGGTCGACTCGGACCAGCCGATCGAGGCCTTGAAGTTCAGGAAGTTGTCGCCTTCCTTGTCGACGAAATCGAAGATCTCGTCGACGGTGTACTTGCCGGTCTTGAGCTTGTCCTGCTGTACGGTCAGGCCATAGGTCAGGCGCGAGGTCTCGCTGATCGGGTAGCCGAGGCTGACACCGGCACCCAGGCTGTCGACCGCATAGCTGGCCACGTCGACGTCGAGGTCGTCGTAGTTGGTGCTGCGGTAGAAGGCGTTGTAGCCCAGGCTGACACCGTCGGCGGTGAAGTAGGGGTCGACGAAGCCGAAGTTGTAGCGGGTCTGGTATTGGGAACGGGTCAGGCCGATGGAGACCTTGTTACCGGTACCCAGGAAGTTGGTCTGGCTGATCGAGCCACCCAGGATCAGGCCCGCGCTCTGGGCGAAACCGACGCTGGCGGTGATCGAACCGGAAGCCTGTTCTTCGACGCTGTAGTTGACGTCGACCTGGTCGTCGGTGCCTGGCACCGGCGGGGTCTCGACGTTGACTTCCTTGAAGAAGCCCAGGCGCTCGAGGCGGGTCTTCGACTGGTCGATCAGGTAGGTCGAGGCCCAGCCGCCTTCCATCTGGCGCATCTCGCGACGCAGCACTTCGTCTTCGGTCTTGGTGTTGCCGCGATAGTTGATGCGGTTGACGTAGGCACGCTTGCCCGGATCGACGACGAACATGATGTCGACGGTGTGATCCTGGTCGTTTGGTTGTGGTACGCCGTTGACGTTGGCGAAGGTGTAGCCTTCGTTACCCAGGCGACGGGTGATCAGATCGGACGTGGTGGTCATCACCTTGCGCGAGAACACCTGGCCTGGCTGCACCAGCAGCAGCGACTTGACCTGGTCTTCCGGCACTTTGAGGTCACCGGACAGCTTCACGTCGCGAACGGTGTACTTCTCGCCTTCGTTGATGTTGACGGTGATGTAGACGTGCTTCTTGTCCGGGGTGATCGACACCTGGGTCGAGGCGATGTCCATGTTGATGTAGCCGCGGTCCAGGTAGTAGGAGCGCAGGCGTTCCAGGTCACCGGACAGTTTTTCACGGGCGTACTTGTCGTCGTTCTTGAAGAACGACAGCCAGTTGGTGGTCTTGAGCTCGAACAGCTGCCCCAGCGTTTCGTCGTCGAATACCGTGTTGCCCACCACGTTGATGTGCTGGATCGCGGCCACGGTGCCTTCGTTGATCTTGATCTTCAGGCCGACGCGGTTGCGCGGCTGGGGGACGACTTCGGCGTCGACTTCGGCGGAGTAGCGGCCTTGCGCGACGTACTGGCGCT